>NVWP01000120.1 GCA_002733705.1 Henriciella sp. | reverse complement strand
AGCTCCGGCGGAATCACCGGCAGCGCCTCGAGAACCATCCATTCCGGACGCGCATTGCTTGAACGGAAACCTTCAACGACTTTCATGCGTTTCGAAAGCTTCTTGCGCGTCTGCTTGCTGCGCGTCTTCTCCATCGCGATCTCAAGCTCGTCCATCATGTCGTCCAGGTTGAGATTCGTCAGTCGCTCTCCGCACCCATCAGCATAGGATTCCATCTGCCGGAACCGCCCCTCAAACTTGCTGTTCGCCTGACGAAGCGCTGTTCCGGGATCGACGTTCGCCTTGCGGGCAAGGTTGCCCAGCTCACGCTCGATCCCGGCAATCGACAGCTCATCACAGTCACGGATCACCGGCACGACAAGGCCTTTGTCGGTTCCGACCGCCATGCCGATATCGTAGAAGTTCTTGTAGATGATATCGGTGCCGTCGATCTCGGCGTTCACAGCAGGGATCTCCTGCAGCGCAGAGACGATCGCCTTGGTGAAAAAGCCCATGAAGCCAAGCTTCACGCCATGCTTCTCAGCGAAGCTATCCTTGTACTTGGACCGAAGCGCCATCACGGCGGACATATCGACATCGTTGAATGTCGTCAGCATCGCGGCCGTGTCCTGCGCCTCTTTCAGGCGGCGTGCGATGGTCTGGCGAAGACGGGTCATCTTCACCCGTTCCTCACGCGGGCCGATTTCACGCTGGGAGGCAGCCGCCTGCGGCTTGCTTTCCTGCTTCGGTGCCTGTGCGGCCTTGTTCACAAAGTCGATGGCGTCGGCCTTGGTGGCCCGGCCATCGCGGCCCGTGCCTGGAATGTCCTGCGGATTGACGCCGCCCTCGGATGCCACGCGGCGCACCGATGGGGAGACCGGACGGTCTTCCTGGCCGGAGGCGGACTCGCCGGTCTCTGCCGGGGTCTGGCTGGTCGTCGCGCCTTCGGACACGCGGGCTTCCTTGGCCTCAGTGCCGCCGGAGGATTTCGAAGACGAGGCGCCCGCGCTGCCGCCGGCCCCGCCGGAAATACGTGCGATGACCGATCCCGGTGTCACAGTGTCGCCCGGAGAAACCAGCAGTTCGGCAATCGTGCCGTCGGCCGATGCCGGGACTTCCAGCGCGACCTTGTCGGTCTCGATCTCGGCAATCGTCTCATCCTTGGAGACGCGGTCGCCGACTTTCTTCAGGAACTCGCCCAGCGTGCCTTCGGTGACGCTTTCGCCCATGGCGGGCACGACGACATCTGTGAGGTCGCCGCCCTCATTGCCGCCACCTGAGCGGCCGGGATCGCCCTTGGGCGCGGCTTCCTGCTCACCGGCCTTCTCGGCGCTTTTATCCTTGTCGGCTTCCGGCGCGCTGTCCTCGCTCGCCGCGCCTGCGCCATCGCCGCTGCCAAGACGGCCCAGAACCGCGCCGATCTCGACCGTGTCGCCCTCATTGGCGACGATCTCGCTCAGCGTGCCGTCTGCCGTTGCGGCAACCTCAACTGAAACCTTGTCGGTTTCCAGCTCGACCAGAACCTCATCCTTGGAGACCTTGTCGCCAGCTTTCTTGAGCCACTGGCCCACTGTGGCCTCCGTCACGCTCTCGCCGAGCTGAGGGACTACGATATCAGTCATATGCTTCCGTTTCCGTTAGGTATCGTTCTGTTCAGGCGGAAACGATGCTGTCTTCGACCGGCTGGTCACCCAGCGCGGCGGCGATGAGAGCATCCTTTTCCTTGTTATGTTGCGAAAGTAGGCCGGTTGCCGTCGCTGCCGAGGGCGGACGTCCCGCATATTTCGGCCGCGGGTTCTGCGCACCGACCTGGTTACAGGCCCATTCGATCTCGTCACGCATGAAGGTCCAGCCGCCCATATTGCGCGGTTCTTCCTGGCACCAGACCATCTCGGCCTGGGTAAAGCGCTTCAGCTCCGCCATGATTGACTTGCGCGGCACCGGATAGAATTGCTCGATCCGGAGCAGATAGACGTCATCGATCCCGCGTTCCTCACGTGCCTCGAACAGGTCGTAATAGACCTTGCCCGAACACATCACGACGCGGCGGATCTTGTCATCGCCGGTCAGTTTCACCTTGCCTTCGCGGCCCGGCGTCTCGGCATCGTCCCACAGCACGCGGTGGAAGGAGGATTTCGTGTTGAAATCATCCAGCGAGGACGTCGCCAGCTTGTGACGCAGCAGCGATTTCGGCGTCATGATGATCAGCGGCTTGCGGAAGTCGCGGTGGATCTGGCGGCGAAGTGCATGGAAATAGTTCGCAGGCGTGGTGAGGTTCACCACCTGCATATTGTCTTCCGCGCACATCTGCAGGAAGCGTTCAAGACGCGCCGAGCTATGTTCAGGCCCCTGGCCTTCATAGCCATGCGGCAGGAGGCAGACGAGACCGCTCATCCGCAGCCACTTGCGTTCGGCCGAGGAAATGAACTGGTCGAAGAAGACCTGCGCCCCGTTCGAGAAGTCACCGAACTGTGCCTCCCAGAGGACCAGACAGTTCGGATCGGCGAGCGAATAGCCATACTCATAACCGAGCACCGCTTCCTCGGAGAGGAGCGAGTCGATCACTTCGTAATTGGCCTGGCCGTCTGCGATATTGTTGAGCGGCGTATAGCGCGCACCACTGGTCTGGTCGACGAAATGGCTGTGGCGCTGGGAGAATGTGCCGCGACCGGAATCCTGACCCGACAGGCGGACCGGAAAGCCCTCCTCGAGCAGCGTGGCAAAGGCCAGATGCTCTGCGGTCGCCCAGTCGAGGCCGTGACCGGTCTCGATGGCTTCACGGCGGGCATCGATCACGCGGCGCAGCGTCTTGTGGATGTCCACATTGTCCGGCACCGTGGTGATCGTCTCGCCGATTTCCTTCAGCTTCTTGATCGCGACGCCGGTCTTGCCGCGCCGCTCGTCATCCTCAGGCAGGCCGAGGCCGGACCACTCACCATCGAGCCAGTCGGCCTTGGTCGCTTCAAAGGTCTTGCCATCGTCAAAGGCCTTGTCGAGGAAATCCTCGAAATCCTTGATCTGCTGCTTGACCTCATCCTCGGAGACCAGCCCCTCTTCAACGAGGCGCTTGGCATAGATTTCCCGCGTCGATTCATGCGTCTTGATCTGCGAGTACATGACCGGCTGGGTGAACATCGGTTCGTCACCCTCATTGTGGCCGAACCGGCGGTAGCAGAACATGTCGATGACGACGTCCTTGCCGAATTTCTGGCGGTACTCGGTCGCCACCTTGGCGCAATAGGTCACTGCTTCGGGGTCGTCGCCATTCACATGGAAGATCGGCGCCTGCACCATCAGCGCCACGTCGGACGGATAGGGCGATGAGCGCGAATACATCGGGCTTGTCGTAAAGCCGATCTGGTTGTTGACGATGAAGTGGATCGTGCCGCCCGTGCGATAGCCGGCAAGGCCAGACAGCGCGAAACACTCAGACACGACACCCTGGCCGGCAAAGGCCGCATCGCCATGCAGCAGAAGCGGCAGCTTGTGCGACCGGTCGAGCGTGCCCGTCTCATCAGCTTCCATCGCCTGTTTGGCGCGGGTCCGGCCAAGAACGACCGGGTTCACCGCCTCGAGGTGAGACGGGTTGGCGTTCATGGTGAGGTGAACTTCATTGCCATCGAAAGCGCGGTCAGACGATGCGCCGAGATGGTATTTCACATCGCCGGAGCCAAAGCCTTCGGCGCCCTGGGTGGAGCCGCCCTGAAACTCGTGGAAGATCTTCTCATACGGCTTGCCCATGACGGCCGCCAGCATGTTGAGGCGGCCACGGTGCGGCATGCCGACCACGATCTCGTTGACGCCAAGTGCGCCGCCGCGCTTGATGATCTGCTCCAGCGCCGGCACGGCTGCTTCGCCGCCATCGAGGCCGAAGCGCTTGGTGCCGGGATAACGGCGGTGCAGAAAGCGCTCGAACGTCTCCGCTTCGATCAGCTTGGCGAGGATCGCCTTCTTGCCTTCCGGGGTGAACGCAACGCCCTTGTCCGGGCCCTCGATACGTTCCTGAAGCCAGGCTTTCTCCTCAGGCGAGGAGATGTGCTGGAATTCGATCCCGACGGTCGAGCAATAGGTCCGGCGAAGGATGTCGACCATTTCAGGAATGGTCGCATAATCGAGGCCGAGATAGCCATCGATATAGATGCTGCGATCCATGTCCGCATCGGTGAAGCCATAGCTGGCCGGGTCGAGCTCGGGCTGGGTCGCGTCATTATCGATGGCCAGCGGGTCAAGATTTGCCGCGAGATGGCCCCGCACCCGATAGGCGCGGATCATCATCAGCGCGCGGATCGAATCCTTGACCGCATTGGCAATATCCTCGGCGCTCGCCGCCGGGGCGTCGGACTTGATCTTCTCCTTGAGTTTGGGCTCAAGCAGCGTCCAGTTGCCGTCGAAGGCAGCGACCTGGTCGGCATCGGCAGGCTTGGGCCAGCGCTCACGCTTCCAGCTTGCGCCATCCGCATTGCGGGTCGCCGCCTCATCGCCATCACCCAGCTGGGCAAAGAAGTCGCGCCAGCTGTCAGGAACCGATTTGGGGTCGCGCGCATACGCGGCCTGCATCTTTTCGATCCAGACCGCGCTGCCGCCATAAAGAAAGGCAGTCTCAAGCATCGCGCTGTTTGCTGCGCTCCGCTTGCCCGTAATCGGGGAACCGTCATCTGCCATGGTTTATACCGTCCTGTTGTTTCACTGGACGGCCCGGCGGGGTCGTGTCTCAGGCCTCGTCTGGCCGCCATGCGGACACTTAGTGTCCGCGGCTATCCTTTCAAAACCTCTACCATGGTATCGCCGAGACGCGCAGGGCTCGGTGACACCTTGATGCCAGCAGATTCCATCGCCTCGATCTTGGACGGGGCATCGCCCTTGCCGCCCGAAACAATGGCACCGGCATGGCCCATGGTACGGCCCGGAGGCGCCGTGCGGCCAGCGATGAAGCCGACCATCGGCTTCTTGCGGCCCTTCTTGGCCTCATCCTTCAGGAATTGTGCAGCTTCTTCCTCGGCAGAGCCGCCGATCTCACCGATCATGATGATCGACTTGGTCTCGTCATCGGCGAGGAAAAGCTCCAGCACGTCGATGAAGTTGGTGCCGTTGACGGGGTCGCCGCCAATGCCGACAGCGGTCGTCTGGCCAAGACCGGCCTGGCTGGTCTGGAACACGGCCTCATAGGTCAGCGTGCCCGAACGCGACACGACGCCGACAGAGCCCTTCTTGAAGATCTTGCCCGGCATGATGCCGATCTTGCACTGCTCAGGGGTCAGCACGCCCGGGCAGTTCGGCCCGATCAGGCGCGAATTGGATTTTTCGAGCTTTGCCTTCACGCGGACCATGTCCATGACCGGCACACCTTCGGTGATACAGGTGATCAGTTCGATCCCCGCATCGATGGCTTCCTCGATGGCCGCTGCCGCGCCGGCTGGCGGGACATAGATGACCGAAGCATTGGCGCCGGTGGCTTCCTTGGCCTCACCCGCCGTCGCATAGATCGGCAGCTCGGTCCCGTTATCGGCGGTCCATTTCTGGCCAGCCTTCTTCGGGTGCGTCCCGGCGACCATCTTGGTGCCGTAATATTCGAGCGCCTGATTGGTGTGGAACGAGCCGGTATTGCCGGTCAGGCCCTGCACGATGACTTTGGTATTGGAGTCGATAAGGATGGACATTCAGTGCTTCCTACTTCGTAGCGTTTAGCGCCGGCTCTACCGGCTTTGTTTTGTTGAGGGAGAGGTTGAGCACCTCCCCCCGATTGGCCCTCATGGCATAGATGGTGACCACCGACCCGTCCTGGGTCACGCCGCTCCAGCGGCCCAGACCCACAGAGTCGCCGTCCTTCTCATAGGTGTCGACCTTGCCCATCATGCCTTCGATGCCGTCAAGGCCCGCAATATCCACGCGGGCGATGTCATTGGCGCCGTAGCCGGTGACGCTACAGGTCATTCCGTCCACGTGAGGAAAGTCCATCGGCATGAGCTGGAGCATGAGCGGCATGTCGGCCGTCATCTCCTTCTCCGCCACCGCGCCGCCAAAGGCCGCCATCTCCTCAGGGGAGGTCCCGTCAGGGATCTCCCATCCCAGCGCGGTGAAAACCACGCCCGGATCGCGCGCTTCCAGCACGAGGGAAGAACAGACATTGACGAAATCCACGAGGACGGGTGAAGCCCCTTCCGGGGCCGAAATCCCGCCCTCCAGCGTCGGGGTAAGCTTGCCGTCGCCGCCAGCGCTCTCGCAGGCGGCCAGCAAGACGGCCGTAAGACAGATGAGAGAAGAACGAACCATCGGGCCGGATTACCCCTTGACCGCGTCGGTGATCTTCTTGGCCGCGTCGTCGAGATCGTCGGCCGGGATCACGTTGAGGCCCGAATTCTTGATGATGGCCTTGCCCTCATCGACATTCGTACCTTCCAGGCGGACGACCAGCGGCACGCCAAGATTGGTTTCCTTGACCGCTGCGATCACGCCTTCGGCGATGACGTCACATTTCATGATGCCGCCGAAGATGTTCACCAGGATACCCTTCACATTCGGGTCCTTCATGATGATCTTGAACGCGGCTGCGACCTTCTCCTTGTTGGCGCCGCCGCCAACGTCACAGAAGTTCGCCGGCTCTTCGCCATAGAGCTTGATGATGTCCATCGTCGCCATGGCGAGGCCCGCGCCGTTGACCATGCAGCCAATCGTGCCGTCGAGCGCGATATAGGCGAGGTCCCATTCAGACGCCTCGATTTCCTTTTCGTCTTCCTCGGTCTTGTCGCGCAGTTCCACGATGTCCGGGTGACGGAAGAGGGCGTTGGTGTCGAAGCTGACCTTGGCGTCGAGAACGCGCAGATGGCCATTTTCCATGACGATGAGCGGGTTGATCTCCAGCATCGACATGTCCTTCTCCGTGAACGCCTTGTAGAGCGTCGGGAAGAGTTTCATGCCGTCCTTGCGCGCGTCGCCTTCCAGCTTCAGCGCATCGCACAGCTTCTCGCTGTCCTTGTCGGTGACACCGGCCATCGGGTCGATCGGCAGGGTCAGGATCTTTTCCGGCGTGGAATGGGCGACTTCCTCGATGTCCATGCCGCCTTCGGTCGAGGCGACGAAAGCCGGCTTGCCGGTGGCGCGGTCGATGAGGACAGAGAGGTAAAGCTCACGGTCGATGTCAGCGCCATCCTCAATGTAGAGGCGGTTGACCTGCTTGCCGTCCTTGTTGGTCTGCGCGGTGACGAGGTGGTTGCCGAACATCGCCTTGGCGTGCTCGACGGCCTCTTCCTTGGAGAAGGCGAGGCGAACGCCGCCCTTCTCACCTGCAGCCGGCTCCACAAACTTGCCCTTGCCGCGGCCACCCGCATGGATCTGGCTTTTCACGACCCAGAGCGGTCCGGGCAGCTGGTCGACCGCCTTTTCCACATCGTCGATCGAAAGCACGGGCGCGCCGTCAGCAACGGGCGCACCATAGGTCTTCAGCACGGCCTTGGCCTGGTATTCATGGATGTTCATGGGGAAATTCAGCCTCTTGTATATCGTCGGCGGGACGGGGACGCGCGAGACGCCACCCGCTCAGAAACTCGTGGCCTTATAACACTGACATTCCATGGCGCAACCAGATGGGTTCGCATGGTGGACCCAAAGCGCCGCTAATCCGTTCGCGGGTCAATTTCGCCCGTATTTGCCGTACTCGGAAGAGTAATCATCCACGGTTCCTGCGCATCCTTGGGCACGTCTTGCCGGCGCGTGCGACGATACATCATGGAAACCGTCAGCACGATCGACAGAATTGCAGCCAGAAGGAACAGTCCGCCCTCTGTAAACGGCACCCGGAAGGCATAGCCAGACAGCGGCGGCCCGATCACGGACCCGGCGGCCCAGACGAAAAGCAGCCCTGACATGACGCGTGAGATCTGCGCCGTATCCGAGCGGTCAATCGCATGCGCGACACCGATGCCATAGAAGGAGAGCGAACCCAGCCCCCAGACGCCGAGCGCAATCACGATCCAGTTTTCGGGAAGCCCCGGAAAGAGACCCAGCACCAGCGCCGCGGCCGCGGAAATTCCGCCCATGACAGCGATCAC
>NVWP01000119.1 GCA_002733705.1 Henriciella sp. | reverse complement strand
TGGCTTCGCGAATTCTCACGCGTCGACCTCGATACAGGCTTCCACGAGGCCGCAGCGCGTTTCGATTGGCTCGATGCAGCCTTGCCGCCTCGCCACGTGCGCAGCGAGACCCAGGTCGAGCTTCAGCAGTTTTCGACGCCGCCGATCCTTGGATGGCTGATGGCCAAGGCCGCGTCCCTTGGCACGCGCGATCACATTCTCGAACCGTCAGCCGGGAATGGCGCGCTTGCTCTCTGGGGTGACGTTCGAAATTGTTCGATGACGCTCAACGAGATCGATCGCGCGCGTCGCGATGCGCTCGCGCATATCTTCCCTCGTGCTCGTCTATCAGCACATGATGGCGAGTTGATCGCCGGACTCGCCAAAGGTCCGAGCCCCACCGTCATCCTGATCAACCCTCCGTTCGCCCGAAGCCGCGAGCGGGGCGTCGATGGCCGCACGGCAATGCGCCACTTGCGCAGTGCGCTGCGGATTTGCGCTCCAGGAGGTCGCCTCGTCGCCATTCTCCCAGACGGCTTTGATGCCTTGGCTTTTGTCGAAGACCAGGAACAGGCTTCGCTGCTGCTCAACATCCGGCTGTCGGGCGCATTCTCACGAAGCGGAACCGGGATCGCGGTCAGAATGGTGGTCATCGAGAAGGCGGCTCTTCAGGACGCCTCCACGACCGCGGGGGATCTCGCCGATCTCGCCGAACTTCATTCCTGCCTGGCGAAGCTGCCCGATCGCGCGCCGAGGCAACCGAACATCCATCGCCTTCCGGTACGTTCGGTTGCGACCTCGGCAGACGGCGCTGTTTGGCGCAAGCCGATTGCTCCTTTCGTGACTGGAGCCGCCCAGAAAAGCGCGGCAGTCGCGCTCGACTATCAAGCCCTGGACGAGCCCGCGCCCGTTCCCGAGCAGGCAGGTATCTACCTGCCTTACCGACCGAGCCGCGTCATCATGCAGGATGCTGCCGTTCACCCGACACCGCTCGTAGAATCGGTTGCGATGGGCTCGGTCGCGGCACCGGTGCCGAAAGTGCGCCCCTTGCTTCCCGCGAACTGGCAGGAGGGCAAACTGCTCTCGGCCGCACAGTGCGAAACACTGATCTACGCTTGCGAGGCATTCGCCCGCGACCTTCCCGGGCAATTCCGTCCAAGCCAACAAGGAACGACGGTCGAACTCGCGGAGGACGGTCACTTCTACCGCCAGGGTTTTTTCCTCGGTGACGGCACGGGCGCAGGCAAGGGTCGCCAGATCGCGAGCGTCATGATGGATCGCTGGCTCTCGGGCGAACGCCGTCACGTCTGGATCACCAAGAACGAGGCATTGCTCGAAGATGCGCGCCGCGATTGGGAAGCGCTTGGGGGACTCCCACTCGACATCCAGCCGCTCTCCCGATGGAAACTCGGAAGTCCGGTGACGATGGCCGAGGGTATCCTGTTCGTAACCTATCCAACGCTTCGCTCGGGACGCGCCGAGGACACAAGGCTCGATCAGATCCTCGACTGGGCCGCCGAGCAATTCGAAGGCGTGATTGCCTTCGACGAAGCGCATGCCATGGCCAATGCGCTCGGCTCTTCCTCGACCCGCGGCAATGTCAAAGGATCGGAGCAAGGGATGGCAGGTCTCAGGCTTCAGAACCATCTGCCGCGAGCACGTGTTCTGTACGCTTCCGCGACCGGCGCATCGGACATTGCCAATCTCGGCTACACGGCCCGCCTTGGGCTATGGGGGCCCGAAACCTCGTTTCCAACGCATGAGGCATTCATGACCGAGATCCGCGCCGGCGGCGTGGCAGCGATGGAACTTGTCGCCCGCGATCTCAAGGCCCAGGGACTCTACCTTGCCCGTGCGTTGTCGTTTGCGGGGGTCGAATACGAGATCCTCGAACATCAGCTCACAGAAGCGCAGGTGCGGATCTACGATGCCTATGCCAAGGCCTGGGCGATCATTCACCGCAATCTCGATGAAGCGCTCGAAGCCACAAGGGTGGTCGACGAGGACAGCGGTGATACGCTCAACCGCAACGCCAAAGCCGCGGCGCTCTCAATCTTCGAAGGTACCAAGCAGCGCTTCTTTGCGCAGCTTCTGCTCTCGATGAAACTGCCAAGCCTGATCCCTGCCATGGAAGCATCGCTTGGCGATGACCATTCGGTGGTCGTGCAGCTGGTCTCGACCGCCGAAGCGATGCTCGACCGGCGCCTGGCCGATCTCTCGGACGAGAAGCGAGAAGCGCTCGATATCGATCTCTCTCCGCGCGAATATGTCATCGACTATCTCGCGAAGAGCTTCCCCGTGCGCCTAATGCAGGTCTTCACTGACGAGGAAGGCAATCTGCGATCCGAAGCGATGAGCGACGAGCACGGCAAGCCCGTTCTCTGCTCGCGTGCCATCGCAGCTCGCGACGCACTGATCGAGCAGCTTTGCGCTTTGCCCCCTATCGCCACTGCACTTGATGCCATCATCGAGCACTTCGGGACCGAGGCCGTGGCGGAAGTCACGGGCCGCACCCGCAGATTGGTCTTAGGGCGCGACGGTCAGCAGCGGCTTGAACGTCGAAGCGCAAGCGCCAATGTCGCTGAAGCACAGTGCTTCATGGATGGAGCGAAACGTATTCTGGTCTTCTCGGACGCAGGAGGTACGGGCCGATCCTATCACGCCGACCTTGATGCCCAAAACCAGCAGCGGCGCGTCCATTTCCTCCTCGAACCGGGCTGGCGGGCGGACAACGCGATCCAGGGTCTTGGCCGGACAAACCGCACCAACCAGGCTTCTGCGCCGCTGTTCCGCCCGGTTACTACCGACGTGAAGGGCGAACGCCGCTTCATCTCGACCATTGCGCGAAGGCTCGACGCATTGGGCGCTCTCACACGCGGCCAGCGTCAGACCGGCGGTCAGAACCTGTTCGATCCTGCCGACAATCTCGAGAGCGATTATGCGAAAGACGCGCTCTCGCGCTGGTTCTACTTGCTTTACGATGGAAAACTCGAGGCAGTCGGTTTCGGGGACTTCGTCGAGCGAACCGGCCTCAAGCTCGAGAACCCCGACGGCGGGTTGAGCGACAATCTTCCCACCATCCAACGCTGGCTCAACCGCATACTTGCGCTCCCGATCGCACTGCAGAACGGCATCTTCGAAGAGTATCTCGGACTTGTTGAAGCGCGGGTCGAAGCAGCCCGAGAGGCTGGCACTCTCGATCTAGGTCTGGAAACGGTCCGCGTCGAAAGCTTCTCGGTGCTATCCGATGATGTGCTCCGCACCGATGCTGTCTCTGGCGCCGAAACCCGCCTCGTTTCGCTCGAAGTGAAACGCCAATTGCGTCCGCTGCGCTTCAAACGTCTCGTGAGGATGCAAGAGATCGGATCACCCCAGGCCATTCCCCTGCGCAATGCGCGCTCGGGCAAGGTGGCCTTGTCAGTTCCGGCGCGGCGCCTCATCGCCGATGATGGCGCGGTGATCGAACGCCGTCGCCTGTTGCGCCCGCTTCAATCGGTCAACTGGACGCTCGAGGCGCTTGGAGAAAGCTTGTGGGAAGAGGTCGGCGTGACCGAGTTTTCCCAGCTGTGGACACAGGAAGAAGACGCCGCAGCTGCTTCGCCGGTCACTGAACGAGTGCATCTGGCGACTGGACTGCTTCTTCCGGTCTGGAAGCGGCTGCCTGGCGACCATGTCCGCGTCACCCGCCTTGCCGCCGAGCACGGGAGCTCGATTATCGGACGCGAAGTCCTTGATATCGACCTTGCCAAGATCGCCGAGACATTCGGCTTGAAGGGTGTGTCCGGCCCCGATCCGGCTGAGCTCGGAAAACTGGTCCTGACAAGCGGAACGCCCCAGTCGTTCGCAAGTCATGACGCTCTGACCGTCAAGCGCTCTCTGGTCGGCGGCGAGCAGCGCCTCGAACTCACCGGCTACGCCCCCGAACGCCTCGACTGGTACAAGACCAAGGGCTGTTTCACAGAGATCATTCGTTACCGCACGCGCCTTTTCGTCCCCGTGTCGAAGGCATCCTCTGTTCTCCCGGCCATTGCGGCCTGAACGGCAAATCCACGACCAAGCGTGAGAGAGGGGAGGGAGCCGGTGGCTTGTCGGGCCATGCATCTTCGCGTGGCTCTTCAATCCATCAGGAGACAATCCATGATCCAGTCTATTCCCTTGAAGAAGCTCGTCCCAAGCCCCCGCAATGTGCGCAAGTCGAGCGACGTTCTTGCAGACCTGCAGCTGCGTGCGGACATTGCCGCGCGCGGCCTCTTACAGAACCTCGTCGTGCGAAAAGCCAAGCGCGGCAAGTTCGAAGTCGAGGCCGGTGGTCGCCGTCTGGCTCAGCTCCAGGCGCTGGCCGAGGAAGGCACGCTTCCCAAGAACCACGAGGTTACTTGCCTTGTTATCGAAGGCGAGGAAAGCGAGGTTCGCGAAGCGAGCCTTGCTGAGAACTTGCAGCGCCTCGCGATGAACCCGGCCGACGAGGCGCAGGCTTTCGCCGCTATCATCGAAGCGGGAGCCAGCACCGAAGACGTGGCCCGCCGGTTTGGTCTCACGGTCCGCTTTGTCGAGGGTCGTCTGCGACTGGCGGGTCTCGCACCCTGTATCTTTGAAGCGCTCGCCGAAGGCGCGATCACGCTCGACATGGCCAAGGCCTATGGGGCGATTTCAGACATCGACCGCCAGGCACACGTCTATGCCGAACTGCAGGATGCCTGGTATCAGATCACGCCTGATACGATCCGCCGCATGGTGCTTGATGCCACTGTTCGTGGCTCCGATCCGCGCGCGGTTCTGGTCGGGCGCGATGCCTACCTTGCTGCAGGAGGCCGAATCGAACGCGAACTGTTCGACGACGAAGCCAGCGAGAGCTGGATCGATGTCGCGCTGCTCGAAGACCTGGCCCAGAAATCGATGGATGATGCTGCGAAAATGGTCGCTGAAGAACACGGACTTGCTTGGGTGCGACCGACGCTTGGGAACTATGTCAGCCACGATCTCGTCGAAGGCCTCAATCGGCTCCCATGCGAACCGGCTCCGCTGACCGAAGACGAGGCCCGCGAGCTGAGCGACCTTGAAGCCGACTACGATCGGACGGCCGCCATCCTCGAGGATGAGGACAGCGACGAAAGCGAGATCGCCAAGGCGGAAGAAGAACTGGTCTCGATCGACCGCGCGATGCGCGATCTCAACGACCGACCGCCGGTGCTTGCCGATGAGCTCAAGTCGGAGGCTGGAGCGTTCCTCGTGCTCTCTCGCAATGGCGAACCGGCATTGGTGCCGCAATTCTACACCGAAGTTGAAGTCGTCAACGCTGATGACGGAGCAGTCGAACCAGTGGATGCTGGGGCTGATACCAAGCGCAAGAGCGGCGCCCTTTCCCACCGTCTGCTCGACGAGCTCGCGATGCAGCGCCGCGACATCCTGGCGATCCACCTGGCCAACGATCCCGCGCTTGCGCTCGACTTCATGGTCTTCACGCTCGCGGATGCCGATGGGCATGACTGGCGCGCGAAGAAGGCATCGACGCTGGTCGGCTCGGTAGCATCGGGACCGGTGGCCGGCTTCGAGGCGAAGGACGCCCCAGCGAGCGCTGCGCTTGCCGAATTTGCCGCCTCGCTCGACGAAAGCTGGCGCTCCGGTGAGACGGATGTCGAGCGGTTCGAACGCTTCCGCGCATTGAGCGATGAAGCACGTTCGGCCTGGCTCGGCCATGTCGTATCCCGCACGCTGGTCGCTAGCCTTGCGTGTGAAGGCGATCGCTCGGCGCCGCTGCACGAGATACTCGGGTCGCTGCTCGAGATCGAGCCGGCGCATTGGTGGCGGCCAACGGCGGCGAACTATTTCGATCGTGTGGCGAAGGCGCGCACGCTCGAAGCGCTCGATGCAGCAGGCGGCCCCGAACTCGTCAGCCGCTATGCAGGCTCGAAGAAGGCAGAACTGGCGAGCGCAGCCGAGCGTATCTTCTCCGGCAATTTCATCGGCGAGGCGGATGTGAAGACGCGAGCGGGAGCTTGGGTGCCCGAGATCATGCGCTTCGGTTCATCTGAGGCACCGGTCGAGAATGAAGCCGCGGACCCGACCGAAGACGAGGCCGCGAACGAAATTGCCGAGCAGGCTGCCTGACCCCTCCTGACAGGTCCAGGTCACTCGGCGGGCGGTCCGTCCCTCTCGGGACGGGCCGCCTTTTCACCTTTCCTTCCGTAGGTCGCTTACGTTGGTGAGGCTCAGAGGGGAGGGCGCCTTGTTCATCCTGAACCCGGACACGTCCGTTCCGGTGATCAGGAGACGATCTATGACCAAGTCCCGCCGCACCGCTTCAGTTTCTCCAGCCGGGCGCATCACTGCTGCCATCATTGAAAAGCTGGAGCAGGGCACCAAACCCTGGGTCAAGCCGTGGCGTGGCTTGCCGCTTTCTCGCCCGCTGCGCTCCTGCGGGACACCGTATCGCGGCATGAATACCTTCTGGCTCTGGATGGTGGCCGATGCCTGCGGATACGCCTCTCCCTACTGGATGACATACCGCCAATGCCAGACGCTTGGAGGTCAGGTCCGCAAAGGCGAGAAATCGACCATTGCGATCTTTTACAAAAGCTACACCAAGGAGGTCGAAAACGCCGAAGGCGGTCAGAATACGGAGAGCAGGCGCGTGCTGAAGGCCTATTCAGTCTTCAATGCCGACCAATGCGATGGCCTTCCCGCATTCTACCATCCGAAGCCACTGGTTGCCGCGCTTGAACCCGAAGGCCGCGAAGAGCGGCTCGATGCTTTCTTCGCCCGGATCGAGGCAGACCTGCGGCATCACGGAGCCCAGGCATACTATGAGCCGCTGCGCGACCGCATAACCATACCGCCCGCCGAGCTTTTCGAAGCCTACGACCACTACTATGCGACACTCGCGCATGAGCTGTCGCACTGGACCGGCCATTCCTCGCGGCTCGATCGCGATCTCAAGAACCGTTTCGGTAGCGATGCTTATGCTGCCGAAGAACTGATCGCCGAACTGTCCTCAGCCATTCTCGGGGCAGAGTTGGGTCTTCCAGTCACTCACCTCGATAATCATGCGAGCTACATCGCGTCTTGGCTCAAGATCCTCAAATCGGACGAGCGCGCGATCCTGACCGCGGCTGCAAAGGCCGAGGAGGCAGCCACGTTGTTGCTCGAACTGGGTGGACTTCAAACATGTGAAGGCGAGACCGACGTCGATCTTGCTAGTGCAGCCTAAGGAGCGGTGAGATGGGACGTTCCGTCAGCTATCCGACCGGCTCATTGGTAGCCTTTCGCCTGCTCGATGACGGCCAAGACGACGATGCGGACTGGGTCTATGAGTGCCTCGTCGACGAGATCATCGATACCACAAAGGCAGCCTTTCCATCCTTCGAGACCTTCGATGGATGGCGCGGTCGCGAGGAGCGTATCCTCCTGCGCAACGCTTTCGCCGATTGCGGGATATCGACCTATTGCGGGCTTGCCGCGATCTGGCTCGCCCCTCGCGATGATGCTCGCTTTTGGGAAGCTGACTTCTTTCACCCGCGCGCGGCCCGTGCGCGCCACTGGCTCGCCCAAGTGGCGCCGCGTTTCGAACGAATGTTCGGCGAACTCAAAATGGTCGGGCGTTTCTCAAACGGAGAGGCGGTCTTCGAACATCAGAAATCTTGCATTTGAGAGATAAGTGTGTATATCTTGCAGATGAAAGGAAAGGTCATGGCGACGAAGCCACTCGAATTGCAGCCCGATGATGGAAAGGTCCTCACCTCTGCTATCGCGCGCATTGCGGAGTTCTGGGGCCTCACCAACCCCAAGCTTGGTGCAATCCTGGGGGTGTCGGAATCTACCGCCTCGCGCCTGCGCTCGGGCAAGGCACAGCTCGACCCTGCATCGAAGTCCTTCGAAGCTGCTCAGTTCCTCCTGCGGCTATTCCGCTCGCTCGATGCTCTGCTCGGGAGCGATGACATGTCTGCGCGCGCGTGGCTGACGACCGCCAATCTCGATCTCGATGCGCGCCCGATCGATCTCGTCGACAGCTTCAAGGGTCTCATCACAGTTTGCGACTATGTGGACGCCCACCGCGCTCGCGTCTGAGTTCCGCCGCTACCGCCGAACGGTATGGCGGGTAGTTGAAGCGCAGCATCGCATCTCGACCAATCGACTGACCTCCGATCTTGGCGAACAACAGCGGCTTGAAGAACTGGCAGATAACGCAAAGCCGGACCTGCCGAAATCCGCGCACGGGTTGCATTACCTCCTCGCTTCCCCCTTTCGCTATGGCCACACGGTTGCCAGCCGCTTTCGCCGGGCATACGAGCGACCCGGGATTTTCTACGCCAGCGAAGCCGAAGGCACCGCTATCACCGAGACCGCCTA
>NVWP01000118.1 GCA_002733705.1 Henriciella sp. | reverse complement strand
GGACAGCCTGCGCAGCACTGATTACCCCACATGACGCCGACCACATGGCAGGGGCGTTACACCCCACCCGCAGCACCGGTCACCTTCGCACTCCACTCATGGACGGCGATTGCCGCCCATGAGCCCTCCCGCCTTGGCCACATGCGCCGGGGTCTGTACCGGCACGCGGGGCTTTGACGAGAACCACCTCCACCCGGTCGGTCCGGACCGCCCTGTCTGGTGATGGGAGGCGTGTAGTATGGGAGTGATTTGTAGGGGTGTGGATGGATTTCCTCTTCACCCTTCTCCCACCGGGAGAAGGGCCGGGGATGAGGGGATACGGCCTATCGGCACGCGCCAAGGTTTGCAGTGACGAGAAAGGGCGCATCACTGCTGGTGCTTTGCCTGATGCGAGGTGGCTCCCCCTCACCCCTAGCCCCTCTCCCGCGGGGGAGGGGAACGCATAACTTCCCCTTAATAATGCGGCGGCGGCCTGTTGACCGGGGCGGCTTCGCTGACGGCCTGTTCGCTGTCGGCGACCCGCTCAGCCAGGCGCACCACCTGCCGCTCCAGCCGGTCGATCAGCTTCCACTGCGCCGTGATAGCCGCGTTCAGGTCTTCAATCGTCTGGTCCTGATGGGCGATACGGATTTCGAGCTCATCGAGGCGGGATGAGGTGCTGGATGTGTCGGTCATAGCGGCAATGTAGGGCGCCGTAGGGCGGGATGTCATCCCGCCCTACGGCGAAACTATCTTTCCGATATGAGCCTCTCTCGCACACCAACGGCTCGCTCAAGAATTTGATCGTAAGTAAATATCTGTATCTTCCCGCCCCACATTGCGTTTCGATGACGCAGTTTCAGGGTATCGCTTTCAGTGAGATCCGAAGATCGGCCAATGATTACGATCCCCTTTGGGGAAGAAATCTCGGGCAATCCCTTGGCTGCGTAGGAATTATGTGCCTCGACCCAAGACAACCAATCCAACACTTGTTGCTCAGCATGAACTAAGTGAGAGGAGGGATTTCCCGCTTTTGTATAAATTTGCAAGACTGACGACTCAATTTCAATTAGGTCGTATGTTCTTGAATACTTTTCAGCCGCATAGTCCATTTCATATTCAGCACCGAGCTTGTGCTTTGGTATAATTTTTTCGTAGTCAAGACCAAGTAATATTGGATGCTTAGTTATACATAATTGAATGGCATTTTCATTTCTATTCTTACTGCTTATTTCCTTCGAAAGCTCTGAAACAGCAATATCTATCTTTGAAAGCACGGCCTCCGCTCGACTAAGCTTCGATATTTCTTCAATCGCCACCCTTCTTATAATCTCAACCTCAGCCGCAAATATTGGCGTGCTCAACTTTAAATCCATTATTCGATTTATATCGAGCAATTCGGTTGTGGGGCGTTTTGCGAATTGAAGCCTAACCCTGTCCCCAGATTCGTTTGGGGCTGTGAACCCATCGACGATTAGCTTCCTGTGAAGGTCCGCAAGCGCTCCAACGACTTCAGCGGTGTTGGGATAAACAGGTACATCCTCAAGAGCTGCTATTGCTAAAATATCAACAGCTTCCTCCTCGTCGGTAGCACCCTCGCTAGACGTTGGATATATGTCGAAAAGATGACAAATTTCCAACTCAAGGTAGGACCCGTTTAAGTTAAAGGCTATCGCATGAAAGATATAATTTCCGTCTTTGATGTCGAAAATTATCTCTTTGCACATCGAAATTAGACTGTTGGTCGTTAGCGAGAAATCTACGTCTTCCTTACGCCCTGCAATTAACTCCTCATGGAGTGCTGCAATTCGCTCAGAGGCCGCAGTGTCGCCGCTAGTCATGCTGAACCCAAGTCTCTTGGGTTCAGCCCATTGCAAAAGTCTATTCTCAGCCGGAGTGCCGTTCATATCTTTCGGAACCTGCTCGTCGTTTATTCCCGCTCCACATAAATCTCAGCGCCCTGCGCCATGAATTCCGCGCTCTTGGCCTTCATCCCCTCTTCGGCCTCTTTCGCCTGGCGTTCAAGGTCGGCCTTTTCATTATCCGTCATGCCGGCCGCATAGTCGCGCACTTCGGCCGTGATCTTCATGGAGCAGAATTTCGGGCCGCACATGGAGCAGAAATGGGCGACCTTGTGGGCCTCTTTCGGCAGGGTCTGGTCGTGATAGTCGCGGGCGGTTTCGGGGTCGAGGGAGAGGTTGAACTGGTCCTCCCAGCGAAACTCGAAGCGGGCCCGCGATAGCGCGTCGTCGCGGATCTGCGCGGCCGGGTGGCCCTTGGCGAGGTCTGCGGCGTGGGCGGCGAGCTTGTAGGTGATGACGCCGACTTTCACATCGTCGCGGTCCGGCAGGCCGAGATGCTCTTTCGGGGTGACGTAGCAGAGCATGGCCGTGCCGTACCAGCCGATCATCGCCGCGCCGATGCCGGAGGTGATGTGGTCATAGCCGGGCGCGATGTCTGTGGTGAGGGGCCCCAGCGTGTAGAAGGGCGCCTCGGCGCATTCGCGCAGCTGCTTGTCCATATTGATCTTGATCTTGTGCATCGGGACGTGGCCCGGCCCTTCGATCATCACCTGGCAGCCCTTGGCGTGGGCGATCTTGGTGAGCTCACCGAGGGTCTCCAGCTCTGCGAACTGGGCCGCGTCATTGGCGTCCGCGATGGAGCCGGGGCGCAGGCCATCGCCAAGGCTGAAGGAGACATCATAGGCGCGCATGATGTCGCAGATCTCCTCGAAATGGGTGTAGAGAAAGCTCTCTGTGTGGTGGGCGAGCATCCATTTCGCCATGATCGAGCCGCCGCGCGAGACGATGCCGGTGACGCGCTTGGCGGTGAGGTGGATATAGGCGAGGCGCACGCCCGCATGGATGGTGAAATAGTCCACCCCCTGCTCGGCCTGTTCGATGAGCGTGTCGCGGTAGACCTCCCAGGTGAGGTCCTCGGCGACGCCGTTGACCTTTTCCAGCGCCTGGTAGATCGGCACGGTACCGATGGGCACGGGGCTGTTGCGGATGATCCATTCGCGCGTGTTGTGGATGTTGCGACCGGTGGAGAGGTCCATGACATTGTCGGCGCCCCAGCGCGTCGCCCAGACCATCTTGTCGACTTCTTCCTCGACAGATGAGGTGACGGCCGAGTTGCCGATATTGGCGTTGATCTTGACGAGGAAGTTGCGGCCGATGATCTGCGGCTCAAGCTCCGGGTGGTTGATATTGGCCGGGATGATGGCGCGGCCCTTGGCGATCTCGTCGCGCACGAATTCGGGCGTGATGAAGGGCGGGATCTCAGCGCCGAAGCTCTCGCCCTGCGCGATCTGAGCCTCGGCGTTTTCCAGCATTTCCTGACGGCCGAGATTTTCGCGCTCGGCGACGTAGATCATCTCCTTGGTGATGATGCCGGCACGGGCGAACTCATACTGGGTGACGGGCTTGCGATTGGCTTCGCGGTCCGCGTCGGTGCGGTTCGGGTTTGGGGTGACGCTGCCGGTCGGGTCGAAATTGACGGCCTTGAGGGGGCGGTGACGCGCCGGGAAGGCGCGGGCCAGATGCTTGCCGGAGGCGCCGCCATTGTCTTCCGGGCGCACATCGCGGCCTTCATATTCCTCAACGCCGCCGCGTTCGAGCACCCAGTCGGTGCGGTGGCGGGCAAGGCCCTTCTCGACATCGATACTGACCGACGGGTCGGAATATGGGCCGGACGTGTCATAGACCGGCACCGGTTCTTCATTCGCGGAGGGGTGCAGGTCAATCAGGCGGCGCGGCACCGACAGGGTCGGGTCGGCCTTTGGATGGGTATAGACCTTGCGGCTGGCAGGCAGCGCGCCGGTGGTGACAGTGGGGGTCTGGAAGTCAGACTGGCTGGTGGGCTTGTTCATGTTGGGTCTCTCCAAATGGTTTGAGACCCGGGGGCGCGCGGTTTTTCCGTTCCTACGCCGGCCACCTCCATTAGCGGAGATTCCCCGGATCAGGTTCTAAGGGTGCTCGGGCGGCGCGGTTTGCCGTCTGCTCGTCCTTCGACTTCGCTCAGGATGAGCAGACTTGAACCTTCAGCCCGATCTCAGCGCTTTCCGTGACGCGCCCCTCGGATGGGAGGACCGTAAAGGAAAGCGGCGGTTTCGGAAAGGGGCGATGGTGAGCGCGTCTTGCCTGTGTCCGCCACCTCCTGCATTGACGGGCGATGACGCTGGACCTCGACGCCTATCTGAAGCGCATTGGCCATGCCGGCCCGGTTCGGGTGGACCTTGCGACGCTGGATGCGCTGCACGAGGCGCATGTGAATACGGTGCCGTTCGAGAATCTGGACGTTCATGCCGGGCGGCCGGTGACGCTGTCACTGGAGGCGGCCTATGACGAGATCGTCACGCGGCGCAAGGGCGGCTGGTGCTATGAGATGAATGCCGTCTTCGGCTGGGCGCTGTCTGAGGTCGGCTTCGAGGTGACACGTATCGCTGCGGGCGTGCGGCGGGCGTCTCTCGGCGATGAGGCGATGGGCAATCACCTCGCCCTGCTCGTGCGGCTGGACCGCGACTATCTCGCCGATGTCGGCTTTGGCAGCTCACAGGTGCGCGCGATACCGCTGGAAGACGGGGTGAGCAATCATGCGCCGGTGCGTATGGCGATGGCGCGGACGGAGGATGGCTACTGGCGCCTGCATGAGGGCGGGCCCGGCTCTGTGACGAGCTATGATTTCCGGCCGGAAGCGGCGGACGAGGCCCTATTGGCCGCCCGCCATGCCTGGCAGATCAGTGACCCGAACAGCATTTTCTACAAGACGCTGTCGGCCAAGATCCGGCGCGGCACCAAATATCATATCCTGCGCGGGCGCGTTCTGGAGACGCAGATGCCGGGGCGCAGCGAGCAGCGCATTCTGGCGTCGCCGGATGAGCTGTCAGAAGTATTGAGCGAGGTCTTCGGCCTTGAGGAGCCGCAGCTCACCGCGCTCTGGCCGAAAATCTGCGCGCGCCACCGGCAGCTCTTCCCGCATGCGAGCCGGTAGGGGCTCAGGCGTTGGCTTCGAACTGCGCCGTATCGACCGCGAACCAGAGGGTGTCGGCGTGGGCGAGGAGGGTGCCGTCTTTCTTATAAAGCGCGGTGCCGGCAAAATGTTTGCGGCCCTTTCCGCCGGTGCGCCATGAGGCGATGATCAGGGGTTCGCCCACAGGTGGCCGACTGAGGATATTCGCATTCATCTCTCCCAGCAGCGCACGGTCGACATCGGGCAGGGAGAAGCCGCCGGGGCAGTCGAGCGCGCTCCAGATGATCTCGGGGCGAACGAGGCCGTCTTGGTCTGCAAATGTCTCGTGCGGGGTCCAGACAGTTGCCGCGGTTTCCGGATCTTCGAGCTGACCGCAGAAGATGCGCAGACCCTCTCCGGGCGCGCGGCCACGCCCGCAGACAAAACAGACCGACATTTCACCGGCACCGAAGGGGCGCGGGTGCTCACTGGCCGCCCTGGCTGCTTCAAAGCCGGGCGCAGGCCGCGGCGCGATGGCAGGCGCTTCGGGCCGGGCCGTCATGATGAGGGTGTCGCCGGAATGGAGCGTTGTGTTGTCGTCGTCAGAGGCAATGGTGAGCGGGATCTCCAGCGGGATCGGCGCATTGATGCGGATCGTATGCGGGCCGTCCAGGTGCCGGGCCAGAAGCCCTGCGGAATAGCCGCCATTCCCGCTGCCGGGCGGGCCGTTGAACTGGGCCGGTATGGTAATGGTGGACGGCGCGGTCATGGCAAGCTCCCTGTCTCAAGAGGGCGGCGCTACCTATAAAAGCCGCATCTGGCAAGTGGACGCGGCGCACCGCTCGTGCGAGGCGGTCATCTTGGTTCAATCGCGCTTCCCGGAGGTCATGATGCGTTTTATCCAGTCCCTTTACCTTGCAGCTGGCCTCCTGTCCGTCGCCGTTCTGTCGGCCTGTCAGGCGGCGCCAGCACCCGAGCCGGTCACGGCAGAGGCCCCTCCTGCCCGAATGACGGACGTCATCGAAATCCGCGAACCGGGCCTTATCGCGAACTATTACCCTGCGGCGACGGCGAACATGCCAGGACCGGCACTCCTGATGGTGGGCGGGTCTGAGGGCGGGCTCAGCGAGGGGGTCGCTGTTGAAGCCGAAGCGCTGCGTGAGGAGGGCATCAGCGTGCTGCATCTCTCATTCTACCGGTTCGAGGGTCAGGAGCAGAATCTGGAACTGGTGCCGCTGGAACGGTTCGACACCGCGCTGGAGTGGCTGTTCGCGCGCGGCGAGGTGGATGCTGGCCGGGTCGGCATCTATGGCACGTCGAAGGGCGCAGAAGCCGCGCTGATCACGGCGACACGCCACCCGGAGCTGGAAGCGGTTGTGGCCATTGTCCCGTCCAGCGTCTCGTGGACCGGCATCAACTGGGACTTTGACGGGCGGGAGCCAGAGGCGTCCTGGTCGCTGAATGGCTCGCCCTACCCCGCACTGCCCTATGGCGCCTTCGACTATGAGACCGGGCTCTATTCGCTCTATGCCAACGGGCTGGACGCGGTCGATGCGCATCCCGAGACGATGATCGAGGTCGGGCGTATTGAGGCGCCGGTGTTTCTTGTCTGCGGCGGGTCGGATGCGCTCTGGCCAAGCTGTCCGATGGCCGAGGCGGTCCAGGCACGCGCCGGGGCCATGGACGGGCCGGAGGTGACAGTTCTTTCCTATCCCGAGGCCGGACACGGAGTGGGCGGAAAGCCTGCAGACAGGCTCGACCCGGAAACAGCCGATGCGCCGCTCGACTGGGGCGGCACACGCGCGAGCAACCGGGCCGCGCAGCTGGACAACTGGCCGAAGACGGTCGCTTTCCTGAAGGCCGCGCTCTAGACGCCGGCCTTACCGATCCACGCATCGACCGCTTCTGCGTGAATATGCGTGGTGGAGAAGACAGGCAGCGGACCGTCGCCTTCCGACAGGATCATGCAAAGCTCTGTACAGCCAAGGATGACGCCGTCCGCGCCCTGATCGGCATAGCAGGCAATCATGGCGGTCAGGTCTTCACGCGAGCTGTCCTTCACCACGCCCTCGACAAGCTCATCGAAGATGACGCGGCCGATGAGATCGCGGTCTTGCGCCGATGGGATGACCGGCGTGCCAGGAAAGCGCTGCGCCAGCGCGGGGGCGAAGAAATCGCCGCTCATGACCCAGGGCGTGCCGAAGAGGAGCGGGCTCGCCACACCTTTCGCCATCATCGCGTCGGAGAGGCTGTCGAGCATATGGATGACGGGAAGGCCGGTCGCGCCTGCCACCGCTTCGGCGGCGACATGGGTTGTGCCGGAGGTGATGGCGATGGCGTCTGCGCCAGCCGCCTTCAGGGCCTCAGCCCCCTTGACGACTTCGGCGCGGAACGCGTCCCAGTTCTCATCATGATAGTGGCCGATCATCACGCCGTAATCGAGCATGAAGAAGAGGCAGCGCGCCGAATGCTGACCACCATGACGGCTGCGGGCATGAGCATTCAGAAGCTCATAATAGATTTTCGTGGCTTCGGGGCTGACCCCGCCAATGAGACCGACAAGAGACATGACGGGGGGTCTAGTCTCATGACGCCCCGAAGGGAAGCCGCAGAATGGCCGGGCAGGCCGACCGCAGACGCGTGAACAAGGCGGGATTCTCAGCCGCGCCGGAACGCTGCCGCGCGGGCAACGTAGGTTTTTCAACAGAGCGCGCCGCGAAAGACGCGCCCGGCGAAGCAAAGGACCCACCATGACCAAGACAAAGACCGTAATCATCACAGGCGCAGGCTCCGGCATCGGCGAAGCGGCAGCACGGCGCTTTTCCGAAGATGGCTGGAATGTCGTCCTGAGCGGGCGCACCCGCGAGAAGCTGGAGAAGGTGGCAGGCGACCTGCCGGGCGAACGCACACTGGTGATCGACGGCGATGTGTCGAACAAGAATGACGCTGCCCATCTTATTAGCGAGACCGTGGACAGGTTCGGCGCACTGGATTGCCTCATCAATAATGCAGGCGTTGCCGAAATGGGCCGCCCCGGCGAGCTGACGCTGGAGGATTTCGAGAAGATCATGTCGGTGAATGTGACCGGCATCTTCAACACGGTGACCGAAGCCGTGCCGCACCTGAAAGAAGCAAAGGGATCGATTGTGAACACCTCATCGGTGTCCGGTATCGGCGGCGACTGGAAGATGTTCGGCTACAACACCTCCAAGGGCGCAGTCACGAACATGACGCGGGCCATGGCGCTGGACCTCGGCAAGCATGGCGTGCGCGTCAACGCCGTGGCGCCAAGCGTCACCCGGACCAGCATGTCGGAAGGCATCCGCGAGGATGAGCGGAAGATGGAGATGGTGAAGAACCGGATCCCGATGAAACGCGCCGCCGAGCCGGAAGAAGTCGCTAGCGTGATGGCCTTCCTGGCCGGGCCGGATGCCGGCTTTGTCAGCGGGGTCATCCTGCCCGTCGATGGCGGGCTGTCAGCCTCCAATGGCCAGCCAAACTTCGACGACTAGGCCGCCCTTCCGTCATTCTTTTGAAAGTTGCGCGGCGCCCAGCCTGAACCAGGCCCGGCGCCGCGCGATGATGCTTT
>NVWP01000117.1 GCA_002733705.1 Henriciella sp. | reverse complement strand
TGACCCTCTCGGTGTAAACGAGATGCTCTACCAACTGAGCTAACCGCCCCTCACGCAGACATTTGCTTGAGCTTGCCGCCAAATGCAAGACAGCCCCTGCGTGTTATCTGCAGGGGCTGTCTCAATCTTTATGTGGACATCCGCCTAGTGGCGGACGGTCGGCTCACCTTCCGGATCGGAAGACGGCTTGCCGGCCAGGCTTGCCTGAAGCGCCGCCTCATCCTCGTCGGACCATTCGATCTCCGAGAGCGGCCGCGTCAGCGCCCGGGCGAAGACCTCATTGATGTCCTTCACGGGCACAATGGTCAGGCCTTCCTTAACATTGTCCGGAATCTCGGCCAGGTCCTTCTCATTCTCTTCCGGGATGAGAACGGTCTTGATGCCGCCGCGAAGGGCTGCGAGCAGCTTTTCCTTCAGGCCGCCGATCGGCAGCACACGGCCGCGCAGCGAGACCTCACCGGTCATCGCCACATCGCGGCGCACCGGATTGCCTGTCAGCAGCGAGACGATGGCTGTCGTCATCGCAATACCTGCAGACGGGCCGTCCTTTGGCGTCGCGCCGTCCGGCACGTGGACGTGAATGTCCGTCGTGTTGAACTGGCTCGGCTTGATGCCCAGCATCACGGCGCGCGAACGCACCAGAGAGCTGGCCGCCTGGATGGATTCCTTCATCACATCACGGAGGTTACCGGTCACTTTCATCATGCCACGGCCCGGCATCTTGACCGCCTCGATGGTGAGAAGGTCGCCGCCGGTCTCGGTCCAGGCAAGGCCTGTCACGGCGCCGGTCTGGTCCTCATCGTCGGCAAGCCCATAGCGGAACTTGCGCACGCCGGAATAGTCCGCGAGGTTCTCAGACGTGACCTCGATGGAGGTCTTGTCGCTCTGGGAAATCTCGCGCACGGCCTTGCGGGCCAGCTTGGCCAGCTCGCGCTCCAGGTTCCGCACACCGGCCTCACGCGTATAGTAACGCACCAGGTCGCGGATCGCGCCGTCATCCACCGTCCACTCGCTTTCTGCGAGGCCGTGATCCTTGCGGATCTTCTGGAAAAGGTGGCGCTTGGCGATCTCCAGCTTCTCGTCCTCGGTGTAACCCGCGATGCGGATCACTTCCATACGGTCGAGAAGCGGCTGCGGCATGTTGAGCGAGTTCGCCGTCGTCACGAACATCACATCCGAAAGATCATAGTCGACTTCAAGATAGTGGTCGTTGAACGTCGAGTTCTGCGCCGGGTCCAGCACTTCCAGAAGCGCGGAAGCCGGATCGCCGCGATGGTCCATACCCATCTTGTCGATCTCGTCGAGCAGGAAGAGCGGATTGCCCGTCTTGGCCTTTTTCATCGACTGGATGATCCGGCCCGGCATGGAGCCGATATAGGTCCGGCGGTGACCACGGATCTCACTCTCGTCACGCACGCCGCCCAGCGACACGCGCACGAATTCACGGCCCGTGGCTTCGGCGATGGACCGGCCAAGCGAGGTCTTGCCGACACCGGGCGGACCAACGAGGCACAGGATCGGGCCCTTGAGCTTCTTGGTCCGCTTCTGCACGGCCAGATACTCAATGATCCGCTCCTTGACCTTTTCGAGGCCATAATGGTCCTCATCGAGCTGGTTTTCCGCTTTGGTGAGGTCGGTGGAAATGTCGGTCCGCTTGCCCCATGGCAGCGCGACCAGCCAGTCCAGATAGTTGCGCACGACGGTCGACTCTGCCGACATCGGGCTCATCTGGCGCAGCTTCTTCATTTCCTGATCGGCCTTGGTGCGGGCCTCTTCGGACAGTGGCGTGTCACGCAGCTTTTCTTCAAGCTCGGAGATCTCGTCGCGTTCGCCTTCCGGAGAATCGCCCAGCTCGCGCTGAATGGCCTTCATCTGCTCATTCAGATAATATTCGCGCTGGGTCTTCTCCATCTGACGCTTGACGCGGTTCTTGATCTTCCGCTCCATCTGCATCATGCCCATCTCGCCCTCCATGAGAGCGAAGACCTTCTCAAGGCGCTCACGCGCATTGGTCAGTTCGAGCAATTCCTGCTTGTCGGCGAGCTTCACCTGAAGCTGTGAGGCGACAGCATCGGCCAGCTTGCCGGCCTCGGTGATCTGCGAGACGGTGGCGACCGATTCCGGCGGAATCTTGCGGTTCAGCTTGGCATAGTTCTCGAACTGGTCGATCACCGCGCGGGCCAGAGCCTGCACCTCGCCTGTATCGCCTTCCTCGGCCTCGACGAGTTCGACATCGGCGTCGAAATAGGTGTCACGGTCATTGAAGGACACGACGCGCGCACGCGCGGAGCCTTCGACCAGGACCTTCACCGTGCCATCGGGCAGTTTCAGGAGCTGGAGAATGGTTGCCACGGTGCCGAGCGCATGGACATCATCGCCCGTCGGCTCGTCCGTGGAGGGGTCTTTCTGGGCGACGAGCATGATCTCATTTTCGCCTTCGTCCACCATTTCGAGCGCCGCGACGGACTTGTCACGGCCGACGAAAAGCGGGGCCACCATGTCTGGAAAGACCACGATATCCCGGAGTGGAAGCACTGGGAGGGTTTTTTTGGGCATTCAAGCCTCCTCTTTAAGTCTGGATCCTGCTCAGCAGCGATCCGGCCGGGCGCCGCTTTACTGTCTGACGATTCCGGCCTTCTGAGAAAGATGTGGAGACAAAAACGGCCCGTTCAAGCTACGTTGAACAGGCCGTTCCGATACATTCCTGTGGGTAGACCCGATCAGGACGCTTCGCTTGGCTTGGCCTGCTTGGCGTGGACGTAGAGCGGCGCGGCATGGCCATCGACCACCTCGCCATTCACCACGACCTCCTCGACACCGCGAAGGGTCGGCAGGTCGAACATCGTGTCCAGCAGGATGCCTTCCATGATGGAGCGCAGGCCACGGGCACCGGTCTTGCGCGCAATCGCCTTGCGCGCGACCGCTATCAGGGCCTCATCGGTAAAGGTCAGCTCGACATCCTCCATGTCGAAGAGACGCTGATACTGCTTGAGCAGCGCATTCTTCGGCTGGGTCAGGATTTCGATCAGCGCCTCTTCATCGAGGTCTTCCAGCGTCGCGATGACGGGCAGACGGCCGATGAATTCCGGGATCAGGCCATAGCGCTGCAGGTCTTCCGGCTCGACTTCACGGAGGACTTCGCCAACGCCGCGGGCATCGGGGTCCTTCACATCGGCGCCAAAGCCCATACGCGTGCCTTCGCCGCGTGAGGTGATGATCTTGTCGAGGCCGGCAAAGGCGCCGCCCACGATGAACAGGATATTCGTCGTATCGACCTGCAGGAATTCCTGCTGCGGATGCTTGCGCCCGCCCTGTGGCGGCACAGCCGCAACCGTGCCTTCCATAATCTTCAGAAGCGCCTGCTGCACACCCTCGCCCGACACGTCGCGCGTTATGGACGGATTGTCGGACTTGCGGGAAATCTTGTCGATCTCATCGATATAGACAATGCCGCGCTGGGCGCGTTCGACATTATAGTCGGCCGACTGAAGCAGTTTCAGCACGATGTTCTCGACATCCTCACCGACATAGCCGGCCTCGGTCAGCGTTGTCGCATCGGCCATGGTAAACGGCACGTCCAGAATACGCGCCAGCGTCTGCGCCAGAAGCGTCTTGCCGCAGCCTGTCGGGCCGACCAGAAGAATGTTCGACTTCGACAGCTCCACGCCATCGGACGAGGAGGCGTGCGAGAGACGCTTGTAATGGTTGTGGACGGCGACGGACAGGATACGCTTGGCGTATTGCTGGCCAATCACATAATCGTCAAGCACGTCGCAGATTTCACGCGGGCTCGGCACGCCTTCCTTGGACTTGAAGCCCGCTGCCTTGCTCTCTTCGCGGATAATATCCATGCAGAGCTCGACGCATTCATCGCAGATGAAAACCGTCGGCCCAGCAATGAGCTTCTTCACTTCATGCTGGCTCTTTCCGCAGAAAGAACAGTAGAGCGTATTCTTTGAATCGCCGGAGCCGTTTTGCTTGGTCATGGCTACCTCTTAGCTTGGGAGCCTTTAACGCCCGATTTAAACCGGGCGAGAAATCCCTCTAGAAACTGATCTTATAAAGTGAGCCTGCAGGTGCAAGCCTGCATGCGCATTCGATCAGGCTACTTCTTGTCTTCGTCCTTGCGGCGCTCATAGACCTGATCGATCAGGCCGAAATCACGCGCTTCCTCGGCGGTCATGAACGTGTCGCGGTCAAGCTTGCGCTCGATCGTCTCATAGTCCTGGCCGGTATGCTTCACATAGATATTGTTGAGACGGCGCTTCAGCTCGAGGATCTCCTCGGCGTGACGCTCTATATCCGTGGCCACACCGCGATAACCGCCGGACGGCTGGTGGACCATGACGCGTGCATTCGGCAGCGCGATCCGCATGCCCTTCTCGCCGGCTGCGAGCAGCAGCGAACCCATGCTGGCGGCCTGGCCGATACACACGGTCGAGATCGGGCAGCGGATATATTGCATCGTGTCATAGATCGCGAGACCCGAGGAGACATATCCGCCGGGGCTGTTGATATACATGGCGATGTCTTTTTTCGGGCTCTCGGACTCCAGGAAAAGAAGCTGCGAGGTGATGAGCGCGGCCATGCCGTCATCGATCCCACCGGTCACGAAGATGATCCGCTCTTTCAGCAGCCTCGAGAAGATATCGAAGGCGCGTTCGCCGCGGCTGGTCTGTTCGACCACCATCGGGACAAGATTGAGAGCGGTATTGAAAGGATCGGTGTTCATATGAAGCGTTCCAGCCTGACTGTCGTCTATCGAGAATTTCCGGACACCTTGGTCGCAGAGACGTCCATATTTGTCTACTCCACTCTGCACGCAAGGGCTGCGCCTGACTGTGAACAGCACTACACCCCGAAAAGAAAATGCCGGGACATCGCTGCCCCGGCATGATCGCTTGCGCTACTAGGTCCTTCTAGACCTTGTAGTACATGTCGAATTCGACCGGGTGCGGATGAAGCTGGAGACGCTCCACCTCTTCCATCTTGAGGTCGATATAGGCGTCAAGCTGGTCGTCATCGAAGACGTTGCCCTTCTTGAGGAAGTCGCGGTCACCATCGAGGTTCTCCAGCGCTTCACGCAGCGAGCCGCAGACCTGCGGAATGGACTTCGCCTCTTCTGGCGGCAGGTCGTAAAGGTCCTTGTCCATGGCGTCGCCCGGATGGATCTTGTTCTCGATCCCGTCCAGACCGGCCATGAGAAGCGCGGCGAAGGCGAGATACGGGTTCGCCGTCGGATCCGGGAAGCGGGTCTCGATACGCTTGGCTTTCGGATTGGAGCCGAACGGAATACGGATCGAGGCAGACCGGTTGCGGGCCGAATAGGCCAGCATGACGGGCGCTTCATAACCCGGCACCAGACGCTTGTAGGAGTTGGTGGACGGGTTGGTCAGCGCGTTCAGCGCCTTGGCGTGCTTGATGATACCGCCGATATAGAACAGGCAGTTTTCAGACAGGCCCGCATACTCGTCGCCAGCGAAGGTCGGCTTGTCGCCGTCCCAGATCGACTGGTGGACGTGCATGCCCGAACCATTGTCCTTGAAGTAAGGCTTCGGCATGAAGGTCGCCGTCTTACCGTACTGGGCGGCCACATTGTGGATCACATACTTGTACAGCTGCAGACGGTCAGCCATCTTGGTCAGCGTCGAGAACTTCATGCCAAGCTCATGCTGGGCCGGCGCCACCTCATGGTGGTGCTTTTCAGGCTCAAGGCCGATCTCACCCATGATGGCAAGCATTTCAGAGCGCATGTCCTGCTCTGAGTCGATCGGCGGGACCGGGAAGTAACCGCCCTTGGAGTGCGGCCGGTGGCCCATATTACCAGTCGGGTATTCCTTGCCGGTATTGAACGGCAGCTCGGTCGAATCGAAGGAATATCCGGTATTGTGCGGGTCGGTCGACCAGCGCACATCGTCGAACACGAAGAATTCTGCTTCCGGGCCGAAGAAGGCGGTGGTGCCGACGCCGGCCTGTTGCAGATAGGCTTCGGCCTTCTTCGCCGTCGTGCGCGGGTCGCGGCCATAGGGCTGCATCGTCGTCGGGTCGAGGATATCGCAGAAGACAGACAGCGTGGTCTGCTGGAAGAAGGGGTCGATGATCGCCGCGCTCTGGTCCGGCTTCAGAAGCATGTCGGACTCGTTGATCGTCTTCCAGCCGGCGACGGACGAGCCGTCGAACATCTGGCCTTCCTCAAAGAAGTCGTCATCGACCATGCCCTTGTCGAAGGTCACGTGCTGCATCTTGCCACGCGGGTCGGTAAAGCGGAGATCGACGAACTCGACGTCTTTCTCCTTCATCATTTTTAGAAGATTCTCGGCCATATAGCCCTCCTGTTAGAATTACTTTTGCATGCCTGTTGAGACGGGCGGATTTCAGAGTGCACCGTCGCCGGTCTCACCCGTACGAATGCGGACGGCTTCTGTCACGTCAGAAACGAAAATCTTGCCGTCGCCGATCTTGCCGGTCTGGGCAGCTTTCGAAATCGCATCGATGGCATTGGCGACGCTGGAATCGGAGACGACGAGCTCAAGCTTCAGCTTTGGCAGGAAATCGACGACATATTCGGCCCCGCGATAGAGTTCCGTGTGGCCGCGCTGGCGCCCGAAACCCTTGGCTTCGGTCACGGTCATCCCCTGCATGCCGACCCCGTGCAGCGCTTCTTTTACGTCATCGAGTTTGAACGGCTTGATGATCGCCTCAATTTTTTTCATCGCCTTCCTTTATCCCTTCTCTGTAGGCATCTGTCCCAGCCCTATCAGCCTCCACGGCGGGGTCGATTGTTCGGGGTCTGCAAATCCGCGAAGCGAATTCGCGGCGCCTAATTTTTGGTCGCGCCTGCTGATAATTTAATCAGCGCGCACCGAAAAAACTTGACGCCTGCGTCATTGTTTTTGAGGGCCTCTGGTATTATATTAAGTAATTCTCCCTAACTCATCTGTGACGACCCATGACCACGACCACCTTTTACGTTGATCCTGCCCGCGAGACGCCAAGGCTTCAGCCTCTGAAGGCATGGCGCCACATGAAAAAGCTGATCGCGAACAAGGAAGACACCGAACAGGTCTTCCAGATTATCGAAGCCTTGAACGGCAAGTCCGCCTATCGCGACTTCGAGAAGTTCATAGCAACACCGGCGGGCCAGGCCGAGTTTGCCAAGCGCACCTACCTTCCTCCGATCCTCGACAACCATGCGCCGCTCCATGACCTGCCGGAAGGCAGCGTCGGGCGCACCTATGTGGAATTCATGGAACGCGAGGGCCTCTCGGCCGCCGGCCTGGTCGCCGAAAGCGAAAAACGCCCGGGCGTGCTGCGTGCCCATGATGACGATCTGCTCTGGTACGGTAACCGCCTGCGCGACACGCATGACATGTATCATATCCTGACCGGCTATGGCCGCGACGCGCTCGACGAAGCCACCCTGCTCGGCTTCACACACAGCCAGCATGGCGGTCTCGGCATCAGCTTCATCTGCTTCATGGGTGGGCGCCAGATCGCCAAACGCGCCCCGAAGGAGGCCGATATCCCGGCCGTCATCAAGGAAGGCCGGCGCAATGGCAAGCTGGCCAGAAGGCTGATCGAACAGGACATCGAAGCCCTGCTCCCCCGTCCGCTCGATGAAGTCCGCGAGGAGCTGAACATCAAGCCGCCTGTCGCCTATTACCGCGCTCATGAAGTCATGCGCGCCCATGGCCTCGATCCCTATTCGGGGGGCCTCTAGGCCACGGCCGAGAACCCGGGCGGTTGTCCTGAAGGTGATTTCATTGGATGCTGAAGGCTGAGCCTTAACGGGCCTTGCGCTTTCATTGAACACGTTCAGGACACTTAATGATCTATCTAGTCAGACACGGCGAGGCTGAGGCCGGCTGGGGCACATCTCCGGATCCCGGTCTCTCCGCGCTCGGTCTCAAACAGGCCGAGGCGGTTGCCGAACAGCTCGCCAGCCAGCCGGTCAACCAGATCCTCGCCAGCCCGATGCGCCGCTGCCAGGAAACCTCCCGCCCCTTTGCCGGCCAGTCCGGCCTGCAGGTGTCGACCGAACCGGCTGTCACCGAAATCCCGACCCCGGACGGTCTCGATGACCGGGTCGACTGGCTACGCGGCTTCATGGCCGGCACCTGGGACGCGGCGCCGCCGGTCGTCGCCGACTGGCGCGAGGCCTTGGTCGGCAAGCTCGCCTCGATTGAGAACCACACAGTGGTCTTCACCCACTTCATCGCGATCAACACCATTGTCGGCCATCTTTCCGGCAGCGACGCGGTAACCTCATTCAGACCTGGGCACTGCTCGGTGACGAAACTCCAGCGCGAAAACGACGTTCTGCGCATTGTCGAACGCGGCAGCGAGGCGGCGACACGGGTCTTGTAAGGCCAATCGCGGCGCCACACGCCTGGAACACCGCCCAGACACCGTCCATGCACCGCCCGTGCACCGTCGAAACTGCAGGAAACGCCCGGTCTTTCCGGTCGCATGATACAAGGGACCAAATGACCTCCCCGACCCCGGACACGAACCATCCAGACCTCTGGCTTGCCGACTGGCCATGGCCTGCAGATGACAGCCACAAGCACAAG
>NVWP01000116.1 GCA_002733705.1 Henriciella sp. | reverse complement strand
CCGGGTCTCTATGTCAGTCTATGCGAACGCGCCTATTCGGCGGCCATCGCCTGGTCTTCACCCGACAGGCGCGAATAGCGGCGCATGTGGAAGTCCACATTGCCGAACTCGCTGTCGATCATGGTGAGGCGCTTGAAATAGTGGCCGACGGCAAGCTCATCCGTCATGCCCATACCGCCATGGATCTGGACAGCTTCCTGGCCGACGAAACGCCCGCCCTGTCCGATACGGACCTTCGCCGCCGAAACGGCTTTCTTGCGGGTCACTTCATCTTCGCTGAGCTTTAGCGTCGCCATATAGGTCATGGAGATCGACTGCTCGTGCTCCATGAACATGTCGACCATGCGGTGCTGGAGTACCTGGAACTTGCCGATGGCCACACCGAACTGCTTGCGCTGCTTGGAATATTCGACCGTCTGCTTGTGCGCGACGCCCATGGCGCCCATCGCCTCGGCGCAGGTCGCAACCGTTGCTTCGTCGACAACGCGTTCGATCAGCGGCAGGGCCTTGCCCTCGTCGCCGATCAGGTTGCCGGCCGGGACCGAGACGTTCTCGAAATAGACTTCCGATGCGCGCCGGCCGTCGACAGTTGGATAGTCGCGCGTGGTGATACCGTCGGAATCCTTCTTCACGATGAAGACCGAGATACCATCCTTGTCGCGGCGGTCGCCGGAGGTGCGGGCCGTCACGATGAGATGATCTGCCCACGGCGCGCCGATCACGACCGCCTTGTGGCCGTTCAGCGTGTAGCTGTCGCCGTCCTTTTTCGCCGTGGTCTCAAGATCGTTGAGGTGATAGCGCCCGCGCGGCTCTGCATAGGCAAAGGCAAACACACGTTCGCCGCCGATGATCGCTTCCAGATGCTCGGACTTCTGCTCGTCCGTACCGGCATGTTTCAGGAAGCCGCCTGCGCACACAATGGTCGGCACGTAGGGCTCAACGACCAGCGCCTTGCCGAACTCTTCCATGATAACCATGGAGTCGACCGCGCCGCCGCCGAGACCGCCATCGTCTTCGGAGAAGGGCGCGGCCAGGAGGCCCAGCTCTGCAAATTGCTGCCACATCTCCGGGCGCCAGCCTGACTCGCTGGAAACCACCTTGCGGCGGGTGTCGAAGTCATACTGATCGCGCAGCAGCCGGGCGAGGCTGTCGCGGATCATTGTCTGTTCGTCTGAAAAATTGAAATCCATATCGGTCTCCTCCGGAATTCCTACTGTTCTGTCTTGTTCAAAAACGCCGCGCAATCGCCAAGCAGCTCTGCGGGCGGCATGTCTGGCACCGTCTCGGCCTCGGCGATCAACATGAGGCGATCAATGGTGCCGTCGCCCCAGTCGATCTTGGCCGTATAGGGGTGGGCGCCCAGTACGGTGATTGTCTGGTCTGTATTGTCTTCGTCATCCTCTGCGACATCGATCACGATCTCGCGCGCGGTGACAGTTTCACCCATCAGGAAAAAGTCGACCTCTTCCCCGGCGCGAACAGCTGGATTTCCTTGAATCGAGCTGTCCTCAAGCACCTGCCGCTCTCCAAGTGCGAGCGCGGCGAGGGCTTCCCGCTCGGCCTCGTCCGGCAACTCAGCCTCCACGCAGGCGCGATAGTCGATACCGGAGAAGACGATGTAATAGTCGTCAGCTCCCACCTCATGCGCCGGATCATCGTCGAAAAGGCTCTGATAGATCGCCCAGTCGTCACCAGCGGCAACGATCACTTCACGAAAGCCGGAACTGTAATCGTCATAATGGCTCGTCCAGGACAGGGTCACGCCCGGCGCCGGCTCGAGCATATCCTGCGCCCCAGCCGCAAGGGCCGGGGCGCCAAGAATAAGCCCTGCGAGTACAGTTGCGACCCGGGTCACGGGTCTAGAGCCCGAGGATCATCTTGGTGATGATGTTGCGCTGGATCTCGTTGGACCCGCCATAGATCGAGGTCTTGCGCATGTTGAAATAGGTCGGCGCTGCCTGGTGGGCATAGTCCGGACCGATCGGGAACTCGTTGGAGCCGTCTTCCGGAAAGCCGCGGAAATACGGATGACCATACTGGCCAACGGCTTCCAGCGTCAGCTCCGTCAGGCGCTGCTGGATCTCGGTGCCCTTCACCTTGAGGATAGAGCTTTCCGGACCGGGGCCCTTGCCCTGTGCTTCGCCCGCCAGCGTGCGCAGTTCTGTGAACTCAAGCGCCGTCAGGTCAATCTCAAGCTGCGAGATCTTGCGCAGGAAGTCATCGTCCTTGATCAGCGGCTTGCCTTCCAGAAGCTCGGTCGAGGCAATCTGGCGCAGTTTCTCGACGCCGCGCTTGGAGCGGGCGACGCCAGCAATGCCGGACCGCTCATGCGCCAGCAGGAATTTGGCGTAGGTCCAGCCTTCATTTTCCTTGCCGACGAGGTTTTCGACCGGCACGCGCACATCGGTCAGCCAGGTCTCGTTGACCTCATGGCCGCCATCGATGGTCTTGATGGGCTTAACTTCGATGCCCGGCGTGCGCATGTCAGCCAGGATGAAGGAAATGCCTTCCTGCGGCTTGGATGCGTTCGGATCGGTGCGGCAGAGGAAGAAGCCCCAGTCGGCGTGCTGGGCCAGCGTCGTCCAGGTCTTCTGGCCGTTGATGACATAATGGTCGCCGTCGCGGACAGCCGTCGTCTTGAGCGAGGCAAGGTCGGAGCCTGCACCCGGCTCTGAATAGCCCTGACACCACCAGACTGACCCGTCACGGATGCCCGGCAGGTGCTTGGCTTTCATTTCCTCGGAGCCAAAGGTGTAGATCACGGGGCCGACCATGGAGACGCCGAACGGCAGCGGCATGATCGTGTCCATGCGCGCGTTCTCTTCCGACCAGATATACTTCTGGGTCGGGGTCCAGCCGGTGCCGCCGTATTTTTCCGGCCATGCCGGAACGGACCAGCCCTTCTCACCAAGGATCTGGTGCCAGGCGAGCATGTCGTCCTTGCCGAGATCCTCACGCGCGCCAACGCCGCGCAGGCGTTCTGGATAGTTCTTTTCGATGAATTCGCGGACTTCCTTACGGAAGGCCACTTCTTCAGGCGTGAATTCGAGATTCATGGGCGCGCTCCTCATTATGCTTTGTCTGGAGGTCTTCTGCCTCTCTACCGCAGCGAAAGCAAGTTGACGCGAACGTCAACGTCAGCCTGTCGCACCTGTTAGGTCTGGAAGATCAGCTGTCGCTGGCGGCGGGGGCGCCAAGAAACGGCGCGCAGGCTGTCCGCAGCAGACCAACAGCCGTCACGGAGCCCATTCCGCCCCCTGTATTGAATTCCAGTGGCAGAAGCGGCGGCAGGTCCAGCCGGTCGAGCGCAGCCTGGTGGGCCGGGCGGCGTGTCACATGGGCGGCCAGAAGATGCTCGACCGCGTGCGGATTGAGCGCATGCGCAACGCCTGCCGCAATCGTTGTGGCGAACCCGTCCAGAACGACAGGGACCGACTGGATGCGGGCCGCCAGGATCGCGCCGACGCAGGCGGCAAGCTCGCGCCCGCCCAGACAGCGAAGGGCCTCAAGCGGATCCTCCAGCCGGCCGCGGTGACGTGCGAGACCGGCATTGACCGCCTCGACCCGGGCGGCGCTGATATCTTTCGGCGTGGAGGGGCCGGGCCGCACCCAATAGTCAGGCGTACCGCCATAAAGCGCGCAGGCCACAGCGGCAGCCGCCGTGCCGATGCCCGCGCCAACCACACCAAGGGCCAGAAGGTCTGGTTTGCCCTCAAGCGCCTCGAATCCATAGGCAATCGTTGCGGCGCATTCGCGCTCGCTCATGGCCGCACCATCGGTAAAGTCGGCGGTCGGCTTTTCAATAGCGAGCTCGAACACACGGATATTGGTCTGGTTGGCCGCGGCAATGGCAGAAAGCGGCGCCTTGCCGGCCCGAAGGTCCTCAACCCGCCCGCGGGTATTCTCATCAGACGATAGCGACACTGTTCCGCCGGCCGATGTCACCCCGTGGGAGCCCGCGAAAATGGCAAGAGTCGCATTCTCGATACGCGGAGGGTAGCGCCGCTGCCAGCCGGCCAGCCACTCGGCCGCCTGGCCGAGCTTGCCGAAGTCGCCCTGGCGCCCCATACCCAGAAGCGCCTCATGCACTTTCTTGCTGCAGGCCGCGTCGGGTTCGATGTCGCGCATCGCGAGTTCGCGCACATCGTCAAAAGGTGTCGAAGATTCAGCCGCGTCGTTCACTCTACATTCCTCGCCGTCATTCGGGCGGACAACCGCCTGATCCGGTCTTTTAAGTCAACGATACTTTCGTGAATTTTTGACATAGAGCAACTGCTGCTGAAGAACAGGTCCCATGACATCACCTGCCACCCCACCGATAAAGACCCCCTGCACGAAAGTCTGCGCCGTCGATGGCCAGACGGGTCTCTGCCTTGGCTGCGGGCGGACATTGCGCGAGATCGGTGGATGGTCGACATTCACGCCAGACGAGCGCGAAAGCGTGATGGCCGAGCTCGATGCCCGCATGGACCGGCTGAAATCTCTCGGCAAGCTGGGCTGAAGGAGCAGGCCTTTCGATGAATAACCGTTTCCTGACGCTGATGCTCTGCGCGGGCGCAATTGCGGCCGCGGTGATGCTCGTCCTCAATCCAAGGCTTGAGGCCGCCCGGGACGCCGGCGCCCCCCGCGAGGAAGCCGTGAACGTCATGGATACCGAAGACACCGGCGATGCGAACGAGATGCGCAAGACCGCTGTCATGCTGATAAAATCCGACGGGCATTACTGGGCGCGCGCCCTCGTCAACCGCAAGGCCAGCGTCGACTTCATGGTCGATACGGGCGCCAGCACCGTCGCCCTGACACAGGATGACGCCCAGAAAATGGGCCTTCGCCCGCATACGCTGACCTATGACATCGAGATCCGCACGGCGGGCGGCATTACCTATGGCGCCGATGTCGTCATCGAGTCCATCCGGATCGGTGAGGTCGAAGCCCGCGATGTGCGCGGCGTCGTCATGCAGGATGTCCTCTCCCAGTCGCTTCTGGGCATGAGCTTCCTGCGTGAGCTTTATTCCTATGAGTTTCGCAGCGACCGGCTGATCATCCGGCAATAGTCTTCCAGATCATCCGTGCCGACACGAGCACGAGCAGAACGCCGAACAGCTTGCGCAGCAGGCCCGCATCCAGCTTGTGCGCAAGGGCGGCGCCGAACGGCGCCATGGTCACGGTACAGACCGATATCAGCGCAAAGGCCGGCAGGTTCACATGGCCGAGCGAAAATGGCGGCAGCCCGTCGCGCCCAAGCCCGTTGAGGATCGCGACGATCGCGCCCGGCAGGCCGATTGCCACACCAAAGCCCGCGGCCGTGCCGACAGCCTGATGGATCGGACGCCCGCAAATCGTCATGAGGCTGACCCCGAACGTACCCCCGCCAATCCCCATGATGGCCGACAGCGCGCCCAGCGCCGTGCCGAGACCTGCGCGCGGCGCCCCGCCCGGCAGATCTTCAGCGAGCTTCCAGGTCGGGCGTCCGAAATAGAGCTGTAAGGCGAGGATGAGCAGCAGCCCGCCAAAAGTGAGCGTCAGCGCATCCTTGGAAACGAACCCGGCCACCAGCTGACCGAGGCAGGCCCCGATCACGATCCACGGCGCCCACCCTTTCAGGACAGCCCAGTCGACCGCCCCGCGTCCATTATGCGCCATGACAGACCGTATGGAGGTCAGGATGATCGTCGCGAGCGATGTCGCCACGGCGACATGCATGGCCGTCTCTTCATAGCCAAGGCCGACGAACAGGAAATAGAGAACCGGTACGATGACGGCGCCGCCGCCAATACCAAAAAGGCCCGCAGCCAGCCCGGCTGCGATCCCGGCGGCGACCAGCGAAATGATGAGAACGCCATATTCCGCGAGAAAACTCTCCATCAGGCGGTGACGCTTTCCAGCTGGAGGTGAGAGAGCGCTTCATCCAGCACCTCAAGACCGGCGCCCTCGCGGACCGCTTTTTCAGAAAGTGTCCGGCGCCAGGCCCGCGCGCCCGGCTGGCCGGCAAAGAGGCCCAGCATATGACGCGTCATGGAAGATAGCTTCACACCCTCCTCCAGACGGGCGGTCATATAGGGGCGGTAACGTTCCAATGCCGCGAGCGCGCTTTCCATGTCGAACGCGTCCTCGCCAGTCCCAGTCTCGATCAGCCGGTCCGCCGCCAGCAGGCAGGCAGGCGTCTGATAGGCGGCCCGACCCAACATGACGCCGTCAAATGTCTTCAGGTGTTCGCCGGCCTCGCCCATCGTCTTGATGCCGCCATTGAGAAGTATGGTGAGGTCCGGGCGCTCGGCCTTGAGGTCTGCAACCAGACCATAGTCCAGCGGCGGGATGTCCCGGTTTTCCTTCGGGCTGAGGCCCGACAGCCAGGCCTTGCGCGCATGCACGGTAAAAACCTCGCAACCCGCATCGGCGACCTCATCGACAAAGCCGAACAGCGTCTCGCGCGGTGGGTCCTCATCGACGGCAACACGGCATTTGACAGTTACCGGAATGGACACCGCTGCGCGCATCGCGGCGACACAGGCGGCTACTGTCGAAGGCTCCTGCATCAGGCAGGCCCCGAACCGGCCGGACTGCACCCGGTCCGACGGGCAGCCGCAATTGATGTTCACCTCATCATAGCCAAACGCCTCTGCGATCCGGCTCGCCTCGGCGAGTTTTGCCGGGTCGGACCCGCCAAGCTGCAGCACGACAGGATGCTCTTGCTCACTGAACCCGATCAGCCGCTCCCGGTCCCCATGAATGACCGCGTCCGCCGTCACCATCTCGGTCCACAGCAGCGCCTTGTCCGACAGGGCCCGATGGAACATCCGGCAATGCCGGTCTGTCCAGTCCATCATAGGGGCAACCGCCAAAAGGGGCATATTGAAATTGTTAGGTTTTTTATTTTTATCAGCCATTTATCGCCCAGTCTTCAAGCCCGTTCTTGTCTGATATGTTGTAAATCGAGCCCATTTCGGGTAGGATTTACAACAAATGTTGTAACTTGGGCCAAATGTTGTAACCCCATGGGTACCATCATCAAGCGAAAGCGCAAAGACGGCACTGCCTCCTGGCTCGCCCAGATCGCCGTTCGGCGGGCTGGAAAAACCGTCTGGCGCGAAAACCGGACCTTCGAGCTGCGCTCGACCGCCGCGGCCTGGATCGAGAAGCGCGAGAAGGACCTCGCCAAGCCCGGCGCCCTCGAAAACCTGCCCATCGGAGAGACCCGCCGCCGCGAAGTGACCCTCGGCGACGCCATCGACAAATATGTGGAAGACAGCGCGAAGGCAATCGGTCGGACCAAGGCGCAGGTGCTGAAAAGCATCAAGGAGTTCGACATCGCGAACAAGCTTTGTGCCCAGATCGACAGCGCCGACATCGTGGCCTTCGCCAAGGAGAAGCTGAATACCGGTGTCTCGCCGCAAACCGTGTCGAACTACCTGTCTCATCTCAGCGCAGTCTTCACCGTCGCCGGTCCGGCCTGGAACTATCCGCTGGACGAGCGCGCGATGCGCAATGCGATGATTGTCGCGAAGAAGCTGGGGCTCACGCAGAAGAGCCGCCACCGCGACCGGCGGCCGACGCTGGACGAACTCGACCAGTTGATGGCGCATTTCCTCGACCGCTCGATCCGACGCCCCTCGTCCGTCCCGATGCATCGCGTCATCGCCTTTGCGATCTTCTCGACGCGGCGGCAGGAAGAGATCACCCGGATCAAATGGGCGGACCTCGACAAGGAGGGCAAACGCGTCCTCGTGCGCGACATGAAGAACCCCGGCGAGAAGATTGGCAACGACGTCTGGTGCGACCTGCCCGATCCGGCGCTGGCGATCATCGAGGCGATGCCCAAACACGAGAGCCAGATCTTCCCCTACTCCACCGATGCGATCAGCGCGGCCTTTACACGGGCAACGCAGTTTCTGGGGATAGAGGATCTGCGCTTCCATGACCTGAGGCACGAGGGTGTCTCGCGTCTGTTCGAGATCGGCTACAACGTTCCACACGCGGCTGCTGTTTCCGGCCACCGGTCATGGACGTCGCTCAAGCGCTACACCCACCTGCGCCAAACCGGCGACAAATTCGGAGCTTGGAAATGGATTGCAGAAGTCACCACGCCCGACCCGAAGCAACGCAAGAGACGACCGGCGCGGCCGGATTCTGTTGCTCGGATTAGAACGAAGCGCATTCGCCGCTCAGGACAAGCCAAATGATAATTACCAGAATAGCAGTTGAGTCGAGCGGCGCTGAAAGCGCAGCCTGAGCGAGCAGGCCGAACACAAGCAAATTTGAAACCTCTTTACATTCTATTTCATGCGGTTCCTTCGGGAAGCAAGCAAAGGAGCGGCACTGCACGAGGCCGGCGAAATGGTGTGGCTACGGAAGGCAGAGCTTCGCGCAGTATATCGAGCAGTGCCTGCGTCTCGGCGCGTTCCGCATGCGTCAACGGAGTGGCCTGATCTTCTCCGGCGAGACACGCGTTGAGGCGGTCGAGCGCTTGCCAATCGGCGAGCGGCGGCCGCCCGTCGGCTCCGGGTCCCTCCACCGCCAAGACTACGCGGTGTACGGTGCCGCCTGTTCCCGTAACCTCGTCTTCGACAGCAGCAAGAAGCATAGGTTGGGCAAGGTTGCGAACTCTGCCAATCAGCACGGGGCGCCCCGCCGCCTCGGCGAGCGCATGATCCAGAAGCGCGTGCCCGACCCCCAAAAGGCGATTCATCCGCTCGTTTCCCGGCAGATTCCGGTCAAAGACGAGCCCATCGTAGCGCGGCTGCAGGTCGAGGCTGCGCTTCCAGTCCTCCGGGGTCGCGACGGAGAGTCCCTCTTCGCCCCGCGTGACACGTCGGCCCATTAGCACCATGACGTTGCGGAAAAACGGCTCGAGCGCCGGAAGATCGATCCGGGGAATGCTGCCTCCGATT
>NVWP01000115.1 GCA_002733705.1 Henriciella sp. | reverse complement strand
GACAGCGAACACGTGCCCGAAATGGTCGAGTTCCTGTACAAGCGCCTGCAGCGACGCGGCTATACCGAGCGTGATGTGCGCCGCATGGTCAACCAGGATCGCAACGTCTTCGCCTCGCTGCTGGTCGCGCTGGGCCACGGGGATGCGCTGATTTCGGGCCTGACGCGCACCTATGCGCAGACCGCGCGCGAGATCGGCCGCGTGCTCGACCCGAAGCCGGGCGGCATTTCCTTCGGCATCCACATGCTGGTGGGCAAGAACCACACGACCTTCCTCGCCGATACGACGATCAACGAGCGGCCGACGTCGGAAGATCTCGCGCATATCGCGTGCGAGACCGCGGAAGTGGCACGGCGCATGGGCCACGAACCGCGTGTCGCCTTCCTCTCGTACTCCACCTTCGGCAATCCGCCGGGCAAGTGGCTGGAGAATATCCGCGATGCGGTGCACATCCTCGACGAACAGCAGCCCGGCTTCGAATACGAAGGCGAGATGGCACCCGATGCCGCGCTGAATGAAAAGGTGATGGCGCTGTATCCCTTCAGCCGCCTGTCGGGCCCGGCCAATGTGCTGATCATGCCCGGCCTGCAATCGGCCAATCTGTCGGCCAAGCTGCTGCGCGAACTGGGCGGCGACGCGACGATCGGCCCGATGCTGGTGGGTATGGAGAAGCCCGTCCAGATCGTGCCAGTCACCGCGAACGTGCCCGACGTGCTGACGCTGGCAGTGCTGGCGAGCGCCGGGGTGGTCGAATAGGCCGCGGGGTGGGGCGATCCCCTAGAAGGGGATCTGCTCTCCCTTGTAGTTCACGAAGCGATAACCTGCTCCGCCGGCCTTCTCGACCACGTCGGCAAGACCCTTGCAGCTTTCCTCCACCGTGATCTTGGCGTTGGGGCCGCCCATGTCGGTTTGTACCCAGCCGGGATGGAGCGAGAGGACTTCCACGTCCCGCTCCTTCGCTTGGCTCTCGGCAATGCCCTTGGCCAGCATGTTGAGCGACACCTTGCTGACGCGGTAGAATTCGTACCCGCCCGAACTGTCCGTGATGGAGCCCATCAGCGAAGACATGAAGGCCAGCGTGCCGCCGTCCTTCAGCATCGGCAGCAGTGCCTTGCCGACGCGCGCCGGGCCATAGGCGTTGGTCTGCATGACATGGGCGATTTCCTCGTCCGTTGCGTCCTCGGCGGACTGATGCGCGGCGCCGGTGATCCCCGCGTTGACGATGATCGCGTCGAGCGAGCCTTCGCCGAACTTGTTCTTCAGCCCGAGGTAACTGTCCGGCTCGGTCACATCGACGGTGACGATGTCGATCTCGCCCGCGTCGTGCAGCTCTTCGCTGCGCGTGCGTTCGCTGGCGACGACGTTCCATCCGCGGCTTGCAAATTCCTTTGCGAGCCCAAGGCCGATGCCGCGCGATGCGCCGATGATGAGGATTTTCTTGCTCATGGAAATTGCTCCTAGGCCGGGTGAACCAGCGTTTTCAGGTTCATGAATTCGTGCAGCCCGAACTCGGACAGTTCGCGCCCGTGGCCGGAGCGCTTGATACCGCCGAAGGGCGCTTCGATTTTCGATCCGTTGACCGCGTTGAACGTGGTCATCCCCGCCTCGATGGCGTTGGCGAAGTGCTCTTTCTCCCCCTCGTCGGTGGTCCACACCGCAGAGCCGAGGCCGTAGGGTATCGCGTTGGCGATGGTGGTCGCCTCGTCGATGTCCTTCGCCTTGTAGAGCTGGCCGACGGGGCCGAAAATCTCGTCCGTCCCGGTTTCGCTGGCCAGCGGAACATCTGTGAGCAGGCCAGCGGTCATCCACGCACCGGGCCGGTCGATCTTCTCGCCCCCGAACACCAGCGTGCAGCCTTCGTCTTTCGCCTTGGCAACCTGATCGAGGACGGTGTCGCGCTGGCTCTCGCTCGACAGCGGGCCGAGTTCGGTGTCATCGTCGATCGGGTCGCCTTGCTTCACGTCCTTGAGTGCAGAGGTGAAACGGTCGGCGAAATCCTCGTAGATGTCGGCGTGGACGATGGTGCGCTTGCCGCAGATGCACGACTGGCCGTTGTTCTGGATGCGCGCGGTCACGGCGTCCTTCACCGCCTTATCGAGATCGGCGGAGGGCATCACGATGAACGGATCGCTGCCGCCCAGTTCGAGCACGACCTTCTTCAGGTGCTTGCCCGCCTGAGCGGCCACCGCGCTGCCCGCACCCTCGCTGCCCGTCAGCGTCGCGGCGACGACGCGTGGGTCGGCGACGACGTCGGCAATCGGGTCGGACGAGACGCACAGGTTCTGGAACAGCCCCTCGGGCCCTCCGGCCTCGAGCACCAGTTCCTCCATCCGCTTGGCGACGCCCTGCACGATGCTGGCATGCTTGAGCAGGCCGACATTGCCCGCGAGGATCGTCGGGGCGAGGAAGCGGACCACCTGCCAGTAGGGGAAGTTCCACGGCATCACCGCCAGCACCGGCCCGAGCGGCAGCCACCGCCCTTCGGCCTTGCCGCCGTCGGACAGCTCCCAGAACCGCGATTCGAGCATCGGCGGTCCGTTTTCGGCAAAATGATGCAGTAGGTTGGCGCACTTGCCGACCTCGGCACGCGCCTGCGTGATCGGCTTGCCCATCTCGGCAACGGCCAGCTTCGCGAGTTCTTCCTGGTTCGCCTCGTAAAGGTCGCCGAGCCTGGAAAGGACCTTGGTTCGCTCGTCGAGCGAGGTCGTCCGCCAGTCGCGAAAGGCGCGGGTGGCGGCCTCCAGTTTCCGGTCGATGCCGTTTTCGTCGAGCGTTTGGTATTCGGCGATGGTCTCGCCGGTCGCGGGATTGGTGGTCTGGATCAAGATCGGTGCCCTCCGGGCTGGCATTCATCCGATCAATCCTTGCCGTGGCCTGCCGTTCCACTCGGGGCAGCGTCGCACTTCATCGAGGGCTGGGCAAAAGGAAAAGGGCGCCCGGTTTTGCCGGACGCCCTTGCGTGCGTCGTATGACGGTCAGGCTCAGGCGGCCTGCTTGTTCACGTCGCCGACCGCGATATCGGTCATCGCGCGGTCGCCCTCGTAGGTCTGGTCGAGACATTCGTTGAGCTTGGCCGCTTCATCGTCGAGGCCGAGGCGCTTGGCGAAGGCGACCACGCAGCCATATCCGGCAAGACCGTAATGCGTCATGCGCTGGTACTGCGTGATGATCATCGCATCGCGCACCGCATCGTCGCCGAATTCGGCGTTGATGACATGCGCGTCGACTTCCTTGACGATGCCTTCCATGCCCTTGCAGAATTCACCGGTCGGCTTGGCGCCGTGGCCTTCGATGATGGGCTTTAGCGTATCGATGCCGCTCTGGATGCCATCGACTCCGCGCTTGAGCGCCGCCTTCAGCTGCGGATCGCTTGCGCGCTCGTGCAGCTTCTTCGTCGCTTCGAGCGATTGGCGGTCGGCGCTGTAGATGTCCTGCAGCTGGTCGATATAGACGTCTTTGAGGGTATTGAGCATGGTGTGCTTGCTCCTTCGGGGGTGTATCCAAGAAGCGCGCAAGCCTGCGGGATTGTTCCGAAATCCCTGTCCGCGGCGCGATACGCCCGAGGACAGCTCGCGGTACGGTAACGGGCCGGGTAAAGGAGGATCACATCCGGACGCGCGTGAAACGCCGTTCATCCGGGAGAGCGAGGGCAGCCTCCCCCCTCATATGGGCGCGGCGCCAGAAGATGGCGCTTCCTCGACGCACGAGATGGCCGCGAACGTGGTGGAGCCTGACCCCGCCGTGGCCCGTCAGGGAGGTGTGCGCCATGTCCCTCGCGATCTCCGGCCTGGAAATCCGCATTTCGGTGTAGTCGAGCAGGGCGGTGCGCCCGCGGGAAACCCGTGCCTTGTTGAGTTTGCCGCGCGAGAATTCCCGCTGGGCGATCTCTCCGCTGCGAAGCAGCAGGACCGAAAAGGCGAACATCAGGGGCCCCGCCAGCCAGGACGCCTGCGCGACAAGATGGTCGGTCCAGCCCTTCGATCCTGCTGGCGAAGGTTGTGTTCGTCTGGCGCGGAAATGGCGGCACAGAAGATCGATCGACGGGTCCTGATGCGTCATCCCGAACCACTCCGGGTCCGGGGCAAGCGCATGGTCGAGGTCGAACGCGAAGCAGGTGGGCGTGACATCGGGCGGGCCTCCCGGCCGTTCCCAGACGAGCGTCATCTCGCCCGTGCGCCCGCTCTCGTCTGCCTCGACCAGCAGGCCGACTCTCGGTTCGTCGTATGATCGCTGCCCGTCCAGATCGTAATCCCGCCATTCGAGCCAGAACGTCTCTGCCGGAAGGCGAACCAGATCCAGGCAATCCGCAAGGAGATCCGCCTGATCGATGACGAGCGACTTGGCGAGCGAGCAGACCTGATCGTCCAGCACGAACCGGCGATCGGCCAGCGCGATCCGTGCTCCCAGCTGGATCGGTCCCGCAAGGTGGGGCGGCATCGTGACGCCCGACTTCACCTGATCGAACAGGTGCATGCTAGCCGCGCACCGCCTGCAAGGGCACGCGATCTTCGCCGCTGCTCGCAGTCAGCCGGCCACAGAACATTGTTGCGAGTTCCGAAGCGGTGATGAGGGGGGCAGTGCTTTTTCCCGCCGCGGCGGCAAGCGCCGACATCAGCGAGAAGATGCGGTTTATCTCTTCGCCAGGGTTCGGAGCGACCGGAACGCCGCGCAAAGCCATTCGCAGCAATCGCCGCTCCAGCCTGACCGAGAGGGGATCACGAATGCGTGCGTGGTAGGTCGGCTCGGCGCAGGGGATCTGACCGGTTGCGATCAGCGCGAGAATTTCCCGATGAGACTCGCAGGCGAAGCTCTTGAGCAGATAATCCGAGAAAGCGAACAGCAGGTCGCCAAGCGCCGGCAGTTCGTCGGCGCCACCATCGTTCGGATCGAAATGCATGCCATTATCGATCCGTCCGACAAGTTCCTGGACGACTGCATCGAACAGGCAGTCCCGGTCGGCAAACTGATTATACAAAGTGCGCCGGGACAGGCCTGCCCGGTCGGCCACGTCCTGCATCGTGACCTGGGCAGGCGAACGTGTCCGCAGTTCCGCCCTCGCCGCGTCGATCAGCGCCTGGCGCGGGGGAATCGATGCGGGAGCAAGGGCTTCGCCTGCTCCGATCGGGATGGTGTCGTGAAACATCGGGCATGACCTCCGCAAGCGAAGTTGCGGGAGCCCGACAGCCGTCACCACCGCTATGTCATTGATGACACCGCAGAATATGCAGGCGGAGCGGCGCTCTTATGAGCGACCGGATTTTCAGGATGAGCGACCGCCCGTCATCGCGTCAGTCGGTCGCATAGATCTTGCCCAACCGGTCACGGAATTTCCGGCCGACAGGTACGAGCTCGCCCGATTGCATTTCCAGAACGCTGCCGCCCCAGCTGTTGCGGGTCACCGCCCTGACCCGTTCCGCCCTGACCGCGTGAGAGCGATGAACCCTGATGAAGCAGTCGGCCGCCTCGTCTTCGAGAAAGGTCCCGATGGGGCCGCGCTGAAGGTAGCTGCGCTGTTCCCCGTGAAGCCTGACATATTCGCCTTCCGCCTCCACGCGCTCGATCTCGCCCAGATCGACCCGGATGACGTCCTTCCCCTGGCGCACCCACAAGTCGGGCATGTGCGCGCTGTCTTCCTGCAGGGCGCGCAAACTCGACAATTCGGATTGCAGCTCGGAGAGTCGGCGTTCGGCGTCGCGCGCATGAAGCGCGCTGCGCGCCCGCAGAACCGCATCGTGCAGCCGCGAAAACCTGACCGGCTTGGAAAGAAAATCGGCCGCACCGGTGTCGAAGGCCCGTGCCGCGAAGTCCGGGAAAGCCGTGACGAATACGAATAGCGGGGGCGTTTCGGCCTGGTTCTGCCTGCCCAGGGCCTCGACCACATCGAAACCGTCCAGTCGCGGCATCTCGATATCCAGAAACGCCAGATCGGGCCTGCTACGGCCAATTGCTTCCAGCGCGTCCTGCCCATTGGTCACCTGGCCCACGATCTCGATCTCTCCGACCGTGTCGAGGAGTTTGGCGAGCCGCTTGTTGGCCAGAGGCTCGTCGTCCGCGATCAGAACGCGCAACACGCTCATGGCGCCATCCTGAGGGGAAGACGGATGACGACCCGAAAGCCCATGGGAAGTGCCTGGGCGCTCAGCGAGGCAGCATCTTCATGGAGCGCGCGAAGACGTGCCTCGATATTGTGCAGTCCCGCGCCGTTCCGCGATGGGGCTGTCCGGGGTGATAAATCCTCGCTTCGCGTATCCTGCACTTGCAGCAGAAGGTCTCCATTGTCGGCCCGCGCTTCGATCTCGATCAGGACCCTGCCGGTGCTGCGGCCTGCCGAATGCTTGATGACGTTCTCGACCAGCGGCTGCAGGATGAGCTTGGGCACAAGGGCGTAGGCCAGCTCGGGCGGCGCTTTCACCTGCACGTCCAGACGGTCGGGGAATCTCACCTTTTCGATGGCGAGGTAACTCTCCTGCGCCTCTATTTCATCGCGCAGCGGCACCTCGTGTTCCGGGCCGGCGGCAAGCACGCGCTGGTAATATTCGGCAAGGTTTTCGACCATCCTCTCCGCTTCGTCGAGGTTCCGGTCCGACAGCAGGGAGGCAACGGAATTGAGCGCGTTGAAGAGAAAATGCGGATTGACCTGATATCGCAGCGCCTGGAGCTCGGCCTCGCGGACCAGACGGGTGATCCGGTCGAAACGGTCCTGGCGTTCGCGCAGCTTGACCGAATACTGGACGGTCAGAATGGCAATGGTGATGGCAAAGAAGAGGTGCGAGAAGCCGGTCCACATTCCGACCAGCCTCTGGAACGCGGGCTGGTCCGGGCTGAGCTCGGGGAAGACTGCCAGATTGAGGAGGGCGTAGGGGATCGGTGCGAGCCATGCCACCGCCAGAACCATCAGCCCCCTCAGCCAGATCGGCCGGTCCCAGGCGAGATCGACGAGCGCGACGACCCCCAGGCTGACGACGATCCCGGCGCCGACCGGGATCAATCGGCGCAGGGGGACCAGCTCGGCATTCGACAGGACCATGCTCCCGGCGAGGGTCAGGCTCAGATAGTGGAAAAGCCAGACCGCGAGTATGGCCGCGATCGAAGGACGCCAGATCGAATATCTGGAAGGCCCTCCCACGCTGCGGAAGGCGCTTGCGTAGTCGTTCAGGAGCATCATGCTTCATGATAGACCGTTTCCGGCCACTTTCACCCGTCGTTCGTGACAGCGAGAGGGTCGCTCATCGGTTTTTGGAATGTGAAGCGGGTCCGGGCAAGCCCGGCGGCCACGCCCGCCCGGACCCGCTCTGCCATGTCGATTGCCTGCGGCTGGCGCCCCAGCCTTGCGTCCGACCGCCTTCATGCGCGGCTGCGGGTGCAGCAGTCCGCGCCAAGGGGAGAATCCACTGCGCAACCTGTCTTCAGCTGCGGCAAGGGAAAAGGCATTATGAAGAGATCGCATGGTTAACTGCTCAATATGTTTACAAGCGTGTGAAGCTGCGACCTAAATTGCGTAAACCTCAATAGTAAGTCATGTAAAAATACTGTGCTGTTGTGATCACATGGCGTCCTTTTGGGCGCATGCATTCATTATGTCCTTGGCTTTCAAGAAATTGCGAAGCCAATGAGCGGCTTCTCAATTTCAGGGAGGCACTAATGAATACGCTTTTGAGAACGCTGCTCGTGGGCAGCTCTTTGACGGTGATGGCCGGGCTCGCCGCTCCTGCCCTCGCGCAGGAGGTGCCGGACGCAAGCGCATCGCAGGATGAGGATGTGCAGGAAGAGGCTGCACCGACGAACGAGATCGTCGTCACCGGTTCGCGCGTGCGTCGTGAAACCTACAACACCAACGCGCCGGTCGACGTGGTCACCCGCGAGGAAACGGTCCTTGCCGGCACTGCCTCGGTGGCGGATGCTCTCCAGGACAGCACGCTGGCCTCTGGCAGTGCGCAGCTGAACGAAGCCTATCTCGGCTTCGTGTCGCCCGGCGGGGCCGCTGCCAACAGCATCGGTCTGCGTGGCCTTGGCCCCCAGCGGACCCTCGTCCTGCTGAACGGTCGGCGGCTCTCGCCTGCAGGCGTAGGCCCCGAACTAATCGCCGCCGATCTCAACGTGCTCCCCAATGCCATCCTCCAGCGTATCGAGGTGCTGCGCGAGGGCGCGTCCTCGATCTACGGATCGGACGCCATTGCCGGGGTGGTCAACCTGATTACCGACGAGGTCGATGGCGTGACCGTCGATTTCTACACCAACCAGCCGGTCGAGCATGGGGGCGGCGGGCGAACCTACCGCGCCTCGGTCACCGGGGGGACCGTTTTCGACGGTGGCTACATCACCGGGTCGTTCGAATATCGTGAACAGACCCCGCTCAAGGTGCGCGACCGCGAGGAATTCCGTTGTCCGACAGATCTTCTGACGGACCCGGATACGGGCGAGCCGGTCGGCCAGCGGGTGCCGGGCAGTGACGAACTTCGCTGTTTTCCCTTCGATTCCGGCGGTATCGCGCAGAATTACCTGCTGGTCGCCGATACCGGGATCAATCGGTATTCCTATCGCGATGGCGACATAACCCAGCCCTATCTGGTCAATGATCTCGACATTCGCCCGCTGGCCAGCAGGCGCCAGCTCGATGTCGATGTAACGTCGGCCCTGCGGACATTCACCGGTTTCCTGAGTGCCGGGGTGGATGTGGGCGCGCTGGGCAATGCCGAAATCTATGGCGAAGCGCTGGTCACCCGGCGGGAATCGCAGCAGAACGACATCGCGCAGATCAACTACAACGCCGATACAATTGGTTTCGAGGTCGGCCCGCGCGCTGCCGCGACCAGTATTACCGGGCTTCCGGTCGTGGCCTACCCCTTCGCGCCGACGGCACTGGATACGGGCGGGACGCAAATCATCCGGCCCTTCATCGTC
>NVWP01000114.1 GCA_002733705.1 Henriciella sp. | reverse complement strand
GCCGCGCCCGAGCCGCCTGCCTATAGCATGGACGATGTGGAAGCTGCGCCGGATATGTGGCGCAAGGCCGAGCCCGAAAACCTGATCGTCATGGATACCAGCAAAGGGCGTATCATCATCGAGATGCTGCCGGAGGTTGCCCCCGGCCATGCCGAGCAGTTCCGCACCATTGCCAGTGAAGGCAAGTGGGACGGCACCGTGTTTCACCGCGTCATCGACGACTTCATGGCACAGGGCGGCGATATCCAGGCAATGAATGGCGAAGGCTCTGGCCTGCCGGACCTGGAGGGTGAATTTACCTTCCGCGCCAAGCCGGGCGACATGCCCATGAATGTGATCGGCCCGATGGATTCGGCCACGCAGGGCCTCTATATGGGCTTTCCCATGGGGACGCAGGCGCAATTCCTGGCCGAGCTGACGGGCGATGCCAGCGTCGAGCGCTGGATCCCGCATTGTCCGGGTGTGGTGTCCACCGCGCGGACGAATGACCCCAATTCCGCCAATAGCCAGTTCTTCCTGATGCGCCATCAGGCCGAGCATCTGGACAAGCAGTACACAGCCTGGGGCCGCGTGGTTGACGGCTTTGACGTCGTGCGCGCGATCAAGAAGGGCCCGGAGCCGAACGGGACGCCGATCAGCAATCCGGACGTTCTGGAACATGCTTATCTGGTGAGCAATATGCCAGAGGATGAGCGCCCCGAGGTCTGGATCCAGCGGACCGATACCGAGGAATGGACTGCCCGCCTGGCCGAGGCCGACCAGAACGAGACCGACATCTGCGATGTGATGCGCGTTCCGGCGGTCGTTTCCGAATAGGAGGGGAGGGTGGACCTTTCCGCCTTTGCCTTCGATCTTCCAGAAGAGCTGATCGCGCTGCGGCCTGTGGAGCCGCAGGATGCCGCGCGCCTGCTCGTCGTGCATGGCGATGGGCGGCTGGAAGATGCGGGGGTGCGCGACTTGCCGCGATACCTGTCGGCGGGTGATACGCTGATCTTCAATGATACACGGGTTATTCCGGCGGCACTGAAAGGCGTGCGCCCCGCGCGCGATGAGGCTGGCTCAGATGTCCCGGTCGATGCCAATCTGGTTGAGCGGCTGGCGCCTGAGACGTGGCGGGCACTCGCACGGCCCGGCAAGCGGTTGAAGCCCGGCGATATGATCCGGTTCGGCGAGGGATTTGAAGCCATTGTCGCCGAGAAGGGCGACGGCGCGGACCTGCTGCTGACGTTCAACCGGTCGGGCGATGCACTGGACGAGGCGCTGGACGCGTTCGGGGCGATGCCATTGCCGCCCTATATCGCACGGCGCCGGGCGGCCGACGCAAGAGACCGCGAGACCTATCAGACGAGCTTTGCTGGCGATGAAGCCCAATCGGTGGCCGCGCCGACGGCAGGACTTCATTTCACCCCGCGGCTGCGCGAGGAAATCGCGGCTGCGGGGATCGGTACAGAGTGGGTACGCCTTCATGTCGGCCTCGGCACGTTTTCGCCGCTGCAGGAGAGCCAGCTTGAAAGCGGCCGGCTGCATGAGGAATGGCGCCGGGTCAGCCCGGAGGTCGCTGAACGGCTGAATGGCGTGCGGGCAGGGGGCAGGCGCCTCGTGCCGGTGGGCACCACCGCGCTGCGGACGCTTGAGAGTTCGGTGGAGGGCGGCCAGATTGTGTCCACGCTGGGGCCCACCGATATCTTCCTCAAGCCCGGCGACAGGCTGAAGGCGACCGATGCGCTGGTAACGAATTTCCATCTGCCCGAAAGCTCGCTCTTCATGCTGGTCTGCGCGCTGATGGGGACCGAGGTGATGCAGGCGGCCTATGCGCATGCAATCAAGGAAAAGTATCGCTTCTATTCCTACGGGGATGCGTGTCTGCTGTTGCCCTGATGGGCTGGTATTGCGCGCGCGCGGATAAGCGTTAGGAGCCTCGCCCATGGCGACATTTCCTTTCGAGATAAAAGCCCGCGAGGGCAAGGCGCGCACAGGTGTCCTGAAAACGCCGCGCGGCGATATCCGCACACCTGCTTTCATGCCTGTGGGCACGGCGGCGACCGTGAAAGCGCTCTATATGGACCAGGTCGCACAGGCTGGCGCGGACATCATCCTTGGCAACACGTATCATCTCATGCTTCGGCCCGGTGCCGAGCGGGTACACCGCCTCGGCGGGCTGCATGAATTCTCCGGCTGGAAAGGCCCGATGCTGACCGACAGTGGCGGCTTCCAGGTCTGGTCGCTGTCGCAGCTGCGCAAGATGGACAAGCATGGCGTGACCTTCCGCAGCCATATCGATGGCTCCGAACATCGCCTGACGCCCGCGCGCAGCATTGAGATCCAGGCCGACCTGCTCGGTGCAGACATCTCGATGCAGCTGGATGAATGTACGGACTTTCCATGCACACATGAAGAGGCCGAGCGCTCGCTGGACCTGTCGCTGGACTGGGGGGCGCGCAGCCTCGAAGCCTTCGGGGCGCGCGAGAGCCAGACACTCTTCGGCATTGTTCAGGGGTCGAATTATCCGGACCTGCGTGAGAAGTCCGCCAGGGGCGTTGTCTCACAGGGCTTTGGCGGCATCGCGCTGGGCGGGCTCGCCGTGGGCGAAGGCCATGACCAGATGTGCGACACCATCGACATGACGGTGCCGCATCTGCCGGATGAGAAGCCCCGCTATGTCATGGGGGTCGGCAAACCTATCGATCTGGTCGAAAGTGTCGCGCGCGGCATCGACATGTTCGATTGTGTCCTGCCGACGCGTGCGGGCCGTCATGGACAGGCCTGGACCTGGGAGGGGCCGATCAATCTCAAGAATGCGCGCTTCGCAGAGGATATGAGCCCTGTGGACGCGGCGGTGCCATGCCCGGCAAGCCAGGACTATACGAAGGCCTATCTTCACCACCTCATCAGGGCGGGGGAGTATCTCGGCGCCATGGTCCTCTCCTGGCATAATACGGCCTTCTTCCAGGCGCTGATGGCCGAGATGCGGCTGGCGATTGCGGAGAACAGGTTTGAGGCTCTGCGCACAGAGCTCAATGCGCGCTGGAGTTCGACGAAATCTGCGCCTCGCTCGTCCTAGCCCCGCGAAGGTCGACCGGGCCGGCGGGCGGGTCTTCTTTCTGGGCGCTTGAGGGCGCATCGCCGCGATAATCGACCAGGTTCTTGCGCTTTTGCCCTTTCGGGATGTCAGGAATGCCCTTGCAGGATTTCATCCGGCCAATCGCCTTGAGATAGGTGCGCTGGGCGTTACCGCGTTCCAGTGCGGCCTTGACCTTCTTGTCATGGCTGTTGGCCCCGCTGAGGCGTCTCACCCAGCCGCGATAGGGAATGAGGCCGCGCGCCTCCGAAGCGACCACCCCGAGCACACCATCGGAGGCCGTGTCGGCGGCTTTGTCGGACAGACTTGAGTCTTCCTGGCGCTCATGGGCGGCGTCCCAGTCTGGCGGAAGGACCGCATCGAGCTCTGCCAGGCGGCTGGTGATGTCCTCGCAGCCGAGCGTCTGTGAGACAGCATAGGGATTGTCGATATCCGCAAGGACAGGCGGGATCTCGTCCTTGCGGAGGTTGAGATCCTCAAGCGGTGACAGCGCCGCCTCTGTAAAGCCGGCGCGCGTCTGGCTGACGGCGGCGCTGGTGGCGGTTGACGCTGTCGATGCGGTCGAACTGGCGCATGCGGCGAGCAGGCCGGTAATGGGGATCAACAGAAGAAAAAGGCGCTGTTTCATGATCAGCGAATAGACACGAGCAGGAGGGCAAAATCGTGGCGTAATCCGACCTGCAATTAGGAGGTCTCAGTGCGTTGACCTCGCCCCGGCTCTCGACTAGGAACCTCGCTTCGGCGCGCCCATAGCTCAGTCGGTAGAGCAACTGACTTTTAATCAGTAGGTCACAGGTTCGAATCCTGTTGGGCGTACCATTTCCTTTCAGAACCGGTTTTCGTTCTTCAGCATCTATGAGATGCGAGGCGTCGCCTTCCTATTTTCCGTAATAGTCGCGAAACCACTCAATGAATTCGGCAATGCCGTCCTTGAACGAGGTTCTGGGGCGATGGCCTGTCAACTCCTGAAGGAGTGTCGGGTCTGCCCAGGTGGCCGGTACGTCTCCGGTCTGCATGCCCATATAGTTGCGCTTCGCCGTCTTGCCGAGGCACTCCTCGATTGCATCAATGAAGTCCAGAAGCCGGATTTTTTCGGAATTGCCGATGTTCACAATGCGAAAAGGCGCAACAGGAGACAGGCTGTCGCCTTCGGGTACTTTTCCGTCTGCCGGGCGCTCTGGAACGGTATCGATCAGAAGGCGGATCCCTCTCACCAGATCATCAACATGTGTGAAATCGCGGTACATGTCGCCGTGATTGTATATGTCGATCGACCTGTCATCGAGGATCGCGTCAACGAATTTGAACAGGGCGAGGTCGGGCCGGCCCCATGTGCCGTAGACGGTGAAAAACCGGAACATGGTGGTGGGGAGGTTGTAGAGGTGGGCATAGGAATGCGCCATGCTCTCATTGGCCTTCTTGGTCGCCGCATACATCGTCAGCTGAGTGTCGGCCTTGTCGGTTTCGCGAAAAGGCATGGCCGTATTTGCGCCATACACTGATGAGGTTGAAGCCATCAAAAGGTGACGAACCTCAAGCCGGCGCGCGGCCTCCATGACGTTGAAAGTGCCAACGATATTGGAGTTTATGTAGGCTCGCGGGTTTTCCAGACTGTGGCGCACACCGGCTTGCGCGGCGAGATGAACGATAATGTCGGGCTGGAACGCATCGGCGACTTCATCGACCTTCTCCCGATCTTCAAGCATCCCTTCAGTGGCCGAGAAGTTCGGGTGCTCAGACAGGATGGCGTGCCGCTTCTGTTTCAGGCTTACGTCGTAATAGTCAGTCATCCCGTCATAGCCCTGAACGCGGATGCCTTCGGCAAGCAGGAGACGGGCGAGGTGAAAGCCTATGAAACCAGCTGTGCCGGTAATGAGAATGCGGGGCGAGTCTGATACATCAGCCATGGTGGCTGCCCTGCCTTTCCGGCCAAAGCCAATCGGTCATCCTGCGTCTTCTCCGTCTGGAGCGATATGAGATAAGCGTGACAGGCGCAACATGGGTTGTGCGGTGGCCTTATGGGCCTGGATATGAATCCTCTCGGCACAGCCTTAAAAAAAACCCAGCGCCTCGGGAGAGGCGCAGGGCGACAGATGCTACTTCGTGACGCCTAACGATCAGACATGGATGTGCTGGAAAACGCCTTGCTTTTCGGGAACAGGCCGCGCGGTGGGGATATGGATCTCCTCAAGGCGCATGGCGCGGCGGTAGATCTGCAACGTCCGGGCGCCTAGTTGTTCACGGGTCCAGGATTTGGCCGCTTCGAGACCGGCCTTGCGCATGCTCATCATCGCGGTGCGATCATTGAAGAGCGTTGTTACCGCTTCGGCAATCGCCTCAGGCGAGCAGTCATCGGTTAGCACGCCGCATTCGTGGCGGCGCACGTGTTCCACTGCGGTCGGATCTTCAGCGCAGGCGATCAGGGGTCGACCAAAAGCCGCGGCTTCATGGTAGACGGAGCCGAATGACTGAAAGCGCGAGGGTGCGAGCACGAACTGGCAGCGCGCCAGGATGTGTGTCATCGATTCATCCGTTACGCGGCCATAGTCGAAGATCTGGTCCATCAGGCTGGCTGGCAGGCCAAGTTCGCCCGCGCGGGCATCGAGGGCCCCGTTTTCCAGCCCCATAAGGTGGAGTTCTGGAAGCGGCTCGCCTTCATCGCGGAACTGTTCTGTGACTTTCTGGAAGCCCAGCAGCACCTCATCGAAGCCCTTCCGGTGACTATCGTCACCGATATAGGCAAGGCGAAGGCGCGAATGGGCTGGGGGAAAGCTGGCTTCTGCGCCGGCCTTGCGGATCAGAGGATCGACCGAAAGCGGGGTCACCATATGGATCAGGCCCGGCGTGAGATTGTACCAGTCCCGCACAGCGTGCGCGTTGCTACGGCTGTTGGAAATGATGGCATCGGCATTGTGATTGCAGCGTGCCTCCATCCCGGCAACGATGCGGTTGGAGATCCGCTGGCCAAGCGTGGCCTCATCAGGTTCGTCCAGGCTATGTGGAGCCGAGTTTCGGATCACGATTGGCAGGCCACTATTCATCAGCATCGCGGCTGGCGCGCCCCAATTGGCAGCCTCGATCAGGTCGAAGGGGCGGCGTTCATGTTCTTCGTGCAGGCGTTCGCGGAAGGCGGCTGCCGCAGCGACATGTTCCAGTCCGGGAATTTTGCGCATCAGGCGGCGAAGGCCCGTGATGCGGCTCGCACACCCAATGACTTCTATGCGTTCGTGGTCTGTACGCACGGTGTCGTCGCGGTCCATTGTGAAAACGCGGACATTCACGCCATGCCGGGCAAGACCGTGGGCAACCTCGCAGGCGACGCGGCCTTTCGCGGTCGGAATAGGTGGGTATTCCCAGGTCAGCAGCGCGACTTCGAGTGGGGGGCTTTCTTCCGGCCCCTCAACCGGCGCGACTGGGTTGGTATAGTGCATCTGTCTCATGCCACCTCAACGCCGCATGATGTTAACGGTTGCATTCATGTCAGCAGGTGGTAGGGATGAGTGTTGCTTTCCCGACACATTCACTCTCAGGCGCCCTTAATGAGCGGGAGCTTTTGCGGCTTTTGAGGAGTTACGCTTAAGCGCTTGGTTTCTTTGACTGGTTTTCAGGCAGAGGTGACCTAGCTCCCGATATGTCAGGTCTGCGCCATTGCCCCAGTCAGTAGCGGCCGATACGTGTGAAACTGAGTTGTGGAAAGGTGTAGACTAGCACGAATGTCAAACGACAAGCCGCCATTTGACGAGATGTTTGGCACGGGCGAAGGCCCACGGGATCCCTATAAGACGTATCATCAATGGTTTGAGGGTGAGGACAACGCCAGATTGCGCCGCAAGACCGAAGAGGCCGAGCAGGCCTTCCGGCGCACCGGCATCACTTTCAACGTCTATGGCCGCGAAGAGGCCAATGAGCGGCTCATTCCGTTCGATATCGTCCCGCATATCCTGTCGAACCGGGAATGGCAGAAACTCTCGGAAGGGATCGAGCAGCGCGTACGTGCCCTGAATGCCTTTCTCCACGACATCTATCACCGTCAGGAAATCCTGAAGGCTGGCCGAATTCCGGCTCATATGATCGCCAATAATGAGGCGTACCTTCCGAAGATGATCGGCGTCGAACCGCCGGGCAGCGTCTACACTCATATCGTGGGTACCGATATTGTACGCACCGGAGAAGACGAGTTCTTTGTCCTGGAAGACAATGCGCGCACCCCGTCTGGCGTCTCCTACATGCTCGAGAACCGCGAGACCATGTTTGAGATGTTCCCTGAATTGTTCATCCAGAACCAGGTGCAACCGGTCTCGACCTATCCCAAAAGATTGCGCCGTTCTCTGGCAGCCTGTGCGCCGCCGGCCTGTAATGGCAAGCCGGTCATCGCCGTCCTCACGCCCGGCATCCACAATTCGGCCTATTTCGAGCACGCTTTCCTCGCCGACGAGATGGGCGCAGAGCTTGTCGAGGGCCATGACCTTCGCGTGATTGATGGACGCGTCGCCATGCGCACGACGCAAGGTTATACGCCGGTTGATGTGCTTTACCGCCGCGTGGACGACGCCTTTCTCGACCCGTTGAACTTCAATCCGGAATCCATGCTGGGCGTCCCTGGTATTCTGGATGTCTACAGGGCAGGGGGCATCACGATTGCCAATGCGCCGGGAACAGGGATATCGGACGACAAGGCGATCTACTCCTATATGCCGGACATCGTGGAGTTCTATACCGGCGAGAAAGCCAAGCTGCCGAACGTGCCGACATGGCGGTGTTCAGAGCCGGACTCGCTGGCCTATGTGCTCGACAATCTTGCCGACCTGGTCGTCAAGGAGGTCCACGGGTCGGGCGGCTATGGCATGCTGGTGGGACCGGCCGCCAGAGGAGGTCCGCGATCTGGTCCCGCTGTTGGCCAGCGGTGACGAAGCCGCCCTCGACCCGGACCGTCGCGGCGCCGGCGGTGCCGACGTCGAAATGGCCCATCACGAAGGCCTCGGCGGCCTGTTCGTTGGACATGCCGAGCGACACCTGCCGCGAGGCGGTGCGCACAAGGTCGATCATCTGGGTCTGCTTGTGCATGAGCAGGGCCGCATCGGTGGCGACGCCGAAGATCATGAAGAAGATCGGCAGCCACATGGCGAACTCGACCGTGGTCGAGCCTTGCCTGTCACGCAGAAGCGCGGTGATGCGCCGGAACATACTCATGGTGTCCTCCCGGACGACGCTACGCAGTGCCGCTTGAGGGAGACTGATGCTGACCCGAACCCTGGATCGCCCCCCAGACGGCGCCGGATCTCCCTCAGGTTGAGCGGCCTTGTAGTTCAACGCCGACTGAACCGACCGGGGAGTCGCCGGCCTGGGTTCATATTATCGGTTTTCGTGATGTCAGCAAGGCTTCGCGTGGTTAATCAGTGACGCACCCGCCACGTGGCGACAAATCGGAAACAATTCGGTGCGTTTCGCCACGGCCTGACGCAGACTCCGGAATATGTTCAGTTATCATTAAAGTAGAGTTCATCTTCCCGCCGACTCACAGCTCGATTTCGGGCAGATTTCTGAACGCATCCTTAAGCGAGTCGGACCACGCGCCCGAGACTTTGGCGAATTCCCCGTCATCTTGCTCCATCCGCCGACGCACGGAAAAGGCGAATTGCCCCAAGGGCAGGACCGCCAGATCCAGCGGCATCCCCACCGACAGATTCGACCGCAGGGTCGAGTCCATCGACACGAACGCCGCCTTCAGCGCGGTGGGGATCGAGGTCTCGGGGTCGATCACCCGGTCAAGGATCGGCTTGCCGTATTTATGCTCGCCGATCTGGAAGAAAGGGGTGTCGTCGGTGGCCTCGATGAAGTTGCCCGCGTCATAGATCAGGAACAGC
>NVWP01000113.1 GCA_002733705.1 Henriciella sp. | reverse complement strand
ATCAGGTCGGGGCAGCGGGCGCGTGCATCGGTAAAGCCAAGACCTGCCGATATGCCGAGCGTTCGGGCAGATGCATTGGCAGCCGCCACGCGCAGGCCGTGCGGGCCATCCTCGACCAGGACGAAAGGCTTGCGGATGGGCTCAGCCGGTCTGTCGCCGGGGCAGGGCCTGGCTGATGTCGATGTCGGCTGGCGCCGGGCGCGCCGCAGGCGTGTGAGCGGCCAGCCCGGAAACCACACGGAGAGATAGCGTTTCATGGTCGAGCTCGATGTTGAAGACACGTCCCGCCATGTGCGGGGCCTGCCGGGACTTCTCCAGAATGGCCTGCCAGCGGCTGGCGCCTGGCGCACGGGCGTCGAAGGCGTTTGGCGCGGAAGGCCGGGAAGCGACACGCCAGCGGGCGGTCGCCGCACTCGCGCCTTCCCGCCGCCAGGGCAGGAGAAGGATAAGGGGGACGCCATGGCGGCTGGCTGCCAGGGTGAGACGCCTCGATGCGGTAAAGTCCAGGGTCTCGATTTCAGCGATGACCAGGCCGACAGCGCCGGAACAGATCGCTTCCTCGCTGGCCCAGAGCGCATCGCCTGGCTTGCGGGTCTCGACCGATATGAGGCCGGTGGGGCAGTCTGAAAGACGGGACAGACCGGCATGGAGAAGGCCGCCATGCTCGCGGGCAAGGCCGAACTGGCGTACCCAGAAAACGGCGCCGGAGGGCGGGCGCGCGGCGGCCAGGGCAAAGCCTGTCATCGCCGCCATGTCGCCATGGCGCGCTTCGCAGATTTCATGCACGCCTTCACGGCCAAGGTTCAGCGGAAAGCTCTGATCGGGCTTTCTGCGTGCCTCACCCAACCGGAAGACGCCGGGGATATCTAGGGCTCTGGACTCCATATGTTCTTATTTTGTTCTAAATATATAGAGTCAAGAACTATCGCTGCCCTCCTGATTTCCTGTCCGGAAAATCTCCGAAGAATCAGGCTGCACTGTCCTCGGGCAATTTCCTGCCAGGAGGATCAGAGCGGCCGTGACCGGCACGGGCCCGCCCTCTTTGCTGCCAGATAATTGGAAAGTCCGGCTCCTTTTACGTCACTGGTTTTCTGTTTGTTGTCGTTTCTGCTCTAGCGCTCCCTTGCAAGAGAGGTCGCCCGGGGAAGGCGCCCGCCTGCCCGGTGGAAAGGCAGGAAGGGGCACAACATTCCGCATCAGGCCTTTCCCGTTCGCGAAACCAGCGCATCTACGCTAAGGAAGACCTCAGTAAGGTAAGGCAGTTTCTTCATGGCCATTCTCGCCAGCATCTATCACCTCACCCATTACAAGTATGACCGGCCGGTCCAGCTGGGTCCGCAGATCATCCGGCTGCGGCCTGCGCCCCAGTCGCGCACGCGGATCGTCTCGCACAGCCTCAAGGTCTCGCCGGGCAAGCATTTTGTGAACCACCAGCAGGACCCTTACGGCAACTGGCTGGCGCGCTTTGTCTTTCCCGAGCCGGTGCGTGAGTTCAAGATCGAGGTCGACCTCATTGCCGACATGACCGTCTACAATCCGTTCGACTTCTTCGTGGAAGAGAGCGCGGACACATGGCCGTTCGAATATTCCGAGGACTATGCGCCTGACCTTGCCATCTATCGCAGACCCGAACGCCTGACCCCTCTGCTCAAGGCTTTCCTCGACACGATCCCGGAAGACCGGATGAATACGGTCGACTTCCTCGTCGATGTGAACCGCCGGGTGGAGCAGGTGGTCGACTATATCGTTCGCCTGGAGCCGGGCGTGCAGGAGCCGGAAGTCACACTGCGCAAGGGCTCCGGTTCGTGCCGGGACTCCTCCTGGCTTCTCGTGCAGGTCCTGCGCCGGCTTGGCTTTGCGGCGCGTTTTGTGTCTGGCTATCTCATCCAGCTCAAACCCGACCTTGTCGCGCTGGATGGTCCGACCGGGACCGATCATGACTTCACCGACCTGCATGCCTGGGTTGAGGCCTATATTCCGGGCGCGGGCTGGATCGGGCTCGACCCGACATCGGGGCTGCTCACCGGCGAAAGCCACATCCCGCTGGCCGCGACGCCGCACTATCGCAACGCCGCGCCGATTTCCGGCGGCTTCAGCGGTGATCCGGAGACCAAGACCGATTTTGATTTCGATATGGAAATCAAGCGGGTGGCCGAACATCCGCGCATTACCAAGCCATTTTCCGATGAGAGCTGGGCCGACCTTGATGCACTGGGTGAAAAGGTCGACAAGGTGCTTGAGGAAGAGGATGTCCGCCTCACCATGGGCGGAGAGCCAACCTTTGTCTCCATCGATGATTTCGAGAGCGCCGAATGGAACACGGCCGCCGTCGGGCCAACCAAGCGCGCGCTTGCCGACAAGTTGATCCGGCGCCTGCGCGACCGGTTCGCGCCGGGCGGCATGCTCCATTACGGACAGGGCAAATGGTATCCGGGTGAAACGCTGCCGCGCTGGACCTTCTCGCTCTACTGGCGCGGCGACGGCAAACCGGTCTGGCGCGATGTGGACCTGATTGCCCCGGAGGGTGAGACGCAGGACGCCACAGCGGACGACGCAAAGGCGATGATGGCCGAAATGGCTGAGGAGCTGGGTCTGGAAGCCGATCTGGTCCAGCCGGCCTATGAGGACCCGGCCGAATGGATCCTGCGTGAAGGCCGCCTGCCGGACAATGTCACGCCGGAAAACTCAAAGCTGAAAGACCCCGAAGAGCGCCAGCGGATCGCGAAAGTATTCGAGCGCGGGCTGACAGAGCCTGTCGCTTTTGTCCTGCCGGTCCAGCGCTGGCAGGCCAAGGCCGCGACGTCGCGCTGGCGGAGTGAGAAATGGTCCTTCCGGCGGGGCAAGCTGTTCCTCGTGCCGGGCGACAGCGCGGCCGGCTATCGTCTGCCGCTTGAGGCTCTGCCGCATCTTGCGCCTTCAATTTATCCCTATCTCCACGTCGCCGACCCGGCGGAGCCGCGCGGACCGCTGCCCGAGTTCTCAATTGGCGAAGCGGTCGAACAGCGCGAGACCGAAGCTGGCGCGCGCCAGACTGTGTCGAGCCGGACGGAGGCCGCAAAGGGCCAGGATGTCCGTCAGCAGCAGATGACCCCGCAGGAGGGGGCGAGCGTGCGCACTGCGCTCAGCGTGGAAGTGCGCGATGGCCATCTCTGCGTTTTCATCCCGCCGACCGAAGCGCTTGAGGACTATCTGGAGCTTGTCGCCGTCGCCGAGAAGGCGGCGAAAGGCGTCGGCCAGCCGGTTCATATCGAAGGCTATGCCCCACCGCCGGATGAGCGCCTCAACGTGATCCGTGTGGCGCCCGATCCAGGCGTCATCGAGGTCAATATTCACCCGGCGCATAACTGGGAAGAATGCGTCGCGACGACCGAGGCCATCTATGAAGAGGCCCGCCAGACACGTCTTGGCACCGACAAGTTCATGATTGACGGGCGTCATACCGGCACCGGCGGGGGCAACCATGTCGTCGTGGGCGGGGCCAATGTGAATGACAGCCCGTTCCTGCGCCGTCCGGACCTTCTGAAAAGCCTGATCCTTCACTGGCAGCGCCATCCAAGCCTGTCCTACCTGTTCTCCGGCCTGTTCGTCGGCCCGACCAGTCAGGCCCCGCGCATCGACGAAGCGCGCAATGACACGCTCTATGAGCTGGAAATCGCGCTGTCGCAGATTCCGATGCCGGGCGAGGGGAGTGTGCCGCCCTGGCTGCTCGACCGCTTGCTGCGCAATGCGCTGATCGATGTGACGGGTAATACGCACCGCACCGAAATCTGCATCGACAAGCTGTTCTCCCCGGATGGCCCGACGGGGCGGCTTGGCCTTGTGGAGTTCCGCGCTTTCGAGATGCCGCCCAATGCGCGCATGAGCCTTGCCCAGCAGCTGCTGATCCGCGCGCTCATCGCACGCTTCTGGCAGAGCCCGCTGACGGGTACCCCGATCCGGTGGGGCACGCGGCTGCATGACCGGTTCATGCTGCCGGAATTTGTCTGGCAGGACTTCATGGACGTGCTGGACGATCTCAAGGGCCATGGGTTCGACCTCAAGCCTGAATGGTATGAGGCCCAGTTCGAGTTCCGCTTCCCGTTCTGCGGTGAGGTCAGCTATGAGGGCACCACGCTGGAACTGCGTCAGGCCATCGAGCCATGGCACGTCCTTGGCGAGACAGGGGCGATTGGCGGAACCGTTCGGTATACGGACAGTTCGGCTGAGCGGCTTCAGGTGAAACTTACCTCCGGTGCGCCGGGCCGGTTCGCTGTGACGTGCAATGGACGGCAGATGCCGCTGACACAGTCTGCCGGGAGTGCGAGCGAAGTCGCGGGTGTCCGCTACAAGGCATGGGCGCCGCCAGAGTCGCTGCATCCGACCCTGCCGGTGAACACGCCGCTCACTTTCGATATTTTCGACACGTGGAGCGGACATGCGGTTGGCGGCTGCGTCTATCACGTCGCTCATCCGGGCGGGCGCAATTACGAGACCTTCCCGGTCAATTCCAATGAGGCAGAGGCGCGCCGTCTGGCCCGGTTCGAGCCGCATGGCCACAAGCCGGGGAGCTATATGCCGGAGGCCGAGCGTATGCATCCAGAGTTTCCGCTGACCCTCGACTTGCGCAGGCCGCAGGGCATCTAGACCATGCCCCGGCCCAGCAAGGCAGCTGAAGACACCCGTTCAAGGCTGCTCTCTCATTACAGGCCAGTCGATGGTGTTCCAGACGAGCTCATGGACGGGCAGGGCCGTATCCGGCCCGTGTGGCAGCGCTTTATCGATCATCTCTCGGAGCAGGATGGCGACAAGCTCAGCCTGATGTTTGCGCGTGGCGACGCGTATCTGCGCAATTCAGGCGTCTTTCTGCGTCAGTATACGGAGGACCGTGCAGCAGAACGTCCCTGGCCGCTCAGCCACGTCCCGGTGCTGATCGATGGAAAGGAATGGGAGACCATCGCCGGCGCCTTGAAGCAGCGCGCAGACCTCCTCGAAAGGGTGGCCGCCGATCTTTACGGAGAAAACCGCCTGGTCGCCGAAGGGGCGCTGCCCGGTGAGTTGATCGCGCAAAGTTCCGAGTGGATCAGACCCCTCGTGGGCGTCAAGCCGCGCGGCGGGCATTATCTCAACTTCATTGCATTCGAGATCAGCCGTGGTCCGGACGGGACATGGTGGGTGCTGAATGACCGCACGCAGGCCCCGTCTGGCGCAGGCTATGCGCTGGAAACGCGGGTCGCGACCTCGCGTATCTATGCCGAACATTATGCGCAGGCGCGCGTGCATAGATTGTCGAACTTCTTCTCGGAGTTTCGGACAGCCCTGCTGAACATGCGCTCGGACCCCGACAATCATGTTGCGATCCTGACGCCCGGCCCGTTCAGTGAGACCTATTTCGAACAGTCCTATATCGCGCGCTATCTCGGCCTCCTTCTGGTGGAGGGCGAGGACCTTACCGTCAAACAGGGGCAAGTCTTTGTGCGGACGGTTTCAGGGCTGCAGCCGGTCGATGTCCTCTGGCGGCGGCTCGACACGCTCTATGCCGATCCGCTCGAACTCGACGAGACCTCGCAGATCGGGACCGCCGGCCTTGTCGGTGCCATCCGGCGCGGTTCTGTCTCTGTGGTGAATGCGCTTGGCGCAGGTGTGCTGGAATCGCGGGCGCTGCTCGCCTTCCTCCCGCGTATTTCCAGAGCACTCGCAGGCGGACCGCTTGCCATGCCGAACATCGCGACATGGTGGTGCGGCCAGCCGGCAGAGCGCAGCCATGTCCTCTCACGCCTTGAGGCCATGATGCTGGCGCCGGCGCTTTCGACGCGGCAGATGTTCGATCCCGAGGAGTCTTCCCTCATGGGCAGCCAGCTGCGCCGGCAGGGCCTCGACTATGCCCGCCATCTGGTTGAGACCGAGGGGGATATGCTGGTGGGACAGGAGGCGGTTTCCTTCTCGACCTCGCCCGCCTGGGTCGATGGCAAGCTTGTGCCGCGTCCGATGAGCCTCCGCGTCTTCATGGTGCGCACCGCTTCGGGATGGTCGGTCATGCCCGGCGGCTTTGCGCGCATTGGATCGGATGAGGCCGCGCCGGTTTTCAGCATGCAGTCCGGTAGTTCGGTCGCCGATGTCTGGATTGTCAGCGACGAGCCTGTCGATACCGTGACCCATCTCGCCAGCGGGCAGGCCCGTGCGCCGCGCGCCAAGCAGGGGGCGCTGCCGAGCAAGGCGGCTGAGAACCTGTTCTGGCTGGCACGTTATATGGAGCGCGCAGAGAGCTTTACCCGGCTCAACCGCGCGCGCCATGAAAGGCTGGCGGATGCGGCATCTCCCCAGTCGCCGCTTCTGTCTTATCTGACCCGCTATACCGCTTTTATCGGGCTCCATACTGAAGTGGCGATACCGCCCGCTCTGGCGACAGCGATCCGCTCGGCCATGCGTGCCGCAGCCAGTGTACGCGACCGTCTGTCCCCAGATGGATGGGCGGCCATTGTCCAGCTCAGCGACAGGCTGGATGATGCGCTCGAAAGCCGTCTGATGCCGGGCGACGACGCATCCCGCGAAATGGGAGTGCTGTTACGTCAGTCGAGCGCCTTCACCGGCCTCCTGCAGGACAATATGTACCGCTTTACCGAATGGCGCTTTCTCAGCCTCGGGCGCTCCATTGAGCGTATCATGGCGCTGGCATCGGCACTGGCGAGTTTTCTGGCGGAAGACGCGCCACTCGGCAGTCTCGATCTCGCGCTTGAATATGCCGACAGTTCGATTTCCCATCGGCGCCGCTATGGCTTTCAGGCGAGCCGCGCCTCCGTCATCGAGCTTCTTGCGTTGGATGAGCTCAATCCGCGTTCCCTCATTTTCCATCTGACGGAGCTTGAAACCCAGATGACGCCAATTGCGGAGCTGAAAAATACGCCGGCGAGCCGCGAGCTGCTGAAGCAGGTGGGGGCGGTTCGCCGCGCCTTCGCAGGGATGGCGCCAGAGGGGATCGACACAGCCTATCTCGCCGATTTCCGGAGCCGGATCGCTCGCCTCTCCGATAATATCACTGTCATCTATCTGACCTGAGGCTGCCAGCGTGCTTTACGATATCCACCTCAAGATCGCCTATATCTATGACGCACCGGTTCTCACCGGCCGTCATCTGGTCCATCTCTGGCCGCCGCATGTTGCCGGTATCCAGGAGATTTCGAATGCCGCGCTGACTTTCCTTCCGGAGCCTGCCGAACAGAGCGGGTTTCGCGATTATTTCGGTAACTGGACCAGCGAGGTCGTTTTCGAGGAAGCCCACCGCCAGTTCGAGGCGGTGCTTTCGGCCCGCGTGAACCGGCATGAGGCGCCCAGGGAAAGCGGCGCCTCGATCGATTTCGATCGGTTGAAACCCGCTCTCAACGCAGTGCGCAGCCTTGCGCCTGACTCGCCGCTTCATTTCCTCGGCACGACGCCCCGCGTGCGCCCCAATCTCGTTTTGCAGGATTATGTCAGCGACCTTGCGCCTGCCGGTGCCACGGTACGCGAGATTGTCCAGCGCCTTGGCGAGCGTCTGCACGAGGACATGACCTTCGATTCTTCGGCCACCTCGGTCGATACGCGCCATGAGGATGCCTTCGCCTCGCGCCGGGGCGTCTGTCAGGATTTCAGCCATATCATGATCGCGGCCCTTCGCAGCGTAGGCATTCCGGCCGGTTATGTCAGCGGTTGTCTTCGGACCGAACCGCCCCCCGGACGCGAGCGTCTGGAAGGCGCCGATGCCATGCACGCCTGGGTGCGCGCCTGGTGCGGGCCGCAGGCAGGGTGGGTCGAATACGATCCGACCAATGCCTGCGATGTGGGCGTCAATCATATCGTGATCGGCTATGGGCGGGACTATGCGGATGTCTCTCCGGTCAAGGGCGTCCTGCGCTCTGCCTCGGGGCAGGCCGGCTCGCAGGCTGTCGATGTCGTGCCGGTCCAGGTCTGATACGGGAAACTATGGTTAAGCGGGCCTTTGAAATGCGCCGCACCTGTTTGCCGAAGACTTAAATAGCGGGCCGGTAGAAAGGCAGTCAAAGACCTGTCTGGAGATCTGCCCGCGATGAAGATGTCGCCTGTTATATCGCTTGTTTTGTCCCTCGTTTTCGCCGGCGCCGCCGTTCTGGGGGCACGTCTCTGGCTTGGCGGAAACAATGAGGATGAGCCTGTCGCAGCCTCCACCGAGCCCGAGCCGGTGGTTATCGAAACGCGCGATGTTCTGGTCGCTGTCCGCGATATTCCGCGCGGCGTGCCACTCGACCCGGCCTGGTTCGACGCTGAGCCGATCCCCGTGGATGATATCCCGCGAGGGGCGTTTGAAAGCCGCAGTGAACTTGAAGAGACTGGCCTTGAGCGCCCGACGCTGATCGAGATCGCCAGCGGGGAGGTCCTGTCAGAGAAGATGCTGCTGGCTGCGGGTATGCGCGCCTCGCTCTCCTCGAAGATCCGGCCCGGCATGCGCGCCTTTACCGTCCAGATGGATAATGTTGCCGGTGTGGCGGGCTTCGTCCTGCCGGGTGATACGGTGGATGTGCTCTATATCGCCAATGGCGGAGAGGGCATCGTCGATGATCAGCCCGTGCGCTCGCAAGGGGCGGCCTCTGAGGTCCTCCTGCAGAACATTGAGGTGATGGCCGTCGACCTCAATGATGACCTGACCGGAAATGAGCCTTCCACCTTCCGCACCGCGACGCTGGCTGTCACGCTGGAAGAGGCCCAGACGCTTTCCGTCGCGGCCAAGTCCGGCACGCTTCTGCTTGCCCTCAGAGGCAGTGCTGACGATGCCTATGAACAGGCCGAAGCGGTTCGTCTGCGGCCAGACCCGCGGCCCCGTCCGGTCGCCGCCGCGCCGTCCGGCGCCATCGGCGGGCGGCCGGTGGATTTCGGCGCCATCACCCAGGATCTGCTGGACCGCACCCGTCAGCCGTTCCAGTCGGTGATCAAGGACGCCGGCATCTCGGTCAGCGAGATCGACCACGTCGTGTTGGTGGGCGGTTCCACCCGTATGCCCGCGGTGTCCGAGCTGGTCAAGGAAATGACCGGCGGCAAGGAGCCCAACAAGGGCGTCAACCCGGACGAGGTCGTCGCCGTCGGTGCTGCGCTGCAGGCCGGTGTGCTCAAGGGCGAGGTCAAGGACGTGCTGCTCCTCGACGTCACCCCTCTCTCCCTCGGCATCGAGACCAAGGG
>NVWP01000112.1 GCA_002733705.1 Henriciella sp. | reverse complement strand
GGTCCCGCCGATCGCTCGTTACCCGATCAGGTTGCGGCGCCATATCGGGCCGTGGGCAAAACGGGTAGGGCGAATTGAAAAGCGGAATTCTTTCAGGAAAGGTCGAGCCCGCCACGCATTGGGCGATTATCGGCCTTTTCATTTTGGCATCGATCAGTGCCCTGTCCTTTGCGCAGGCCTTCTTCATTCCCGTTGTCTTCGCGATTTTTCTGGCGCTGATCTTCAGCCCGGTCCGGCGGTTTCTGGGGCGCGCAGGTATCGGCCCGGCTTTTGCCGCAGCCATTATCATGACGGTCTTCTGCCTCGCCGCCTTCACGACGCTGTATGTCATCTCCAACTCGCTCGCGACCATCCTCAGCGATGAGCCGCAGATCATGAACCGGATCCAGGCGCGCCTGCAGGAGATTTCCGGCGTTCTTGAGCCGGTCCGCGAGGCCGGCAAGAAAATCGAGGAAATGCAGGGCAGCAATCAGGGCCCTGAACGGGTCGTGGTGCGCGAAGAGGGTATTTTCAGCCTCTGGGCGGAGACCACGCCTTATGTACTGGGCCAGGCCGCGCTCGCCATTGTGCTGGCGACTTTCCTGATCGGTTCGGGCGACATGTTCTATGAAAAGCTGGTGCGCGTGATGCCCACCGTGTCACGCAAGAAGACGTCGGTTGGCATTGCCCGCGAGGTCGAAAACCAGCTCTCGACCTATTTTCTGACAATCTTCGTCATCAACCTGTTTCTGGGCGTCGTAATCGGGGTCTCCATGTGGGCACTTGGTATGCCCGACCCGGTCTTTTTCGGTGTTATCGCGTTTGCGCTAAACTTCATTCCCTATGTCGGCTCCCTGGCGGGCATCGGCTTTGCCTTCGTGATGGCGCTGGTCACCTTCGACAGCCTGCTGATGACCCTCGCGCCGCCCTTCGTCTACTGGCTGATCAACACGGCTGAAGGTCAGTTCCTGACGCCTGTGGCGGTTGGCCGGCGGCTGAAACTCAATGCGGTAGCGGTGTTTCTGTCGCTCGCCTTCTGGGCCTGGCTCTGGTCCTTCGTTGGGATGTTCCTGTCGACGCCGATGCTGATCGCGCTGAAAGCCTTTACCGAGCGCACGAGTGAACTGTCATGGCTGGATACTTTTCTTCAGGGGCGCACCGAATGCGACCCGAACGATAATGCGATTGTCCATGATGTGCTGGATGACGATGGCACAGATGCCTGCGACGCGCCGGACGCGATCCCCGAGGAGGAGCTTGCAGAAGGCCCCGCGGCCGGGACCGAAGAAATGGCCGATGAGGATGAAGAGGACAAGCTGGCGCCTTCGATCAGCTAGTCCGTTTCTGCCTGGACCTCGTCCAGGCCAAGCGCGGCAAACACCGCAAGGCCGCTCATGACAGCAAGGACGGCGATGACAATGGCAACGCCTGTGAACTCTGCCAGCAGGCTGAAGACCCCGCCCAAAGCGAGCAGGATGCCGATGATCGTGTTCGAAAGCGCGGTGTAGGCGGCTCTCGTGTCCCGCGTTGCCATATCGACAAGGTGGGTGGAGCGCCCGAGCCGGACCCCCTGATAGGCCAGCATCAACGCAAAAATCATGGCAGGCAGCGCCCAGACCGCCTCAAGCAGGCCAAGCGCGTTGAGGACAAGAGTCGCCACAAGGGCGAGCGTGGCGGCGATGGCGGAAAAGATCAGGACCTTCCGGCTCGACCGGTCGGCAAGCCGGCCCCAGATATAGGAGCTGAAAAGGGCGGCGCCTGCGGACGCAATCACAAGAAGGCCGAGCCCCCCGAAGGCGTTTCCTGCCTCTTCGCTCGTGCCCAGAGCCACCATGAAAGGCGGGGCGAGCGCCGTAGAGATGAGCAGGCCGCGCGTCGCGATAAAACGGCGAAGCTGCGCGTCCCTTGCCAGCAGGCCGAAATTTTCCCTGGCGGCGGCAAGGGGATTTGCGCCGCCTTCTGTAGCGCCGGCTTCTTCCTGCAGCGTGGAGAAGAGTACCGATGCGATCAGCCACAGGCCGGCCGCGACGAACAGGCCGGCGATGACCACGGGCATCCGCTCCAGCTCACCCGTTGTAAGAATGGTGCCGAAAAAGATGACGAAGAGGGCCGCCGTCGAACTTGCCGTGCCGGTGGCAGTGCCGCGGCGCGCCTTGGAGACGGTCTTGCCGAGGACATCCTTATAGGTGACCGAGCAGACGCTGCGGGCAAGTGCGAGGACGCCAAGGGCAAGAACAATGGCAAAGCCTGCTGCCGCGCCCTCAAGAAACAGGGCGGCGAGCGCGATTGCTGCGGCGCTGAGGCCCTGGATGGCGCTGCCAGCACACCAGGCCCATTTGCGCTTTGAAAGCCGCCGGAGGCTGGCGGCGGTCAGAAGCTGGGGCAGGAGGGCGCCCGATTCCCTTACCGGGACGAGCAGGCCGATGAAGACCGCCGGAGCGCCAAGCTGGGTGAGCAGCCAGGAGAGGACGAGCTTGGGATCGATCAGCCCGTCAGCCGTTTTGGTCGCGCCGAGTGAAACGATGTGGGTGAGGAAATTCTTGGGCTGGTCGTTGCAGGCGCTTTCGGGAATGTCGCGGCAGACACGTCCTTCATCGTCTGATGTCAGCATTCGATAGACTTTATCGAGCGTCGTATCGGCCATTGCGCTCCCCCTTCTCCCCTTATCCTGAGCGCAGATAGCGTACGCCGGAGGGGCGTCAATGCCGGGACGGAAGGCGAGGTAAAGAGGTGCCCCAGCGGGAGAGCTTCCCGGGCGCCCTCTGATATATTTCGCAAAAAGACTCACTTGAGGACGAGTGGTGCGGAACGTCGTCTTTGCGTGGTCCGTTTACAGGACATGACGGATACGACAGAGACGAAGCCGCAATCCTTCCGGGGCCGCATCAAGGCCATGGCGAAGGGCCCTCTCTTCTATCCAATTTCGGTTCTCGTCGGTTTTCTGGAGGGCAGTTTTGTCGTCGTGCCGATGGAGCCGGTCTTCATTCCGATGATGGTGATGAAGCGCAAACAGGCCTGGCTTGTCGCCCTGGCACTATTGCTTGGCAATGTTCTGGGGGGGCTTCTGATCTACTGGCTGGGCGCGCTCCTGGCCGATGATGTCATCCAGCCGCTCATCTCCATGTTCGACGCCCAGCAGAGCTATGATGAGACCGTGCGGAAGCTGAAAGAGGAGGGCTTTACAACGCTCTTCATGATCGGGGTCACGCCCTTTCCGTTTCAGGTCGGGGTCGCGGCGGCCGGTGCAGCAGGGTTCTCCGTTGCACTTTTCGTCATTGCCGTCGCCGCGTCGCGGTCCATCCGTTTCCTGGTGATCGCCTTCCTCGTCATGCTGGTTGGCCAGCGCGCTGAGGATGTCCTGCGCAAATATGACGTGGAAATCCTGATCGGTGGCCTGCTCATCTTCGCCGGCTTTGCGACCTATCTCGTCTTCTTTGCCTGACGCGGCGTCCGGTCGTCTCTGCGCTTGATATCCTCCCCGGCCTCGTTTTCTATCGGCTGCAACCGCGCAAGGAGTGATACGGTCATGGCAGGACAGGTTCAGGGACATTGCGATCCCAGGTTCTCAGAGCTTCGCGACGAGTTCGAGCGCAATTTCGCCGAGCGGGGAGAGAAGGGGGCTTCGGTCTGCCTCAGTCTCGGCGGGGAAACGCTGGTCGACCTCTGGGGCGGGGTGGCCGATGTCAAGACGGGTGAGGCCTGGCGCGAGGAGACGGTGGGGATTGTCTTTTCCTGCACCAAGGCGGCGACGGCGATTTGCGCCCATATCCTTGTCGACCGGGGCGAGCTGGAGCTGCAGGCGCCCGTCTCGAAATACTGGCCGGAGTTTGCCAAGGCCGGCAAGGAAAAGACGACTGTGCAGATGATGCTGAACCATGAAAGCGGCATTCCTGCGCTGCGTGAGCCGGTCAAGGAAAAGGGCTTTCTGGACTGGGACTATATGGTCAAGCGGATGGAGGACGAGCCTGCCTGGTGGGAGCCTGGCACACGCAATGGCTATCACATGCTCAATTTCGGCTGGACGGTTGGCGAGCTGGTCCGCCGGGTGTCTGGCAAATCGCTGGGACAGTTCTTCGCCGATGAAGTGGCCGGGCCAACGGGGGCGAGCTTCTGGATCGGCCTGCCGGATGGGGTGGAACCGCACATTGCCGACATCCTGCCGTACACCCCGCAGAAGGGAGATCCTGTCTCAGACTTTGCGCGCATGCTTGTCAGCGATCCAAATTCCATTCAGGCGCTGGGCTTCGCGAATAATGGCGGCTGGGGCGCCAATGACGAGGATGCGCACCGGGCAGAGATTGGTGCGGCTGGCGGTATCTCGAATGCCCGGGGTCAGGTGGCGATGTATACGCCGCTTGCTGTCAATGACGGCTCTATCGTTTCCAGAGACCGGGTCGAGGCCATGTCGATGGTGGCAACTGCGACCCAGCGCGATGCCACCCTGCTGGTGCCCACCCGGTTCGCGGCAGGCTTCATGAAGTCCATGGACAATCGCGGCCAGCCGGGAGCACAGGCGCAGTCCGTCCTCATGGGCAAGGACGCATTCGGCCATGTCGGCGCTGGCGGGCAGATCGGATTTGCCGACCCGGAATGCGGGATGGCCTTTAGCTATACCATGTCGCAGATGGGCCTTGGCATGTTCATGAACGAGCGGGGCCAGTCGCTGATCGATGCGGCCTATAAGGGACTTGGCTATCGCACGAATGCGCCGGGAGCATGGGTACGCTAGCGGGGTCGTCTAGCCGGCTTCGCGCTGGAACATGGCCGAGCTTTCCATACCGAATTCGATCTGCAGCACCATATGGGCGTCACCTGCAGAGAGCGGCTTGCTGTAATAATAGCCCTGGATCTGACCTGCGCCGAGGTCGCAGATCAGGTCGAACTGTTCCTGTGTCTCCACGCCTTCGACAATACAGTCGAGGCCCATATTCTCACACAGATTCAGAATGGAGCGCAGGACATTTGCGCTCTTTTCATTGCGGGGAAGGTCGCGCACGAAGCTGCGGTCGACCTTGAGCGCATCGATGGGAAGGCGGTGGACATAGGCGAGACTGGAAAAGCCAGTGCCGAAATCGTCGATTGCGATCCGCGCGCCGGCTGCCTTGATTTCCTCAAGCACTTCGAGCGCGCTGTCGAAATCCTTCAGCACCGCGGACTCCGTTATCTCGAAGACAAGGCGTGACACGGGGAATTCCTGCTGCTCTGCAATCGAGAGCAGCCGCGAGACCGCCCCAGGCATGTTCAGGCTGATCGCTGAGAGGTTGAAGCTGAGCGTAAGGTGTTCGGGCCAGTGGCGTGCTTCGCAGACGGCCTTGCGGAACAGGACCTCGCTGAGATGACCGATGATGCCGGTAATTTCCGCAATCTTGATGAAGCGGTCCGGGCGGACATGGCCGAGCGTCGGTGAGTACCAGCGCGCCAGCGCTTCAAGCCCGCAGGAGTGTCCGGCCTCCAGGTCCAGAACGGGCTGGAATTCGACAGACATTTCCTGCTCAAGGTCGGCATGGCGCAGCGCCTGCTCCATGGCGCTGTGGGCGAAGACGAGCTTTTCGTGTTCGTGGGAGAAGAAGACCGGCTCTGACTTCTGATGTTCCTTGGCATAGTAAAGCGCATAGTCAGCCCGGTCGAAAAGATCGCCGCAGGTTTCCGCCGTATCTGGATAGCGGGCAAGGCCGATGGTCGCCGAGAGGTTGGCTGTGCCTTCGTCGAAGCGAAAGGTCTCGCGCAGTGCCTCACAGGCCATGCCCGCAAGGGCCATCACGGACTCATCGTCAACTGGAGAGCGGATGATCAAGCCAAACTCGTCGACGGAAAGCCGGGCAATCGAGACCTCCTCGTGCTCGAATACCTTTTTCAGGCGCCGGCTTGTTTCCACCAGGACGGCGTCACCGGCCTGGTGGCCGAACACGTCATTGATGGCCTTGAAGCCGTCGAGATCAAGGAGGGCGATAACGAAGCTGCTGCTTCGTTTACGGGAACGATTGGCGAGGTCCTCGATATCCGAAAGATATTTGCGACGGTTGGGAAGGCCGGTGAGATCATCCGTATTCGCCAGACGCATATTTTCCTCATAGAGGCCTTGCAGCCTCTGGTGCTGGGCACGCTGGTCGACCTTCTGTCTTATCATCCGGACAAAATCACGTTCCATTCCGTTGAGGATGATCCCCAGGAGAATCGCAACGAGCGCGAAATTCAGGGCGATGCCCCAATAGGAGAGCTGGGCTTCCAGCATCAGCAGGCCGCAGGTCAGCGGCGTGACGGTCGCGAGCGTTGCAAATGAGGCCTGGCGCAGATGCGCAAGGCAGAAGGCGCAGGCCGTTACGGACACCGCATTGAAAACAATTGCCTGCGCGTTCTGGCCAGCATCGCCATAAGGCAGGAAGAGCATGCCCCATACACCCAGTATGGCACTCACCGGCACCACGAGAGCGACGGTCTGGCGGAGTTTCCTCACGACCTGGGCGTCGGATAGACGGTCAATCCTGAGCTTCGAGAAGGACCATATCCGGGTGACCATGAAAATAACTGCAACAACCGGCAGATAGATGGTCATGTATGAAGGCGCCGGAGAGCTCAGCTGGGAGACGGACAGAACGATCAGGTTGATGATGAGAAGGCCATACATCAACGGAACGTGCCTGCTGAGGACCTCAAGGCGCGCGCGATTTACCTCTGTGTCAGCCGCGTCAATTCTCATGAAGTCGCGTATTCTTGACAGCACTGGGGTGAACCTTTCTGATCTACCGAGGTTCGGGCATATTTGAGCTTGTTTAAACTCGCTTTTCTAGAAAGAGTGATATTTCATCTAATTCGCTAATGAGTTGTGTCGATCCTGAAGGACCGCGTGTGCAAGCCGGTGCTTGTCTGGGGAGGGGGAGGCCGCCACATGGTGGCGCATCAGATGCCCGGACCCGGAGGGACGCCGCCGTGACTTCACTGTCATCCAACCCAGACGATTTCGTCGCCGCTTTCACGTCAGACACGCTGCCGATCACAGGACGGATTGCGCGTATGGGGCCGCGTTCCCTGTCGCCGATCCTGCACCGTCATGCCTATCCTGACCATCTGGGCGAGATACTTGGCGAGGCCGTGCTCCTGTCCACGCTGGTCGGATCGGCCATGAAGTTCCAGGGCCGGATCATGGCGCAGGCCGAGGGCGATGGGCCTGTCTCGATGCTGGTCGGCGAATACCGCACCGATGGCGGCGTGCGGGCCTATTCCCGCTTCGAGCCGGATCGCTGGGCCTATCTTGAGAAGGTGAACAAGGGCGCCAAGCCTCACATGCCGCAACTGTTCGGACCGCAGGGGGCGCTGGCCCTTATCATCGTGCAGGACACTGAGCATGTGCAGCCCTATCAGGGCATCGTTCCGCTCAACAAGGGCACGCTGGCCGAATGCGCCGAGGACTATTTCCGCCAGTCCCAGCAGGTGCAGACCTGTCTGGCGCTATCTGTCAGGCGCGACGCGGCCGGTGACTGGCATGCTGGCGGCATGATGATCCAGAAGCTCGCCGGTGACGACTCGCGCGGCGACACTGAAGAAGGCTGGCGTGAGGCGCAGGCGCTGTTCGCGACACTGCAGCCCGATGAACTCTGTTCAGAAGAGATATCCGCCGAAGACCTGCTCTTCCGTCTTTTCCATGAGGGCGGGGTGCGTATGCAGTCGCCAGAGCCGCTGGATGACAGCTGCACCTGCAATGAGGAGCGGTTGCGCCATACGCTGGCGGGGATGCCTGACGAGTCGCTTCATGAGATGGCCGAGGAAGACGGCACGCTGGGCGTCGACTGCCAGTTCTGCGCGCGCCATTACGACATCCCGGTCGAGGCCGTGACCGGATCCACGAACTAGCGGCCGCGACGCTCTCCGGTGCTCGCTGCTTCCCGTGAGGTCAGCATTGATCCGGCGGGGCGAGTTAGGCTTCAACGGGATGGAAGAGGACTGGCAGCCGCCAGTCCTTTCTGTGCAATAAGCTGGAGGACCTGACCGTGGCGAAAACGAACAAGACCTGGATCCTGAAGAAACGCCCGGTTGGCGATGTCAGCGAGGGCGACCTTGAACTGGTCGAGACGCCTGTGCGCGAGCTCAAGGACGGCGAAGTCTGCATCCGCACGCTCTACCTCTCCCTCGACCCCACCAACCGCATATGGATGTCAGACCGTGAGCAGTATATGCCGCCGGTCCAGATCGGCGATCCGATGCGCGGCGGCGGTATCTCCGTGGTCGAGGAAAGCCGGTTCGACGGGCTGGAGCCGGGCGATATCGTCAATACCGGGCTCGGCCAGTGGTCGCTCTATCAGGTGAAACCCGGCGCTGAGGTCAACAAGCTGCCAGAGCTTCCAGGCGTGCCGCTGACGGCCTTCATGGGCCCGCTCGGCATGACGGGGATGACGGCTTATTTCGGTCTCATGGATATCGGCAAGCCGAAAGCCGGCGAGACCGTGGTCGTCTCGGCGGCAGCTGGGGCGGTCGGCTCCATGGTCGGCCAGATCGCCAAGATCCAGGGCTGCCGCGCGGTCGGGATCGCGGGGTCTGACGAGAAGTGCAAATGGCTGACAGAGGTCGCCGGTTTCGATGCGGCGATCAACTACAAGAAGGAAGACGTCGGCGAGGCGCTGGACCGCCATTGCCCGGACGGGATCGACATCAATTTCGAGAATGTTGGCGGTGAGATCATGGATACGATCCTGATGCGCCTCAATGATTTTGCGCGCATGCCGCTCTGCGGGCTCATCTCCTCCTATAATGCGACCGAGCCGGTGCCGGGGCCGTACAATTTCTCCATGCTGCTGATGCGCCATGTGACGCTGAAGGGCTATATCGTGACCGACTATATCGAGCGCTTTGCCGAAGGCATGCAGGCGATGGCCGGCTGGCTGATGGAAGGGAAGATCAAGTTCGAGACCGATGTGGTCGAAGGGCTTGAGAAGGCGCCGGGCTCGCTCGAGCGGCTCTTCAGTGGCAAGAATCTCGGCAAGCTGGTGGTCGAGGTCTCCACGCCCGAGGGCTAAACACTCTCCGACCGGCCAGGGCCAACGTCTAGGTAGCTGTCTGCATGACACAGACAGAGCTGCCCCATGGGCAATGACGAGACGCGGCCGCTGGCATTTGTCCTGACCGCAAGGCAGGCCCAGTGCCCGCCGCCTGGCGACTGGCGCGGCTGGCTGGCGCTTGGCGGGCGCGGGTCAGGCAAGACGCGCGCCGGGGCGGAATGGACGCGGGTTTCTGCGCTATTTGGCG
>NVWP01000111.1 GCA_002733705.1 Henriciella sp. | reverse complement strand
CAAGGGCGCGTCCATGGCGGTCGCTCTACAGCCACGCCGAAAGGCTGGCATTACCTATAGCGTCCACCAGGGACGCGCCCGGCCCTGTCACTTCAGGGCAAGACCAAAGCGCACCGCCAGCGGGAAACCGCGTGGCGATAGTGGTGTTTGTGGGGACTATTCCCTTCTCCCTCGGGAGAAGGGAGAAGCACAGCCCCACGCGCGCTCCATGTGAGGCGCGCCAGCGCCGATACGGGAGCAAACCAGAGAGCCCTACTCCGCCACATTCCCCACCAGGTCGCGAACGCCGTTAACCAGCCGTTCGGCCAGCCCTTCGCCCACCTGTTCCGGGTCGGCAAATTCATTCTCGGCGAGGATATTGGCCTCGCCATTGACTTCCGACTGCTCAAAAAGGCGAAGCGAGCGGCCTTCTCCCTTCAGCATGGTGATCGCCCCGATCAGCGAGCCGCGCGAGGCAGACACCGCATCGGCCAGTTTCTCCTCGCTGACCCCCAGATGCTCGCTGATGAGGCTTGCGCGGAGGCCCGCGATCGAGGCGCGGATCGCCGCCGGGTCCTCGCACTGGGCGGCTTCCACGGCGAGGTCGGTTTCGGTGTCGAACCCCATGGAGCGGTTGTTGAGATTGGAGGAGCCGACGCGAATGACGTCATCGTCGAGGATCAGGATCTTGGCGTGGACATAGATCGGCTCACCGCTTGTCGTGACCGGATAATAGGCGGCAAAGCGGTTATAGGTGTCATGCGCCCAGAGGTGTTCAAGCATGCGCACGCGCGCCCCGTCCATCGCCTTCTGGCGCAGCCAGCCTTCGGCATTGCGCGGCAGGACGAGGATGATTTCCGGCCCGTCCTCTTCCTGAAGACGCTCGGTCATCGCATGGACCAGTTTGGAGGAGGCGAGATACTGGCTCTCGATATAGAGCGTATCCTTCGCCCGTGCGATGGCTGCCAGATACAGCGCCTCGATCTCGCGCACTTCGTCATAGTCCTGAAAGCCGGGGAAGGTCCGCGCGAGGGCCACCGGCACATTGCTCCAGGTGAGATCAAGGTCCGGCCAGACAGGGTCATTGTCGCATTGCGGCGGCGGCAGCTCCTCGCCCGTCGCGCGCAGCCATCGCTCGCGCGCCACATCACCAAGCGCGCACGCAATGTCGCCAGAGGCGGCAATTGTGGCATCATGCCAGGGTTTGGGCATCTCGCTCTCGCCGGGCAGGGTGCGGCAGGGCTGGTCATCAAGATGATCGCACGTGTCCCAGCGCCCGGCCGTCATGTCGATCCCGCCGCAGAACGCGATCTGGTCGTCGATGACGATGATCTTGGAATGGTGCGCGGCACCCACAGGGTGGGTGGAATCGAGATGGAAGTGGAAGTTCGAGTTAAACCGCATCGGCCGCACACCAATCGGCACCATGCCGCGCAGGATGGACTGCATGGCGCCGACATTCCACTTCAGCATATAGAGCTGCATGTGTTCGCGCTCTTGCGTCAGCCAGGAGAGAAACTCGCCCAGCTGATTGGGCCCGTCGAGACGCTTTTCATCCGGCTCGAACTCTATCCTTGTATCAAAGTCCCAGCCGATCATCATGATCGTCTTTTCGGCGTTCAGCATGGCCTGTTTGACGGCGCTGAAATAGTCGCGCCCTTCAAAGATGATGCGAAGCCTGTCGGCGCGTTCGATGCGCTGGCAGGTCTTTCCCGGCACCAGCATATTCTCAAGAGCCATCGTCTGGCGTTCCCGTATCTGCCGTATTCTGTGTGGGGCGGCGAGCCGCCTTTGCCATCGACCAACGCAGCTGCGCGCGCTGGGTTGCCCTGCTTCGCCCGCGCGGCAGTTTCTGCCATAAGGCGCGCAAGAAAATATGAGGATCGACGCGATGGACGAAGCGGACTGGAACTTCACCGAACAGCAGGCCGAAACGGTCTATACCTGCGAGCAGCTGCGCGACAAACAGGGGGTCAAACCCCATAGCGATATCATCCTCGACCTGTTCTTCGTGCCGATTGAGGGCGAGGCGGCCCGCCGGGAAGCGTTCGAGAAATCACTTGAGAGCTTCGGCTACCAGCTTGGCGAAGCTGAGAGCGACGAGGACGTGGCCGCCTCTATTGGCCCCATCCCCTTTACACCGCAGGACATCTGGCTGCATGAGGAACGCACGACAAAAATGGCGCTGGCCCGTGGCTACCGGCCCGATGGCTGGGGCTTCGCAGAGCCGGAATGAGGACCGGCCCGGCAGGAGAGGATATCATGACATCTGGTTCGCAGTCAGACCTCGACACCGCCCGCCGTGTCATACGCATCGAGCGCGAGGCGCTGGACGCCCTTTCTGAAAATCTGGACGCCTCCTTTTCCCAGGCGGTCGATACCATCGTCGGATGTGACGGCTATCTGATCGTCGCCGGCGTCGGCAAGTCGGGCCATATCGGCCAGAAAATTGCTGCTACCCTCGCCTCGACCGGTACGCCCGCCTTCTTCCTGCACCCGACCGAAGCCAGTCATGGCGACCTCGGCATGGTGCGCCCCGACAGCGTCGTGCTGGCGATTTCCTATTCCGGCGAGACGCGTGAGCTGATCGACCTCCTGCGCTATTGCCGGTCGAATAACGTCAAGCTCATCGCCATGACGCGCTCGGCCGACAGCCTGCTCGGGCGCAATGCCGACATTCTTCTTTCGCTTCCCGCCCACGAGGAAGCCTGCCCGAACGGTCTCGCGCCGACATCTTCGACCACGATGACGCTGGTCATGGGCGACGCCCTGGCCGTGGCGCTGATGGCGCGCCGCGGGTTCAGCCGGGAAGATTTCGGGGCACGCCATCCCGGCGGCAAGCTCGGCAAGGCGCTGCATACCGTGGCCGACTATCTCATGTCGCGTGACACCGCCCCGCCCGTTGTTGACGAAGAAGCCGCCCTTCGCGACGTCATCCAGGCCATCGCAGAAGGCCGCCAGGGCTGCGTGGCGGTCGTGGACGCAGACGGCAAATATACCGGCATCATTACCGATGGTGACCTGCGCCGCTATATGCAGGATGGCAGCGAAGCCGGGACGGCCCGCCAGATGATGACGCGCGGCGGCAAGACCTTTGCCAAAGGCGACCGGATCGCCCTTGTTGTGGACGTAATGACAAAACTGCGCATCTCTAATGGCTTCGTGCTTGAAGATGGCAAGCCCGTGGGCATCATCCATACCAAGGACCTGTTGGAAGAAGGATACATCTGACCGCCGATCTTCAGCTGGCGGCCGGCTGGGAAAGTCACCGATGGAAAATGTCGACGTCGATATCGTTCACAGCATCGAACTGGCCGTTGCGCCGGTTTTCCTGATTGCGGGTATCGGCGCGCTTCTGACCGTCCTCACCAACCGGCTCGGCCGTACGGTCGACCGCTCGCGTTCGCTGGAGCAGGAGCTGATGGTGGAAGGCGCCATGGAATCCCATCCGCGCTGGCGCTCTGAAATCGTGCTGCTGGACCAGCGTATCTCCTGGATCAATCGCGCCATTGTCCTCTCGACGGCCGCCATGCTGCTGATCTGTCTCGTCATTGTGACCCTGTTTACAGGCCAGCTGTTCCGGCTGGATGTCGGCATTCCGGTGTCGATCCTCTTCATCATGACCATGGGGGCGCTGATCACTGCTACGGGCAGCTTTCTCTGGGAGATCCACCTCGCCGCCGCCATGATCCGGGTGCGCACCGATGTGCTGCAGCGGGCCCGGCCCATGTCACGGCCCAAGGTCCGCTTCTGGAAACGCTGGAAGTAAAAGGCTGACCAGACGGCCTGTAAGCCGGGTTCTGTCCAGCGCCTTGCGGCGCCTGTGCAGTCATTCCTCTGGGAGCCGGCTCGCACCGGCCCTCACGCGACACACCCGGGGCGCGGGCTGGAAACGGCCCATGCGCGCCCCCTATTCGGTCTTGCTCCGGGCGGGGTTTACCATGCCAGGGACGTTACCGCCCCCGCGGTGGGCTCTTACCCCACCCTTTCACCCTTACCTCGCCGCAAGCGGCGAGGCGGTCTGCTCTCTGTGGCACTTTCCCTCGGCTCACGCCGGGCGGACATTATCCGCCGCCCTGTTTCCATGGAGCCCGGACTTTCCTCCAGCATAGCCTTACCGGCTATACCAGCGACTGCCCGGCCGTCTGGTCAGGGCGCCCATATAGGCCAGATTGGCCTCAATCGCCAGACATGACATCTGCACCTGCCGACCCGCGGCGGAACCGCCCTCCTCAGCATTCGTTTGATCCACCATGACCAAGACCTCCCTGACCGCCCTCGCCTTGTCTGCCGGCCTCTTCATGGCCGCCTGTTCGCCTGCCGACGAACCGGTAACAGATGCGCCGCCCGAAACCACCGGCGATAGCGCCATGACCGAGACGCAGGATGCGGGCGAGGTCACCGGTTCAGATGCCTTGCTGCCGGACGATACCGATGAAACCGATATCGGCGTCACCGGCAGCGATGCCGCTCTCTCGACGCTGCAGCCGGTCACAGAGGACAATGCCAGCACCCTCGAAGGCGAGCTTGGCTGCGCCTTCCAAACGGCCGATGACGGAAACACGATCCTCGTTGCCCGCGCAGACGTCGCACAGGATGACCGTCCTACCGCCGTCATCAATAATGATGGCTTTGGCGTTCAGCTTTACGGCCAGCAGCCCGGCGGCTTTGACGGGCTGGAAACAACGGCCGGCACCTTCGCCGGAGAGGGCGTCGTCGTCGTTGTCGAACTCGGCGACGCTACGCTGGACGGCTCTGAGACCGAAGCAAGCAGCCGCGCGGCGACCATGACGGTCAACCGGTCTGACGGGGCCACACGTTCCTATGATGGGGACTGGACCTGCGGGCCCTAGACTCTGAGACCTCTACCAGGCCGGGCCAGCCCCCGGCCTTTGCTTTTCGAGACTGGTCAAACGAATGGAATGAGACCATCTTCCCTTTCGTCTGTGCCTATCGAGGGGAAGCTGGATGAAGGCCTGGCTTCAAAAGCTGCCTGTGCCACAGCCCGTCACCGAATGGGTCGTCTTGCCTCTGTGGCATGCCATCATGCGCCTGTCGAAGCCGGAAGTTCGCATCGTGACAGGCGGCATCAGCTTTTACGCGCTCTTCTCGATCTTCCCGCTGATCTATCTGACGCTGACCCTGCTCTTCTCGCTGCTGCCGCATGAGATTTCGGAGTCGCTGTCCAACACGGTCGATCAGGTGCTGACTTCGGCGGTCGCGCCGCTGCGTCAGGCCGATCTTACCACAATCCGCGACGCCACCCCGCAAGGCCTGACCATCCGGGCCGTGGTGGCGGTCATCATCGTCTTCTACACAGCCAGTTCAGGCGCCAAGGCCGCCATCACAGGCATCCGCATGGTGGCCGGCAGTGAGCGGCGCTCCAACATCATCCGCTTTCAGGGCGTCTCATTGCTGATGACGACGCTGCTCATCCTGATCGTGTGGATTCTCGGCGCGCTTCAGCTGCTCATGTCCTTTGCGACCGAGCGGCAAGGCTTTGTCGCCTTTGAACTGGCGCGAAATATATCCGGCCTCGCCTCGCGGCTCTGGGTCGGCAAATTCCTGGCCTGTTTCGCGATCTTCTACCTAATCATCTCGCTGTCACTCTATGGGCGGATCAATTCCGGCCGGGCCATGACGCTCGGCGCAGCCGCCGGCGCCTTCAGCTGGAGCGTCGTGACATGGGCCTACCATCTCTATCTCAAGGTCTCGGTGCTCGACACGTTTTATGGCGCCCTGGCGTCGGTCATTCTCGGCTTTATCTGGCTGGTCGTGTCGGTCTCGTCCCTGCTGCTCGGCGCGGCGCTCACTGTAGAATGGTCGGCGCGGATCTCGCGCTCGAAAGCAGCCCGCGCTGCGGCTGCCTCACCTGACCCGGCCGAAGACACCGCAGCTCAGCCAGAGCCCGATCAGCCGGCCGAGTAAGCCTGCGCGACAGCATCGGCCCGCCCGCGCACAGCTTCATCCTCAACGCCGTCCACGCGTTCTGGCATCCAGCGGCGCTGGAAGGCCGTAATCGCCGCCCTGAGGTCTGCCACGTTATAACCGATCGCGTGGAGCGACCCGGCCACCGGTGCCGACGCATCACCCGCCCCCAGCGGCCAGAGACCGATCTTTTCCCCCGCAAGGCGCTGCCATGGAAAATGCTCACCCGGATCGGCCTTGCGCGAGGGCGCGATGTCGCTGTGCCCGACAATCCGGGTCTGTGGGATTGGCCAGCGGCTGAGGATGCCCTGACAGAGCGAGATCACAGCCGCAATCTGCGCCTCCGGATAGGCCGGAAGTCGGCCGTCCGCATCCGGCCAGTCATGGCCGCCATTCACGATTTCTATGCCGATGGAGCGCGAATTGAGGTCCTCATCCCCCTGCCAGGAAGAAACCCCGGCATGCCAGGCCCGCTTGTCTTCTTCGACAAGCTGCAGGATCTCGCCGTCTTCGCGAACGACATAGTGCGCCGACACGCCTGCCTCTTCACTGCAGAGACGCTCGATGGCCGCCTCGCCTGTCTCCATTCCGGTATAGTGCAGCACCAGCATGTCGAGCGGCGCCTTGCGGTCATTGAAATTCGGGCTGGGACGCTTGGTTATCTTCATCGCGCGATCCGGGCTTTCTCAGGCAGGGCGGCCTCCGGCAAGGCTCTGTTGCGGCGGATGGCGATCACGAAAACCCCGCTGAGCGAGATCGCCGCCCCGACAACAAGACGCAGGGTCAACGGCTCTCCAAGCAGGCTGACCGCCAGCACCACACCCCAGATGGGTGTCATCAGGGTGAGCGGCGAGAGCAGCGAGATGTCGTACTTCTTGATGAGAGAGTAATAGGCGCCGTGTCCGAAAACGCTCACCCCCAGAACGGCGAAGGCCGTCGCCACCCAGACCAGCCAGCCGCCCTCCATAAAAGCACTGACCTGCCCGCTTTCCGTGAGCGCGGAAAAGGCCAGAAGCGGCGCGAAACTGAAAAGACCAAGCCAAGCCTGAAGCTGCAGCGCGCTGATCGGCGCCATCTTCTTCATCAGGATGCCGCCAGACGCCCCGACAAAGGCGGAAACGATCACATAGATGAGACCGAAACTCACAGAGAAACTGCCCGGGTCGAAGGCAATCAGCGTGACCCCGGCAAAGGCGAGCATGATGCCGAGCCCGCGCCGCCAGCCGACCGTCTCTCCCAGGAAAGCCATGCTCATCAGGGTCGCAAACGGCACACCGAGCTGGCCGGTGACCGACACCGCGCTTGCCTCCGCGTTGGCAAGCCCCATGAAGAGAAGCGCGAAGTGGACCGCGCCCATACACATCGCGATGGCAAACAGGATCCCCATATGCCTTGGCGCAGGCAGCAGAAAGGGAATGAGGACAAGCGCGATCCCGGCAAAGCGCACGCCAGCGAAGAAGATCGGCGGCACGCCCGCATCGGCCACCACCCAGCGCGTCACGACGAGGTTGAGGCCCCAGACGAAGCACACGGCGAAGAGAAGCATGAAATCACGGAAGCCCATGGCGTGCGCTCTAGCAGCATTCTGATAGCCACGTCACCGCTTTTCGGAGGGGCAGGCCTAGCTGGGACGCGCCCGGTCATAGGGGCTGTCCAGCGAAAAGGCCGGGACCCTCGCCAGCAATTTCTCGTCGCTGTCGGAGACGAATGTGTAGGTTCCGCTCATCATGCCGGACGGCGCTGCCAGCGGCGCGCCGGAGGAATAGCGGAAGCTCTCACCGGGCTCGAGACGCGGGGTCTGACCCACAACGCCTTCGCCATCGACGGTCTGGCGCCGCCCGAGGCTGTCGATGATGTCCCAGTGGCGCAGTCTCAGCGTCCAGACCGTGTCGGAGTCGTTTTCTATCTCGACCGTATAGGCCCAGACATAGCGATTGGAGGCCGGCTTGGACTCATCCTCGAGAAAGGCCGGCGTCACGCTGATCTTCATGCCCTGCGTGACCGCCTCATAGCGCGGCAGATCTTCCTCAGTCGTCATGACCTGCCTCCCTCGCCCTCAAGACATCGCCGAAAGCGCCGACAGGATATCAGCTTCAAGATCACCGGCATCTTCGAGGCCCACGGAAAGACGTATCCAGCTTTCATCGAGCCCCATCGAAGCGCGCTCTTCCTCATTCAGGGCACGGTGCGTGGTCGAGGCGGGATGGCAGGCCAGCGATTTGGTGTCGCCCAGATTGTTGGAGATATCGACAAGTTTCAGTGCATTGAGCATCCGGAACGCCTCCGGACGCCCGCCCTTGACCGAGAAGGCGATCAGCGTGCCGCCCTCTTGCATCTGTTTTCTGTGGACCTCGTAATTTGGATGATCGCTACGGCCGGGATAGCGCACGGCCCTGACATTCTCATGGCCGGCAATCGCATCCGCGAGGCGCGCCGCGTTCCGGCAAGCCTGACGCACGCGAAGGTCGAGCGTTTCGAGCCCCTTCAGGACCACCCAGGCATTGAACGGCGAGGCGGCCGGACCTGTATGGCGCAGCCACGGGTCGATAAACTCCTCCATCCAGTCCGACGGGCCGAGGATGGCGCCGGCAAGGACACGCCCCTGCCCGTCCATATGTTTGGTTGCCGAATAGACCGAAATGTCCGCGCCCAGCTCCAGCGGGCGCTGCAGGATCGGCGTCGCAAACACATTGTCGACGATCAGCCTGGCACCTGCCTTGTGCGCGAGGTCCGCGACAGCCGCGATATCCACCGCTTCGAGGAGCGGGTTGGAGGGCGACTCGACGAGGACATAATTGGCGGGCCGCGAAAGCGCCTTTTTCCAGGCATCGAGGTCTGCGCCCTGCACGAATTCGGTTTCCACCCCGTAGCGTGGCAGGATGGTCTGGCAGATGACGCGGCAGGACCCAAACAGCGCACTTGCCGCCACAACCCGGTCGCCTTGTCCAACAGGCGCAATGAGGGCCGAAGAGATCGCAGCCATTCCGGACGCCGTTACACGGGCTGTCTCTGCCCCTTCCAGCAGGGCGAGCCGGTTTTCCAGCATACGGACGGTCGGGTTGGCATAGCGCGAATAGACAAAGCCTTCTTCCTCGCCGGACATGCGGCGCGCGGCCTGTTCGGCGCTGTCATAGGCATAGCCGGACGTCAGGTAGATGGCCTCGGACGTCTCCCCGAATTCCGAGCGCATGGTGCCACCGCGAACGAGTTTCGTTGCGGGTTTCCAGTCCTTGCCATCTTCAGCCGCCATGGACTTCATCCTTCCAAACATGAGCGCACCGTCTTAAGCCTCTTGGCTGAAAGGGATCAAGGCATGGTTAAGCCAAGACAGGGCGTCCTGCCCGATGGAGAGCTGCAAGCGCTGTTCGACTCCGGCGCGCTCGCGTCGGAGTCCGCACTGGATGCCGACCAGATCCAGCCTGCCAGCCTCGACCTCCGCCTGGGGTCGAGCGCCTATCGCATCCGCGCAAGCTTCCTGCCGGGCCGCGAGCGCACTGTGCGCGACGTCCTGCGCGAACCTGGCATCTCCCTGCACGAAATCCCGCTGACAGCGGACGGAGCCGTCCTTGAAACAGGGTGCATGTATCTTGTGCCGCTACAGGAGTCGGTGAGACTTCCAGCCGGCATCTCCGGCAAGGCCAACCCGAAAAGCTCCACAGGCCGGATCGACGTCTTCACACGTCTCGTCACCGATCACGCCAATGCGTTCGACGATATCAGCGAGGGTTATGAAGGCCCGCTCTGGCTGGAGATCAGCCCGCGCACCTATTCCATCCTCGCCCG
>NVWP01000110.1 GCA_002733705.1 Henriciella sp. | reverse complement strand
CCCGATGTCAGGGAGGCGATCTCCTCGGTTCGTTTGGCCCGGCTCGTCCGGTCGGCGATATAGGCCTGCGCGGCCGGATTGGTCCCCGACCCGAAGAGGCCGAACAGGGTGCGTGAGAAGAGAAGGCAGATAAAGATGACGACCGAGCCTTCCAGATAACCGGCCATTGCGAGCGCCGCGCTGGTACCGAAAAGCAGCATCGAGATGGAAAACCCAAGCATGCCGAGCGCGGCAACAGGGCGCCTGCCCCAGTCGTTGCTTTTGCGGCCCCAGAAGGAAGATGTGATCGTCCAGAGCGCTGCAGAGAGCGAGAAGATCGCCCCCGCCATCCAGTCGGGCAGGCCCAAATCTCGCGCGAGCGGCGGCAGGATGGCGCTCACCAGCATTGTGTTCCCCGCGCCCACAGCCAGCAGGGCAAAGAAGAGCAGCCGGAACGCGCCCCTGCGGTCCGGCCGGTCGCGTCCGAGCTGCGGTGCGGGTTGATCGGTCATGCCTTCTCTTCGGGCCGGCTGCGACAAATTACAAGCGCGCCCTTGCGTCAGCTCAACGCCGGAAATGGACGGAAACCATATCTAAAGCCTGACCTGCTAGACCTCTTGGCTGACCCTTCTTCCGGAGCCATGTCATGTTCCAACTGTTCGGCCTTCTCATGGTCGTTGTCCTTATCGCGGGCGCGCTGGTTTTTACCGGCAGCCCGGCCCTGTTCAGCGCCCTTCCCTTCGAACTCGCTCTCATCGGCGGGGCCGGGCTCGGCACGCTTGTCATTGGCAATTCGCCGCGCGTGGCCGGCGATGCGCTGGCCGGAATCGCGAAAGCCATGCGCGGAGCAAAATGGACCCGCGCCGACTATGCTGACCTGCTCAGCGGCCTCAATGATCTCCTGCGCCGCGCCCGCCGTGGCGGCATGCTGGCCATCGAAGCCGACATAGAGAGCCCGGAAACCTCAGACCTCTTTACCAGCCGCCCGCGTCTTCTTGCCGACAGCACGGCGACCGCGATGATCACTGACAGCCTGCGGCTGCATGCCCTCAATCCCGGAGGCAAGTCGCCCGTCGGCGCGCACCTCGACGATGCCGTCGCCAGTGCCGCGCAGACCCGCCACCGCGCTGTGGGTGCCCTCAACTCGCTGGCGGACGCCCTGCCCGCGCTGGGTATCGTTGCAGCGGTGCTCGGCATCATCAAGACGATGAGCCTGATCGACCAGTCGCCGGATGTTCTTGGCCCGATGATCGCTACAGCGCTTCTCGGCACATTTCTCGGCGTCTTCCTCGCCTATGGGCTTGTCGGGCCGCTGGCGGCGCGTTTCGGTCAGGTGGTCGATGAAGAAATACTGTACCTTGAGACAATCCGCACAGTGATCACGGCCTGGCATGAGGGGGTTGCGCCCTCGACAGCGGTGGAACTCGCGCGGGCCGGGCTGCCCGTGCATCTGCGGCCAGCCGTGGAAGATGTCGATCCGCCCTCATCAAATGTCGCGGCCTTTCCGGCGGCGCGCCCGGGCCGGGTGGCCTGAGAAACCTAAAAGTAAATTCACCCGCCGACTCGCATTCGGGCCTCCGGGCCCCTAGTTTGCTGCGAGCGCAAGAGGCAGCCGGAGTCCCTCGCATGTCCCGTTTCGAGGAATTGAAAGCGATCGCAAAGGTCTATCAGGACCTTGCCGCCGAGAATTATGCGCGCGTCCGCCAGCTGGCAGAACAGGTGCGGTCCGGCTTTTGCGACTATCTCGACGCGTCTGACGGGATCTGCGTGCAGCTCGTTCCGCCGCAGGGTGAATTCCAGCCCAAGCCTTATGGTGATCAGGCTTTTTCTGTCCCGCCGCGCGGCTTTCGTCCGCTTGGGCCCATTGCATTCGGCCTGGCCGTCCGGGTCACAGGCGGCACTGACTGGATCAGAATCACGACCCAGTGCCAGAAGATCGGCAACCGGTTTGTGCTGGACATTCAGGGCGGGGAGTCGTTTACCCTGAACCTGCCCCTAACCGATGAGGACTCGACCCGTCTGTTCGACTATCTCTTCAACCATCTGAAGACCTGGTTTCAGTCCAGGATCGACCATTATGAAGCGGGCGACTATGGCACCCGGGAGATCGGCTTCGATTTCTCGCGCGAAGACCAGACCGCCGCGGCCTGAAACCCACGGACCCCTGAAAACATATGCCGGATCTGAATCTCATCCTTGCCGGAACAGGCTCTGAAAGCCTGATCTTTGCCTGCGCGCTCATCGGCGCGCTGGGTCTTGGCGCGCAATGGCTTGCCTGGCGCCTTCAGGCGCCCGCCATCGTGCTCATGGCGCTAGCCGGCCTTGCAGCCGGTCCCATCTGGCAGCTCATCTTTGGCGATCCGCTGCTGAACCCGTCGGGCACGTTCGGCGACCTTCTCCGCCCGATCGTATCCCTTTCCGTCGCCGTCATCCTGTTCGAGGGTGGCCTCATCCTGAAATTCGAGAACCTTCGTGATGCGGGCGCGGCCGTCCGCCGCGTGGTGTTCTTCGGTGGCCCGCTCGCCTGGATTCTGGGCTCGCTCGCCGCGCACTATGCCGCCGGCCTCGACTGGGCGAGTGCCATCGTCTTTGCCGGCGTCATGGTCGTGACCGGCCCGACCGTCATCATGCCGCTGATGCGCCAGTCCAAGCTTTCTGGCCGTCCGGCGCAGTTCCTGAAATGGGAAGGCATCGTCAACGATCCGATCGGCGCCCTCTTTGCTGTGGCCGCCTATGAAATCATCCGCGTGGCCAGCCAGGGCGATTCCACATTCGCGGCCGGGCTCTGGATCCTCGCAGCTGCCGGTATCGGCGTTGGGCTCGGCATCGTTTTCGGGCTCGCCATCTCGCGCGCCTTCCGCGCCGGCTGGACGCCGGAATACCTCAAGGCACCGCTGATCTTCGCCTCGATCATCCTGTGTTACGCGCTCGCCGAAGAGGTCGAGAAGGAAATCGGCCTCGTCGCCGTGACCGCCTATGGCATGACGCTCGCCAATTCCAAGCTCGCAGACCTTTCGGAACTTCGCAAGTTCAAGGAAGACATCGCGGTTCTGCTCGTTTCGGGCGTTTTCGTCATCCTGACCGCGGACCTCACGCCGGCGACGATTGCATCGGCGCTGAACATGAACACGCTGCTTTTCCTTCTGGTGATGCTCTTCCTGGTGCGCCCGCTTTCGGTCTGGATCGCGACCATTGGCACGCTCAGCCGCAAGGAGGCGCTGCTCCTTGGCTGGATCGCGCCGCGCGGTATCGTTGCTGTCGCCGTCTCCGGCCTGTTCGGCTCGCTTCTGGTGGACCTGTCCCGCGAGGGCCGCTTCTATTTCTCCGGTGCAGACCAGATCGTGCCGCTCGCTTTTGCGATGGTGTTTACCACCGTTGTCCTGCATGGCTTCACCATTGGCCCGCTGGCCCGGCGTCTTGGCCTCGCGCGGTCTGAAAAGCCGGGTGTCCTGCTGGTGGGCGCCAATTCCTGGAGTGTGGAATTCGCCAAGGCGCTGAAATCGGTGAAGATCGATGTCATCGTTGCAGACAGCAATTACAGGCGCCTCCGGCCCGCGCGTGAGGCCGGTCTCGACACCTTCCTTGGCGAAGTTCTTTCAGAGGACGCCGAAATCCGGCTCGACCATTCACGGTTCGCGACCGTGGTCGCTCTGTCGACCAATGATTCCCACAATGCGCTGGTGTGCAGCCAGTTTGCCCCGGAAGTCGGCCGCCACCGCGTCTACCAGCTTTCGCTTTCCGAAGGCGATGAGACCGATGACAAGTCGGTCGGCTCCTCGGCGCGCGGGCGCACGCTGATCCGGCGCGGGCGCACCTATGACGGGCTGATCCGCGACCAGTATCGCGGCTGGAATTTCTCGCGCACGCGGCTCACCGACAAGTACACGCTGGAGCAGTATCTGGCCGAGCGGCCGAAAGGCGACCTGGTTGCCGAGATCCGCCCGGACGGCACACTCGTCCTTCTGGGGCCGAGCCGTGAGGCGCGCGGCGGCGAAGGGGCGACCATCATCAGCTTTGCCCCGGACCAGCAGCCGCAGCCTTCCACACCGCAAACCCCTTCCGGCAAGGATGCAAAGAGCGGTGAGGCCCAGAAAGCCTAGAAACTGAAGCCTAGAAGCTGACGGCGTGCAGCTCGCCGCCATGCCGGCGCAGCCAGGCGCGCTCACGCTTCCAGTCCGGGCAACATCTGGCGACATGCGCCCAGAAGCGCGGGCTGTGGTTCATCTCGAGAAGGTGAGCGCATTCATGGGCGGCGACATAGTCGAGCACGCTCGGCGGCGCCATGATGAGCCGCCAGGAGAAGGCGAGCCCGCCATTGGAGGTACATGACCCCCATCTTGAGCGGGTATCCTTCACACTCACACGCCGGGCATCGACGCCAAGGCGCGCGCAGTATTGCGTGACCGCGGCAGAAAGATCCTCGCGGGCGGCCTTGCGGAGATAGCGTTCGGCGCGCCGGCCTACAGTCTCCACCTCTCCCGGCAGACGCAGCGTCTGGACCTCTCCCGCCTCCAGAACCGCGCGCCGTCCCGGCCCCTCAACCGAAATCCTGCAGGGTTGGCCGCGCAGCGAAAAGACAGAGCCGGGCGCAGGCCCATTGCGGTCGGGAAGCTGGGCCAGCCGGTCTGCGATCCAGTCTGCACGATCAGCGGCAAATTTCGCTGCAGCCTTCAGGTGACGCCTTGAGGGCGCGACGGCAACCGCCTCTCTCTCGCGTTCATCGAGCCGAAGGATCAAACGCTTTGCTCGCGGGTTGATCTCCAGCCGAACATTCACATTTTGACCGTCTGAGGAGATCAGGGTCAAACTCTGGCCTTTATCGACAAACATGATAAGTCTCGCTGAGTGTGGCGACGAACAAGATCGTTTGCAAAAACATTAGGGAAACCCACTATGAGATATCTACTTTCCGGCGTCGCGGCTATTGCCATGATGACGGCGTGCGACCAGTCCGGCGGCTCTGAAGCTGCACCGCTTGAAGAAATCACGCTTCGCGAAGGCGATCCAGCCGATGCACCAGATGTGATTTCGGCGATGATGCTCACCAATTCCGGTGACGGCGCACTCGCCTACGAATCCAAGGACGTCGATGGCGCCAACGCCACCTTCTCCAACGTCACGATCGCGGACATGGACGGCGTGACGATCGATTCGCTGGTCTTCGAAGGCCTCGACATGATCGACGGCCAGGCTGCCTTCTCCCGCATGAGCTTCAGCGGCATCACCTATGACGCCCCCGAAGAGGCCGACACGTCGACGCTCACCGTGGGCGAGATCGAGCTGATCAACCCTTCACCGGCCCTGGCGGCATGGGTTGCGGGCGCGCTTGGTACCGGTGAACCGGCCGACTTCCCGTCGGTCGATCAGGTTGCTTTCGATGCCTGGGCCGTTTCGGATGTTTCCGGCGACTTCTCCGGCACCGAAGCCGAGGGCAAGTACAAGCTGAGCTCGGTCAATATGCGCGACTTCACCGGCGACAAGGCGGCCCTGGCAGAGATCAGCGGCCTCAGCTTCGACATCGTCGATGAGGACGACATGAATTTCAAAGGCGGCCTCGACTCCATGAGTGTGTCCGGCGCCGACCTCAAATTCCTGACCGCCATGCAGCAGAATGCAGGCGATGAGGAAGCCATGGCCGCGGCCATGATGAGCATGATGATGAGCAATCCAATGGAGCCCGGCTATGACCGCATCTCCCTGGATAACTTCACCTTCGCCGGTGAAGGCATGGACCTCGCCGTGCCGTCCGTCGACGCCTATGTCGAGCGCAACAATGATGGCAAGCCCGTGCGCTTCGTCCTCGAGCCCACAAGCATGACGCTCGACGCCGATGCAGATGGCGGCGAAGTCGGCGCCCAACTGGCCGAGAGCCTCAGCATGATCGGCTATGAAGGCATTGAGCTTCGCATGGCCAGCATCAGCGATTACGATCCGGAAAAAGACGCGCTGACCTTTGAGGCAGACGATAATTATTTCGAGCTCGTCGATGGCGCCCGCTTCTCCTATGGCGGCGACATCAGCGGCTATGCTGAATTCAACGAGCAGCTGGCCGCCTCCATGGACATGGAAACCCTTGCTGAGGGCGGTGAGCCCGATCCAATGGTCATGCAGCAAGCCATGGGCGCTCTGGAAATCGGCAGCCTCGAAATCCGCGTCAGCGATGACAGCCTCATTGACCGCATCTTCAATGCTGTCGCCGCCCAGAGCGGTCAGGACCCGGAGCAGATGCGCGCGCAGGCCTCACAGATGATGGGCATGGCCCCGCTCATGGCCCAGCAGGCCGGTGTAGATGTCGCCATCGCCACCGAGCTTGGCACCGCGCTGTCTTCGTTCATCCAGGACCCGAAAACGCTGACCATCATGATCGACCCTGAAGAGCCGGTCTCGATGGAAAGCCTTTCGACCATGGAAGATCCGAGCATGATCACCAAGGATTATCTCGGCTTCTCGGCCTCCAACAAATAGGCCTGAACGGGAAATCACCCCAAAAACAAAGGCGCACCTCTCCCCGCTGAGAGGCGCGCCTTTTCTTTTGCCCCCTGAACGCGCATAGCTGCCCCATGAAACTCGCTTATTTCGGAGATGTCGTCGGCAAGCCCGGCCGCGTAGCGGTGACAGACCACCTGCCTGCCCTTCGCCGCGACCTGAAACTCGATTTCGTCGTCGTGAATGGCGAGAACGCCGCTGGCGGCTTCGGCCTCACCGAATCCATCGCCGGCGACTTCTTCAATGCGGGCGCCGATTGCCTGACGCTGGGCGATCATGCCTGGGACCAGCGCGAGGCCCTGACCTATATTGCGCGCGAACCGCGTCTCCTGCGTCCGGCCAACTATCCGGCCGCCGCCGGCGCCCCCGGCAAGGGCGCTCATGTCTTCGTGCTCGATGATGGCCGCCGCGTCGGCGTGGTCCAGCTCCAGGGCAATGTGTTCATGAAACAGCAGCTGGAAAACGCCTTCCAGCATGCCGACCGTGTTCTGGATGAAATGCCGCTCGGCCTCGCCGTCGATGCGATGATCGTGGATATTCATTGCGAGGCGACGAGCGAGAAGATGGCGATGGGCCATCATTGCGACGGGCGCGCCAGCCTTGTTGTCGGCAGCCACACCCATGTGCCCACCGCGGATCTCATGATCCTGGAAGGCGGCACGGGCTATCAGACGGATGCCGGCATGTGCGGCGACTATGACAGCGTGATCGGGATGAAGAAGGAAAACTCCATCCAGCGCTTTGCGACCCAGCTGCCGGGAGAGCGCTATGCTCCGGCTCTTGGTGAAGGCACGCTGTGCGGGGTCTATGTCGAGACAGATGACAGGACCGGGCTCGCCCAGCGTATCGAACCGATCCGCATCGGGGGACGGCTGGCGGAGACCATTCCCGTCCCGGACTGACGGATGAGGCCGGGCCATTTACGTGCGTGCCGGTCTGGCGCTCTGCATCGATACCTTTAAAAAGACGCGGCGCTGCTTTACTTCGGCGCCACAGACAAAAGACGAAGCCAGCTTTGCGAGGAATTCATGGCCGGACATTCCAAATGGGCCAATATCCAGCACCGCAAGGGCGCGCAGGACAAGAAACGTGCCGCGCTCTTTGCCCGCCTGTCGAAGGAAATCACGATCGCTTCCAAGCTTGGCGGTCCGGACCCCGACGCCAATCCGCGCCTGCGCCTTGCGATAAACAATGCGCGCGGTCAGTCCATGCCCAAGGACAATATCAAACGGGCCGTCGACAAGGGCCAGGGCGGCAATGCCGAAGAATATTACGATATCCGCTATGAAGGCTTCGGTCCCGGCGGCGTCGGCATCATTGTCGAAGCCTCCACCGACAACAAGAACCGCGCCGCCAGCGAGATCCGCGCGGCCTTTTCAAAGAATGGCGGCAATCTGGGTGAGACCGGCTCTGTCTCCTTCGGCTTCGACCAGGTCGGTGAAATCGAATACCCGCTGGAAGCCGGCGACGAGATGGAAATCATGGAAGCGGCCATTGAGGCTGGCGCCACCGATGTCGAGACCGATGAGACCAGCCACTGGATCTATACCGAACGTGAGGATCTGATGGACGTTGCCTCCACGCTCGAAGGCAAATTCGGCGAGGTCGAGGCCAAGTCGACCAAGCTCATCTGGAAGCCGCAGAACAATGTGCCCGTCGAAGGCGATCAGGCCGACACGCTGATGAAGCTGCTCGATGTCCTGGATGAGCTTGATGACGTCCAGAACGTCTACGACAATTCAGAGCTCTCAGAAGCCGAAATCGAACGCCTTTCGAGCTAGTTTCCGTAAGGAGAGGACGGGCGGATTAAAGCCCGGCTCACCTTTCCGTGAGGCCTGCAGAGACGATCTCGTAATCTCCAGGCGCGGCGCCATATGACGGGGCAGAAGACACCCGTTTGATATGGACCGACCGATGAAACTTTCTCAATCCACGCTGGTTGCCATCGCCGCAGGCACGATTGCCGCTGGCTCGGCCTTCGTCTGGAGTGCCATGGCGGACGAAGGCCGTGACGCGCCGCCGCCCAGCACCAATGTCGAAAGCGCCATCTTCGCCGGTGGCTGCTTCTGGTGCACAGAGGCCGATTTCGACAAGGTCGATGGCGTGATCTCCACCGTCTCCGGCTATACCGGCGGCACGGTCGAGAACCCGACCTACCGTCAGGTGACGAGCGGCGACACCGGCCATTATGAAGCCGTCGAAGTGACCTATGACCCGGCCAAGGTCACCTATGACGAGCTTGTCGATTATTACTTCCACACCATCGACCCGACCGATGAACGCGGCCAGTTCTGTGACAAGGGCTCCAGCTACCGCTCGGCTGTCTTTGTCGAGACCGGTGATCAGCGCGAGGCGGTCGAAGCCGAGATCGAGGAGATCGAGGAATCAGGCGTCCTGCCTGGCCCGGTCGTCACAAGTGTGCTGGACGAGAGCACCTTCTGGAAGGCTGAGGACTATCACCAGAACTATTACAAGACGACGCCCGTGAAGTACCGCTTCTACCGTCAGGGCTGCGGACGCGATGCGCGTCTGAAGGAGCTCTGGGGCGATGAGGCCATGCATCTGCCGGACAGCGACAGCTAAACCCCGGTAGGATGTAACCAGACAGAAAAAGCCCCGCAGGTCCGCTGCGGGGCTTTTCATTTTAGCGGTCAGCCTGGCAGCTGCCTAGCGCTCGTCCTCTTCCCGGTCAGCCGGGTCTTCCAGCCGGAACAGGCGCGGATCGAGGCGGACATTTGTCTCGATGTCCTGCAGCGCGACACGGGTCACCTGCTGATTGGCATCCAGCGTCCGCCAGCTCATCAGCTGATAGCTTGCCGGATCGAAATAGAGCGTCAGGATGCCTTCCGCCTCGCCCCGGCGATCCTCCATCGTGATGGCGATCTCGCTCGGCGTTTTCTGCACATCCGTCACCCGCGCCTCGGTCTCGAAATCGAGCTCATCATCAAGGATAAGGCCAAGCGGGGTCGAGGCCAGCGGCACGCGGTCCACTGTCTCAAGGTCGCTGTCCTCCATGGCGACAGTCGTACCGTTCGCGACGATCAGGATGGGTGTCGGGTCATCGTAATCAAAACGCATCCGGCCGGGGCGGCTAAGGGCAAAATCGCCCTGTGTCAGCGAGCCGTCCGGGGCGAGCTGGGTAAAACGGCCACGCGCCGTCTCCGCGGCCGAGAGCGACTCTGCGGCCGCTTTCAGGATCGCGCGCCGCTCGGTCGCCGACACGGCGC
>NVWP01000109.1 GCA_002733705.1 Henriciella sp. | reverse complement strand
AGGGGTGCGGCTGTGGGAGACGAGCCAAGAGGGGCGAGCGGCGCGAGGGGGCGGCGCGAGACGAAACCAGGGTCGGGCGAGCGGCGTGAGGGGGCGGCGCGAGGCGAGTGGGCTGGATGCTTCAATGCTGGGTTGAGGCAGAGGGAGGCAGGATAAGTGAGGGTGAGACGAACGCGGGGGCAGCGGCGTGGTGATGGGGCAAGGCGCTAGAGCAAGGCCGAAAAGGGAGTCGGAACGGTGAATGCGGGCACAGGGGTCGCGGGCCTCTTTGCCATGGCCCGCTTGCCTGATGGACTGGCGCGAAACCAGGGCCAGTTACAGGCCTTTTCGCGCCTCGTAGCCCCGGAAGCCCTCTTCCAGCGCGGGGATGATGGCGATGAGGCCGCTCTGGTCGCGTGTCTTTACCCTGCGGTCATGGGATATCTGAAGGCGGTGGGGGCCGGGTGATCGGCCGGGTCAGTACCTAGACCACATAGTCTGCGCCTTCGTCACGGTCATCGGCCTTGCGCCAGACCCACCAGGAATAGGCGACACCGAACAGGCTGACGGCGAGGATGGTGCCGACAAAGCTGAAGACCAGCCAGATGCCGCTCATGGTGAAGGCGAGGACGATGCCGACAAGACCTGCCGCGATGAAGAGCGGCCCGACGAGCCGGTGCGTCTTCTCCCAGGTATAGTCGCTGGTCAGCGTCCATGGGGTGCGGATGCCGATGAAGAAGGATTTGCGGGTCTTGGGCAGGTAATTGCCGATAATGACGAAAAGGACGCCGCAGCCGGCAAGGACAAAGCGGACAAACTCATTGGAATTGGTCGCGCCATTCGCGCCGCGCACCATCATGAGGGCGATGCCGGCAGTGAGGGCGGCCAGCAGGACCATGCAGCCTGCCCATATAGCGACATAGGCCTGAGAGCTGCGCCGGAGATTGGCCTTGAAGGGGTCGAGAGAAGGCGCAAGGGCAAGCGCAACGCTGGTGAAAAGGGCGCTGGCGGGCAGGATGGCGAGGATGAGCAGCGCCTTGCCGCGTGTGGCAAAGCCATCCGCCTCACCGCCGGGGCCCCAGTGAACGGGGATGTCGACGCCTGCGGGAAGGGCGCTCCACGCCCAGACGAGGGTTGCGAGCATGGCAGCAATTGCCAGCCCCGACCATATCAAACCGGTCCTGATCATTCGGCGGCCTCCTTCATGTCATCATCATCATCATCGCCATTGTCCCGGCCAATCATCGCCAGAAGCGCGGCGGCCGCATCCTCGATCACGCTGGTATTGGCGCGGTAGATGATGCTGGTGCCCTGGCGCTCTGCGGTAATGAGGTCGGCATCTTTCAGCACGGACAGATGGCGGCTCACCGTCGGCCAGCTGGCCTCGAATGCGTCGGCAAGCTCTCCGGAGGTGCGCGGCCCCTTGCGCAGCAGGTCCATGACCTGCCGGCGGAGGGGGTGCCCCAATGCGCTGAAGACGTTATTTGTCATAAATGCTAATTAGCATAAATCATAATTAGCGGTCAAGCTAATAAATTGGGCAAGGTTGAAGGCGTCAGGGCATCCGCTACCTAGGCGGGTGTTCTGGCAATATAAGGCCCTGCCCATGGCTCTCCTGACCGGCTTTCTCCTCGTCGCCCTTCTGGGCATCGGCCATCATTTTGGCATTCTCTGCGTGCGCCACTGCATGCCGCCGATGAAGCGGCAGACCCACCGATGCATCCTGACCGCCTTTTTCGGCCTGCTTTTCCTGCACACGCTTGAGATCGGGCTCTGGGCGCTGGCCTATTCCGTGATGCTGGATGGAGCCTGGTTCGGAACCCTGGGCGGAGCGTATACCGGGTCGTGGGAGGATCTTTTCTATTTTTCCGGGATGAATTTTGTCACGCTGGGCTTCACGCAGATCACGACCGACGGGCCGGTCCGCATTATCTCGATGATGCAATCGCTTGGCGGCTTCATGGTTCTCACCTGGTCGGCCACATATATCTATTCGGTCTGGCAGGATGCGGTGAAACATCGCGAGCAGGAATAGTTTCGCGTCCCATAAAGAAAGAAGCGCCCCCCTTTCGGGAGGCGCTTCAGTCGGTCAAGTGCGAGGGGATGTAATTACGCTTCGACCGATTCCTTCTGGGCTTCGTGCTTACCTTCGCAAAGCTCCTCGACAATCTTGTCATTGAACGCCGGAAGATCGTTCGGGTTGCGTGATGTCACCAAACCTTTATCTACGACGACTTCTTCATCGCTGACGATGGCGCCGGCATTCTTCAGATCCTGCTGAATGGCAGCAAAACCGGTCATCTTGCGGCCGTCCACAAGGTTCGCTGTGATGAGAACCTGCGGGCCATGGCAGATCGAGAAGACAGGCTTGGCCTGCGCGAAGAATTTCGACGTGAAATCAAGCACCTTGTCGCTCTGGCGCAGCGTGTCCGGGTTGAACAGGCCGCCCGGAATGAGAAGCGCGTCGAAATCGTCGGCCTTCACTTCGTCCACGGTCTTGTCGACCTTGACCTTGATGCCGTGCTCGCGGTGCTGATTGGCCTGGATCTCGCCGCTCTCGAGCGAGACGATGATGCAGCTTGCACCGGCATTCTCCAGCGCCTCTTTCGGCGAAGTCAGCTCGACTTCCTCAAAGCCGTCGGCGGCGAGAATGGCAACGGTTTTTCCTTCTGCTCTCTTGGACATGATGTCTCCTGAAAATTTCTGTTTCTGAAAGGACAGCCTTTCTGGCTGCACACCCTATCAACGGGAGAGTGAGGGGGGACGTTCCTCCTCGGGGCGTGTTTTCATGCCGGGGATGTCAGCGTGGCTGCTGATGGTCTTCCAGGTCATCGGCGAGCCGGTCGATGGAGGCGCGTTCGGAGCGCTGGCGTGCCTCGTTGACCTCTCGCAGGAAGGCTGCCGGCGCCGCCATGGTGGGAAAGTCCACCTCGCCTTCGCCGCGCCCTTCAATGTCGAGATTGCCAAAGCCGAAAATGCGGCCGATGACGCCCTGTTTCATGCTGGCGCCCTCTATGGCTTCCAGCGACATCTGGTCGACATTGGCGGCGATGAAGCCGGTCTTCTTGATGAGGCGGCGGTCGGTCACGGCGAACTCGGTCGTGACGAGGCGGATCATCTCATAGATGAAATAGACAAGGCCGATAATGAGCCAGCCGAAGAGGATCAGCGCCGCCCAGGCCCGGGCATACCAGAGCCAGTGAAACCGCCCGGTCATGAGGATCTCCTCGCCCGCATTCAGGTGCTTTTCGATATAGGTCATGGCGGTCTGTCCCCGGCGCGTCTGCTGCCCGGACCTAACGGGCCGGAGGGACGGGCGTTCCGCGCTGCGGGTCGCTTGTACAACAGCCAATTCGCGTCTTGGCATCTGATATGTTTTCACGCAAAAGTTCAGGAATGAAGTCTTTACGGTTGCTAATTGCCTTGTTTATCCCGCTGCTGACTGCCGCGCCGGCTAAGGCGGAGCCGCCCGGCGGGCAGTCGCGGGTGACGCTTACGCCCTCAGGAGAGCAGCTGATAGCGGCATGGTCGCTGGATAAGCCGGTCGATAGCGTCTCACTGAGCAGGTGGGTCGCGGCTGATGAACGCGACCGCCTCTGGCATCTCGACGACGACGGCTGGGTGTTTGATGGCGCGGTCTTGTCGCGCGAAGACGGTGAGCCTTTCAACAAGTTCCGCATGTCCATTTCAGAGAGCGACCGTTTCTATGACCGGCGCTATGTGCCTGCCATTCGTATCGGGACGTCGGGGTGGGCGGTCCTGCCAGAAGCGTTCAATGTGGCCGATCACCCCGTCCTCATCAGTTTTGAAGGGGGTGAGGAAAGTGACGTCCTGCTGGCGGGGGCCGGTCTTGTGCCCCGCGGTGAAGCCATCCCGGCCGACGTTGGCGGGTTTTTCTATTTCGGACCGCCAGAACATGTTGTCGACGGCGCCGCCACAGTGATCGCCGGACCGGATGTGCCCGACTGGCTGCGAGATAAGTTTGTTGCCGACACCCAGTCGATCAGCCGGACGCTGACCCAGCGGTTCGAAGAGGCGCCGCCTGCGCCGCCCACTCTGATTGTGACCTATCGCGACCAAGCTGGAAGCGGGTTCAAGGGCAGCTCCCTTGGCCGGTTCATCACGCTGCATGTCCGTGGTTATTCGCTTGATCCCGAAAACGAGAATTTCATGCAGCGTATGACCGGGCTCGCCCTGCACGAAACGGTGCATGTCTGGAACGGCCAGCTTTATTCATCGCGCGAAAATTCGGAGCAGTCGTGGCTGCACGAGGGGGCGGCTGAATACATTTCGCTGCGCGCATGGATGGACCCAGATCAGTTGCGCGGGCGCATGGAGGAGATGATCAATGGCTGCCAGAGAGCGCTTTTGCGCCGTCCACTCACATCTACGGCGTACGGTAGCTGGGGACGGACACCTTATGATTGCGGAGCGCTAGTCCAGCTTATCGCGGAAGCGGCCTCCATGCAGGCAGGGAATGGCGATATACTCGCAATCTGGAAGAATGTCTTTGAGCGTGCGGGCGAAGGCCATGTGTTCGATACCGCCATGTTTCGCGCGGCTGCCAGCGAGGCCGGGGGTGAGATGTATACCTCACGCTTTGCCAGACTAGAGGCAGGAATGAATGCCGACGATTGGGAGAGTTTTCTCAAGGGGCTTGCTGATATCGGCATAGATATTGAGGTCCGGGCGTCTGACGCGCCGCCTCAATCGGATCATCGACTGGCTCAGCTTGCTCTTGCCGCGGTCCAACGTGACTATTGCAACGATCAGGTCAGTTTGCATGGTCTGGAGGATCATTACTGGATCGACATTAGCGACCGATGCGGCGGCCACATCCCTGGAAATCCCAGACTGCGGACGCTCAACGGCATTGACCTGATAGAGGCGCCCGGAGAGGCCTACGGAGAAATCCGGCGCGCCTGCGCAGCTGGCGAAACGGTCACGCTTGGCAGGCTGGACGGTGAGGAACTGAAGCCCTTATCTTGCGGGCGATGGATGTCGGGCCTTACCTCGCCGGTTGCTGTGACAGCGCTGCCAGAATTTCCTGAGTTCTAGCAGTCTCACCCCTAGTGGTGTGCCTGCGTTCCAACTGAGCCTGGATCCCTATGTGGGCAGGCACTCGCTTTTATGGGCCAAGGCGTGTAAAGCGCGCCCCATACAAGACTTGAAAGCCTTTTCCTCCCATGACCGAGCCCACATCGCTTCGCAACATTGCGATCATCGCCCACGTTGACCACGGCAAGACCACGCTGGTCGATTGCCTGCTGAAACAGTCCGGCACCTTCCGCGAGAATGAAGAAACCGCCGACCGGATGATGGACTCCAACGATCTGGAGCGCGAACGCGGCATAACCATCCTGGCCAAGACGACATCGGTTGTCTGGGGCGATACGCGCGTCAACATCGTCGACACGCCGGGCCACGCCGACTTTGGCGGCGAGGTGGAGCGTATCCTGAACATGGTGGACGGTGCCATCGTGCTGGTTGATGCCGCCGAAGGCCCGATGCCGCAGACCAAGTTCGTCGTGTCCAAGGCACTGAAAGTGGGCCTTCGCCCCATCGTCGCCGTCAACAAGATCGACAAGCCGGACTCGCGGCCTGACTATGTGATCAATGAGGTGTTCGACCTCTTCGCCGACCTTGGCGCCGATGACGACCAGCTCGATTTCCCGATCCTCTATGGCTCGGCGAAGAATGGCTGGATGAGCCTCGACCATGAAAAGCCGGCAACCGACATGTCCGCGCTGTTCGAGCTCGTCACCCAGCATGTGCCGGAGCCGCGCACGGAAGAAGGCCCGTTCCGCATGCTGGCGACCACCATCTCGTCAGACAATTTCCTTGGCCGCATCCTGACCGGGCGCATCACGTCCGGCACGGTGAAGCCGAACCAGACGGTGAAGGTTCTGTCGCGCGATGGCGAACTGGTCGAGCAGGGCCGGGTCTCCAAGGTTCTGGCGTTCCGCGGTCTTGGCCGTGAGCCGATCGAGGAAGGCCATGCAGGCGACATCGTTTCGCTGGCGGGCCTGACCAAGGCGAACGTGGCTGATACCTTCGTCGACCCTTCGATCAGCGAGCCTATTCAGGCCCAGCCGATCGACCCGCCAACCCTGTCCATGACCTTCCGCGTCAATGACAGCCCGCTGGCGGGTACCGAAGGCAAGAAGGTGACGTCTCGTCTGATCTGGGACCGCCTGGTGAAAGAGGCAGAGGGCAATGTCGCGCTTCAGGTGGAACGCTCCACCGAAGCCGAAGCCTTTACCGTGTCTGGCCGGGGCGAACTTCAGCTGGCTGTTCTGATCGAGACGATGCGCCGCGAAGGCTTTGAGCTTGGCGTGATGCGTCCGAAGGTCGTGATGAAGGAAGACGAGACGACCGGCGAGAAGCTGGAGCCCATCGAGGAAGTCGTTATCGACGTCGATGACGAGCATACCGGCGTGATCGTTCAGAAGCTGCAGGAGCGCAAGGCCGACATGATGGAGATGAAGCCATCGGGCGCCGGGCGCACACGGCTTGTCTTCCATGCGCCGACGCGCGGCCTGATCGGCTATCAGGGGGAGCTTCTCTCCGATACGCGCGGCACGGCCATCATGAACCGTGTCTTTCTGGAATACGCACCCTATAAGGGCCCGATCAAAGGCCGTCACACCGGCGTTCTGGTCTCCATGGACCAGGGCGAGGCTGTGGCCTTTGCGCTGTTCAACCTGGAAGACCGCGGCCCGATGATGATCCATCCCGGCGACAAGGTCTATCAGGGCATGATCATCGGCGAGCACACGCGCGACAATGACCTTGAGGTCAATGTCATGAAGGGCAAGAAGCTGACCAATGTCCGCGCATCCGGTACCGATGAGGCCGTGCGTCTGACCCCGCCGCTGCAGATGACGCTGGAGCGCTCGCTGGCCTATATCGCCGACGATGAGCTGGTCGAGGTGACGCCGGAGTCGATCCGCCTGCGCAAGATCCACCTCGATCCGCATGAACGCAAAAAGGCCGCCAAGGCGGCGGCCAGCGCGTAAACTTGCCAGAAGGTACGGCGCGCTAAGGGGCAGGGCCTCTCAGCGCGCCGGTCTGTTCTGACCCTAGTCTTGTTTGTCAGGGTCGTCTGCGTCAGCGACACCGTCGCCATCATCATCGGTATCGACACCGTCGACCACACCGTCGTCGTCGGTGTCTGTCATGGCATCGTCGACAGCCGCTTCAGTCTCGTCGCCAAGCTCGTCGGCTTCGGCCGCAACCTCATCGGCAGCTTCTTCAACTTCATTGCCGGCTTCTTCAAGCTCCTCACCGGTGTCTTCCTCGACAACCACCTCTTCTTCGGCGGCCGGTGTTCCGACGTCCACATTCGTGGTTTCGCCTTCACAGGCAGCCAGAGCCAGGCCAAGCGCGCCAGCAGCAGCAACATAAATAAGCTTTTTCATTCCGTCCCCTTTCGTCAGCGGAAACAGAGCGTTGCGCTGAAAGTCCCTTTTACGCAAGCCGCCTGCGCGGAAATTTTTACGTAAGGTGAGGGTGCGCCCATTCAATGGGCAGTCCCTCATAGGCGGCTGAGAGAGACAAGCTGGTAAAAATTTGGGCGTATCGGGATCGAATTTCCTGCTCGTAACTTATGTTACGAAGTAGAGAGGAAATCCGAAATGACCGTAAGTGACACGCCTGTCGACCAGGCAGACATGCCGCTGAACAGGGACGTTTTCCTGCGTTCGCTGCTGCGCGAGCTCGCCGGCACGCTTGAGGACGTGGTCGGGCTGGAAGATGCGTCCGGCTATATCTCGATTGTCGGCGCCTCTATCGGGCGGCAGATCGATGCGGCCTACAAGTCCGAGATCAATGTGAAAGAGCTCTCACGCGACCAGATTGCCGACGTGCTGGTCGACCTCAAGCGCCGTATTGAAGGCGATTTCTACATTATCGAGGCAGACGAGACGAAGATCGTCCTCGGGAATAATGCCTGTCCGTTCGGGCGCTATGTCGATGGGCGTCCTTCGCTATGCATGATGACGTCGAACGTCTTCGGTACGATTGCCGCCGAAAACCTCGGCTATGCCAATGTGGTGATCGAGGAAGCGATCGCGCGCGGCGATGCCGGGTGCCGGGTCGTGGTCAATCTGGTCCAGCCCGACAAGACGCCTGAGGGGCGTGAATATTTTGGCGGCTGATGGCTCGGCTTTCGCAGACTGGTCAGACGCCTTCGACATCGTGCCGGAGGCGATGCTGCTTGTGGACGGGGAAGGGCGGGTCGCCGCTGCCAACCCTGCGGCGCGTGAGCGGCTAAATGGAGCGGCGCCCGGAGAGGCGCTCGCCAGCTATGTCGAAGGCGGCGAACGTGGGGTGCAGGACATTCTGGCCCGGCTGCGCGGCGGTGCCCACCCGCTGCCCTTTATCCTGCCGCTGAAGGATGGCGGAGAGGGCGAGCGGATACGGGCGACTGGCAAACGTCTCAGACGTTCGGGCCACGGGGTTCACTATGTTATCCGTATCCCGCCGGTCGAGAGCGACAGGTTTGCTGCGCTCAGCCTGCAGATCGAAGACCTCGACAATGAAGTCCGGGCGCGGCGCATCGCCCAGCGGGCGGCCGAGGACGCGCTGGAGATAAACCGCCTCCTGACCCGCGAACTTCACCACCGGGTGAACAATAATCTCCAGCTCCAGATATCGCTCCTGCGGCGCGGGGCGCGTACTACCGGCAACAGCGAGGTGCGTGCCTTTATCGAGCATGCCATCGGGCGGCTGCGGGCGATGTCAGCTGGCCTGGACCTCACCTATCACAGCGGCGAAGCAGGCGTGGATATCTGCGATCTGGTCGAAAAACTGGCCAGTCAGGTGGAGGAAGTCATGCCAGCCGGGCATGAGATCCGGCTGCAGCTGGACACGCGATTTGCCGTCAGCGTGGCGCAGGTCACACCGCTCGCGCTGATCATCCATGAGACGCTCACCCGTATTTTCATTGCGGGACAAAGAGAAGGCCAGACGATCACATTGGCGAGCGGTGAGGAAGAGGCGAGCCCCATGCTCGAGCTGAGGGATGGCGGGGACTGGAGCGGCGTGGATGAAGACACCGACATGGCGCTTGCCAATGCCCTCATCGATACGCTGGCCCGGCAGGCCGGGGTGGAGGCGGAGCGGTTAAACACCCCGACACGCGCGCTGAGGCTGCGCTTCTTCAACTCGACAGCCATCACCTGACCGGCAGCTTGTGGCGCCGCTGCGTCGCATGAACGCACAATTGCGGGGCAGCGTCATTTGAATGTCACATATCACTTCCGCGAATGAGCTTATGGCGCTAGCATCACCTCATGGCGCTCATGATCCACCCTGCCGCCGGCTGGACGATCCGCCCCTACGGGCGTGAGGATAATGTTGATGTCGAGACGATTTTTCTCGACTGCCTCGATGCATTTCCCTGGCGGGGCGGCCCCGTCGATGAGCTTATCCGCCTGCGACAGACGCTGCGCGGCTCGCGCTGCATCGTGGCCGAGGAAAGGAAGGCCGGCATTGTCGGCTTTCTGACGCTGGAGCGCGGAAAGGCCTATGTCCCGCATCTGTTCGTGGCGCAGGACTGGCGCTTCTGCGGGATCGCCTCGGGTCTTCTGGATGTCGCGCGCGACCTTGCCCGCGCGCCGCTGGCGCTGGATGTCGATACGCAGAATGAAAATGCCATCAAGGCCTATCAGGCGATGGGCTGGAGCGAGAAGGTCGGCACGCCGGACGTGCCGATGATGATGCAGTTCTCGGAGCGCCACCACTTGTGC
>NVWP01000108.1 GCA_002733705.1 Henriciella sp. | reverse complement strand
GTCTCATGGAGCGGCTCGATGCGTGCCGTCCGGGCTCAGTGACCGCGGATGCAATGCGCTTGCGCGCGCTTGAGGACTGGCGGCTGGCCGGGCTTCTGCGCGAGCGGGTGCGGGTCGATGAGGCCGGATTGATCGAGGCTGATCTTGAGGGCGCGCCGCTTTCAAGTCCGGTTTTCAGCCGGTTTCTCGACACGCTCATCCAGACCGCGTCGGGGCGTAGCCGGACGGTGCCTGCAAGCTCGATTGAGGCACTGGGCCTCGAGATCGGCATGGGCGGGCCGGCAGGGCGCATCACGCTGGGCGGGGCCTGGCTGCAACGGCGCGGTGAGACCCTTCTTGCCGGACGCGATCCGGGCGAGCTGAAACCGGGTTGGGTAGATGGCGTCTGGGACGGCAGATATGTGCGCGGCGGGACAGTGAGTTCGCCGGAGGCGGCGCCCTTTCTTGTGCGCCATGCCCTTCCCGATACACCCTTCCGGGAGATCGTGTCGGCGCGGATCGCGCTCTGGTCAGAGGCGCTTCTCCGCGGGGCCAGACTCGCCATGGAGATTGCCGACCTCGGCGATGCGGGCGGACGGGCCTTACCAGACGCCGCGTCTGAGGCCGGTCCAGACATAGCCACCAAAGGTCGGGGCGAACCACTGCCTTGAAGGCAGGTCCACCTGGCGCGGGGTCAGCGTGCCGCGCAGCGCGTCTTCCATCCCCCGGATGACGATGTCCCGGCTGCCAGCGGCCATGCGCCAGAGATAGGTGTGAAAATTATCGCCGGGCTCGGTCTCGACATGCGACTGGTAGAGAACGCCGCCTGTATCGACCCCTTCATCGACCAGGTGGACTGTCGCGCCGAAATGCTCTGGCTCGCCGTTCGCGAGGGCGAAATAGCCGCCGAACATGCCGCGATAGGCCGGGTTGATACCGGAATGATAGTTGATGAAGGGGGCATCGACAGCCTGCAGGGTCGCCTTGCCGATCATGCGCGTAGAGACGACGAAGACGGCCTTAGGGGACGCGGCCTGCAGGGCGGCGCGGCAAGCGTCCGAATTGACCGAGGGGACATCGATGATTTCCGTACCGGCACGCGGGTCCGGCTCCAGCTTTTCGCGTGCGATCAGCTGGGCGATCCGGTCGTCGGTGCCCCCTTTGGTCAGCCTGATCGGGATCCGGGCGGCCTGCATGCTGGCGACCTTGAGGGGACCAAGCATCTTGCGGCGGCGGCGCCAGAGAACAGATGACGGCTCACCCTGCTCACGGATCACCGGGAACGGGCCGAAGCGTTCGCGCAGCACATTTATCATGATCCAGGCGTGGGGGCCGCCGGATGTAAGGGCGACGAGGTCTGAGGGTCTTGTCATGCCAGTTTCCTTCCCTCCGCGTGACATTGAAACTGGATCATGCAAGTTTCAGGCTATTTTCCCCTGGGATAACTAGCCTGCGGCGCGAACGGCGTCGGCAACCTCATTGACGGCTTCTTCCATCATGTCCGCATCCTCGGCCTCTGCCATGACGCGGATAAGCGGCTCCGTGCCGGACTTGCGGATCACGAGCCGTCCGGTGCTGCCAAGGCGCGTTTCGACAGCGTTTATGGCTGCCTTTACGTCGTCGTTTTCCAGGGGTGCAGAAGAATTGTAGCGTACATTGATGAGCTTCTGGGGCACGGTCTCGAAGACGTTTGCGAGTTCGGAGAGCGGCTTGCCGGTCTCCACCATGACGGCAAGCGCCTGCAGGGCGGCGATCATGCCGTCGCCGGTGGTTACGTGGTCGGAGACGACGATATGGCCGGACTGTTCACCGCCCAGATTGAAGCCGCCTTCGCGCATCTTCTCGACCACATAGCGGTCGCCGACCTTGGTGCGCTCGAGCTGGAGGTCGATGGATTTCAGGTATTTTTCGAGGCCCAGATTGGACATCACCGTCGCGACAACGCCGTCGCGGGCCAGAAGGCCGCGCCGTTTCCAGTCGCCTGCGATCAGGCCGATGAGCTGGTCGCCGTCAATTTCCTCACCGCGCTCATCGACGAGGATGCAGCGGTCCGCGTCGCCATCGAGTGCGATGCCGATATCTGCGCGGTATTTGCGAACGGCTTCGCGCAGCGCATGGGTGTTTGTGCTGCCGACCTCCTGATTGATGTTGAAGCCATCTGGCGACACGCCGATGGGGAAGACCTCGGCGCCCAGCTCATAAAGGGCCGTCGGGGCGACCTTGTAGGCGGCGCCGTTTGCACAATCGATACAGACGCGAAGGTTGGAGAGGCGCATACCACGCGGGAAGGTGGCCTTCACGATCTCAATATAGCGGGCTTGGGCGTCATCGACGCGGCGCGTGCGGCCGAGCGCGGACGGCGCGGCGAGCTTGTCGTCAAGCGCGCGGTCCATCCGGCTTTCGATTTCCAGCTCAATCTCATCGGAGAGCTTGTAGCCGTCCGGGCCGAAGAGTTTGAGGCCATTGTCCTCATAGGCATTGTGGCTGGCTGAGATCATCACGCCGAGATCTGCACGCAGGGAACGGGTCATCATGGCGACGCCGGGCGTCGGCAACGGCCCGAAAAGGGTGACGTCCATACCCACAGAGGTGAAACCAGCCACCAGCGCCGGTTCGATCATATAGCCGGAGAGGCGCGTATCCTTGCCGATCACGACCGAATGGCGCCGTGTGCCGCCGCGGCGGAAATACTTGCCGGCGGCCATGCCAAGCCGCATGGCGATTTCCGGTGTCATAGGCGGCGTGTTCGCCGTCCCGCGAATACCATCGGTGCCGAAATATTTGCGCGACATGACATGTCTCCTCGAATCCAGTTGGCAATGCCACAGGCGGCGGGCCGTGCAAAGCGCGAGCCGCTGAGGCGTCCATCGAGTAAGGCTACCACAAATCCCTTAATAGGAGCCTTGCTGCCCCAGTCTGGAGACGGCGGTGACCCAGTCGGCCGATCCAGACCTGCGCGGGAAAGTCCGCAGCCGTAAAGCCAAAAGCCCCGCCAGCGGGCTGCGTGGCGGGGCTCTGGATATCCGTCTCAGTCTGGGGCTGGGCCGATCAGATCAGCAGGCCCGATCCAAGCAGGACGAAGGTGGAGAGGCCTGCGGCCAGCGGGAGGCTGAGCAGCAAGGCGAAAATGCCCTGGCGGGTCTCTGTGGAGGAAACGCTCATTTTTCTTGTCCTTCTTACAGGCCGGGCAGGCGAGCTTGTCTGCTCCGGTGAGAAGGATATAGCACCGGGCAAAACGAAAATCAATGAACGATTTGAATATTATTCAGTGTTCAGTCTCTGGCGTCTTTTCGATGCCCTTTTGCAGGGCGGCGACGACGATATCGAGACAGCCATTCAGTTCACGGCGCAGCTTGGGCAGGGTGAGGCGCGAGAAGAGCTGGGGAAAGCGGTACTTCATGAGGGCCGACTGGATCATCTCTGCGGTATAATTGCAGTCGGCAATGGGCGCGAAATCCCCCCGTTCGACGCCGTCTTCAAGGATGGTGCAAAGATAGATGCGTTCCTGGGCGAGCCCTTCATTCATGAAGAGCGGGCGTTCTTCACCCAGAACTTCCGCCACCTCCAGAATCTTTGCTTCCCGCTCTATGGCGTCATAGGTCTGGTCCAGATTGAAGTGAAAGACCTTGCGAAGGCGTTCTGCTGGCGGCGCGCTGGCGCGTGCGATTTCCGAATAGGTCTGGTAAAGATCGGAATTGAACTGGCGGGCCATGGCCTCTGCGATATCCAGCTTGGACGCAAAAAACCGGTAGATATTGCCAGCCGACATGCCGCAGTCGCCAGCAATCTCCGACATGGTTGTTTTGCCATAGCCATAGTGTTTGATACGGTTCGTTGCCGCATCCAGGATCTGCTCACGGGTCTCGGATTTATCGCTCATGCCTCAAGGATACGGAAATCGCCTGAATGATCAATAAATTCTTCAGTGACCTTAGCAGCCAGGAGCGCGCGCCCTTATGCAGAAAGTAGGAATATTGGGGGCTGGTGCCTGGGGCACGGCCCTGGCCGCGACGGCCGCGAAGGCCGGACGCGACGTCCAGATCTGGGCCCGCGAGGAAGAGGTGGCTGAGGCGCTGAGCAAGGGCGAAGGCAATCCGGTTTTCCTGGCAGGTGTGGAACTGCCCGCCATGCCGGCCTCCAGCGACCTTTCCCATCTGGCCGGGTGCGAGGCCATCCTTTCGGTTGTGCCGGCCCAGCATGCGCGGGCGACCTTTGAAGCACTCGCGCCGCATATCCAGCCCGGTGTGCCCGTCCTGCTGTGTTCCAAGGGCATCGAGAAGTCGAGCCTCAGCTTGATGACCGACGTGTTGCACGAGACTCTGCCCCAGGCGACGCCAGCGGTTCTTTCCGGGCCGAGCTTTGCCGCAGATGTGGCGCGAGGCCTGCCGACGGCGGTGACACTGGCCTGCGCCGACAAGGCGCTGGGGCAGAAGCTGATGACGGCGGTCGGCCGCAACACGTTTCGTCCATACTGGTCGAACGACCTGATCGGTGCGGAGGTCGGCGGTGCGGTGAAGAATGTGCTCGCCATTGCCTGCGGCATCGTTGAGGGACTGGAGCTTGGCAAATCGGCCCATGCCGCGCTGATTTCGCGCGGCTTCGCGGAAATGACGCGGCTCGCCGTCGGCATGGGCGCGCAGGCGCAGACCCTGGCCGGTCTTTGCGGACTGGGGGATCTCGTCCTGACCTGTTCCTCCACCCAGTCCCGAAATATGAGCTTCGGCAAGGCGCTGGGTGAGGGCCAGAAGGCCGAAGACATATTGGCGGCCCGAAATTCGGTGACCGAAGGGGTGGCGACCGCGCCGGCGCTGGTCGAGCTGGCCGCGCGTGAGGGTGTGACCATGCCGATCTGCCTTGCGGTGCATGAAATTCTGGCAGGCGAAAAGAATGTGGACGAGGCGATAACGGCGCTGCTCAACCGTCCGTTCACGCAGGAAGGGCTTTAGGACAATGGCGCAGTTTCTGATCAATGCCCGTGACAAGGCGGGCGCGCTTTCCGTTCGCATGGAGAACCGGCCGGCCCACCTGGAGTGGGCAAAAGAATATGCGGACAGGATCCTTATGGGGGGGCCGGTTCTGGCAGAGGACGGGGAGACGTTTGCAGGCTCCACCTTCGTGGTGGAGTTCGACACGCTGGCCGATGCGAAGGCATGGGCGCAAGCAGACCCCTATGCCAGGGCAGGCCTGTTCGAGACGGTGGAAATCCGCCCCTTCAAATGGCTGCTTGGCGGCGGAAAGCCGGACTGAGGACGCGGGAATGCGAAAATTCGTGAGCGGTAATCTCAACTATTCGAGCTGGTCGATCCGCGCCCTGCTGATGGTGCGCCATCTGAAGCTGGACGTTGAGGAAGAGATCGTCCCGCTCGATTTTCCCGATACCACCGCGCGGCTGGCAGAGATCAGCCCGACGCGGAAGGTGCCACTCCTTCTCTGGGACGATGAGACGGTGTGGGATTCGCTCGCCATCATCGAATGGCTGGCCGACCGGTTTCCCGATGCGGGCGTGTGACCGCAGGACAGCAAGGCGCGCGGCCGGGCAAGGGCAATCTCCGCCGAGATGCATTCGGGCTTTCCGGACCTGCGCCGCGCGTGCCCGATGGACATCCGCTCCCGTCATGGCCGGCCGGAGATGACGGAGGCGCTGGCCAATGACATTTCCCGCGTCGACGATATCTGGTGTGAGGCGCTGGAGGCGTCTGGCGGGCCTTATCTTTTCGGCGAATGGAGCGCGGCCGACGCGGTCTATGCGCCCGTGGTGACGCGTTTCCAGACCTATGACCTGCCGCGGACAAATACCGCTCAGGCCTATATGGTCGCCGTCCTCTCGCACCCGCTGATGGTGAAGCTTGCCGCTGAGGCCGCCGCAGAGCCCTGGTGGATCAGATATGACGCCTCGGGCCGCAGCGCGGGCTTCATGCCTTCGGCAGATGCATGAGGTCGTAGCCGAGATCGTGCCGGAAGAGAGCGTCCACACGTTCGCGGTAGATGTCGAGCGCCTCGCCTGAGAACTGTTCTTCCAGCGGGGTCTTGCGGAACTGAAGGACATTGGCTTCGGCGGCCGGGTCGACCTTCTTGGCCATGGCTTCCTTTGTTCCCGCCTTCAGGGCTGCGTCGAGCGCCTTCGATGTGAGACTGATCTGCCAGTGGGCGGCCATGCCGCCGAGAATGGCGCGCGGATTGGCGCGCGTGTCCTCATAATGGACGCGGTATATCCGGTCGCCAGCCTTTTCCAGGAGGTCGCCCCAACGGTTCCAGAAACGTGCGAGCCAGTAAACATCGCAGCGATAGGCTGAGCCGGAAGGATCGCCGCGCAGATAGTCCAGCCAGTCGACATTCAGCTCATGATTCCACTTGGCGTGGTGGCTGGCGAGGATGCTCATCGGGTGGCGCACGAAGAGGACATAGGGCGGCAGGCCGGCAAGGCCGCGCGCAAAGCTCCAGTCCGCAAGCTTGTGCGGAATGGTGTGGCTGAAGGCGAGGCGCGGCAGTTCCGGAAAGGTTGGCTTGTCCTTCGGCCAGCCGATATAGGGGCGCACCGCATCCTCTGAGAAATACTGCGGGCGCGGCACGCCATAGGTCTCCGCCAGCGCGACGGCAAACATGTACTTGACCCAGTGGGTGCCGGAATTCTTCGAGGTGACCAGAACCCCGTCAAAGGCCCGGTGACGCAGGATGGAGAAGTTTCCCCAATTATCCTTGCGGACCCGTTTTTCGTAAGCGTCGCTCATGATGTCGTTTCTATCTTGCCGGGGCAGGGGCTGCCAAGCGGTTCAGTTCAGACCGGCGCGATTGCGCCAGATCTGGATGAGGTCGCGTTCGGCGCTGGACACTTTTCCATCTGCCACGGCGACGTTTTCAAGCATGCTGGACAGGTCGTCATAATCCTTCATCGTCATATCCGGCGCCGCCAGGACGACGCGGCTCATCTGCTCGACGATTTTCCTTGAGGCGGGGGCCTGACGGGTCAGCCAGGCGGCATGTGCCAGGAGCTGCTCGGCCTGATCGGGCGTGAAGCCGAAATGATCGATCATCTCGGCGCGGATGGCGGCGTCGCGCTTGTCGCTGATGGTCCCGCCCGGCGTGCGGGCGACTTCGAGCATCATGATTGCTGCAGCCTCGCGTGGATCGTGGACCGCGGCGAGGCCGGTGCGGCGTCCATGGCTCGGCGCGGGGAGGCGGCGGCGCCCGGCCGCCTTTCTTGCGGCATTGTAGCCATGGCGGGCCGCGCCGGTAATCATCCGCAGGCGCCAGTACCAGACGGCAATGAAGGTGAGGACGCCGACAAGCGCGAGCAGGATATGCATGAAAAAACTCCCCGGCGGGTCCTGCCGGGGAGTTTAGGTTTTTCAGATCAGGAAATGAAGCGCGTAAACGCTGCGGCTATTGAGCCGGGTCAGGTGTTTCCATTTCCGGCTGGGCCTCCTGTCCGGGCTCGACCTCATCCATGCCGGGACCGATAGGTTCATCGGACGGCGCGGGCGGCTCGTCGCTGGCCCGGTTGAGGTGGGCCTGCGTGACGACATAGGCCCGGATCGCCTCAGCGTCCTCCGGTGTGATGACATCTTCGAAAGACACCATGCCATTTTCGGAAAGGGCGCCGCCGATCACCACATTATTCCACGCGTCGGCGTCTGCTGTGTAGGTGGACCAGCGAAGATCCGGCAGGACGCCGGAGCTGATGCCCAGCGTCCCGTGGCAGACCGCGCAGTTGCGCGAGAAGTGGATAAGGCCGGCCTGCAGCATCTCCTCGTCACCGAAGGGCTCTGCCTTGGGCGCCGGCTCGACGAGAAGGTCGGTGTTCAGAGGCGGGATTTCGGCGTCTCCGCCCAGTTTGAACGTGACGACCTTGCCGAGGGCCGGGGGCACAGCTTCACTGAACAGAAGGCCGGCCGCCAGGCCATAGGCATGGCCCCAGCCGGTCGTGATCGTGACATATTGCTCCCCGTCGACCTCATAGGTCATCGGACCGGAAAGCGCACCGGAATTGAGCTGATCGCTCCAGAGCTCCTCGCCGGTAGCTGCATCATAGGCGATGAGGTTGCCGTCGAGCTTGCCCTGGAAGACAAGTCCGCTGGCTGTCGACAGGATGCCACCATTCCAGCCGGCTTCATGCTCCACTTTCCACCGGGCTTCCTGCTTGACCGGATCCCAGGCCACGAGGGTGCCGCGGGCGGCCGCCCGCATGGCTTCAACTGTGCCTTCGGGATAGCGAAGCGGGATGCCGGCAGCGAAGTCCATGCCGGTATTCCACTTGGCAGGCTTGGACTTGAAGCGTGCGTCAGTGACGTAGGCCTGCCCAAGCTCCATTGCCGGGATATAGACCAGGCCAAGATCCGGATTCATCGCCATGGGGTGCCAGTTGTGCGCGCCATACGGGGCAGGCACCTGCACGAAGCCATTATAGGTCGCCGGGTCATTGTTGCGCGCTTCGGGATTCTCGATCGGACGGCCGTCCTCATCGAGGCCTTCAGCCCAGTTGATATTGGCGTAGGGATCACCGGAGATGAGCTCACCAGTCTTTGCGTCCACCACATAGAAGAAGCCGTTCTTGGGCGCCTGCATGGCTACATGGCGGGTCTCGCCATTCTCGCCAAGCGGGAGGTCGGCCAGCATGATGTGCTGGGTGGCGGTATAATCCCAATTGTCGCGCGGCGTGGTCTGGTAGTGCCAGTTATATTCACCCGTGTCGGCATCGACCGCGACGATGGAGGACACAAAGAGGTTGTCGCCATCGCTATTGGGGTCGCGGATGTCGGCATTCCAGGGCGAGCCATTGCCGACGCCGAAGATAACCTGGTCATTTTCGCGGTCATAGAGGATGGAGTCCCAGACCGTGCCGCCGCCGCCGTCGGTGACCCAGGCGCCATCATCGCCCCAGGTGTCGTTCGCAAGCTCTGCGAAGATGGCGTCGGAAGCGGCGCCGTCGGGCTCCTTGTTCGGGTTGGGAACAGTGTAGAAACGCCAGGCAAGGTCGCCGGTCTCTGCATCATAGGCCGAGAGATAGCCGCGCACGCCAAGTTCCGCGCCGCCATTGCCGATCAGGACATTGCCTTTGACGATGCGGGGCGCGCCGGTGATCGTATAGGGTTTGGACTGGTCGACCGTCGTTTCTTCCCAGACAAGGTCGCCCGTTTCGGCGTCGAGGGCCTGCAGGCGGCCATCAATGACGCCGACATAGACCTTGCCATCATAGACGGCGACGCCGCGATTGACGACGTCGCAGCAGGCTTTGACGCCGACGGATTTGTCTACTTCCGGGTCGTGCACCCAAAGCTCCTCGCCCGTTACGGGATCGAGCGCATAGACCACCGACCAGGAGGAGGTGAGGTACATGACCCCATCGACGACGATCGGTGTCGATTCAATGCCCCGGCCGGTCTTGAGGTCATAGGTCCAGGCTGGGGAAAGCTCGCTGATATTCTCCGGCGAGATGCCGGTGAGCGCCGAATGGCGCTGCTCGTCATAGGTGCCGTTATAGGTCAGCCACTCGGCAGGTGTCTCGCCGGCCTTGAGAAGGCGCTCCCCATCGACTGCTGCCGCGCCCATATCGGTCGCGCCGGTCGTATCGCTATCGGTTTCAGGTGGTTTGGGGGCTTCGACACGGGCGCCGTCGTCTGACGGTCCGCCACATGCCGCAAGCCAGAGTGCAGACAGCGCAGCTGCCCCGACAAGACGCACAGGTTTCATGATCCCTCCAGTGTTTCCTCAGAACTGGCCGATTATGTTTTTCTGGCCAGGATAGCCGCATGCTACGGCTTTCGACTGCCTTGTCGAGGCGGACGCAACGTCAGGTCAGACGCGTCAGGTCAGCTTCGTGGCGGCCGCCATGAGATCGGTCTGGGCCGCGTTGGTGGCGGCAATAATGGCCTGGCGCCAGTCCGCAAGGGAGCGGGCCTGTTGAGCCTCTGGCGGGAAGCTTACCGACCGCGAGGCGCTCCAGAGCACGGGCATCGGCGAAGGCGTTGCGATTCCCCATGGGAAGGTCGACGGGCTCGACAGGCTCGTCGCCGCTTTCGCGCGGAGCACGACAGGGGTCGACTTCGACTCGATCGATGGCCAGCCGACTCAACTGCTCTTTTTGCTGGTCGTGCCGGAACAATCCGGCGGACAACACCTGAAGGCGCTGGCCCGCATCTCGCGTTTCTTTCGCGACGCGAGTTTTCGCGAAAAGCTTCTTGGCGCTACGGATCTCGAAGAGATCTTTCGAGCGATTGAAGAGGAAGACGCGAAGTTCTAGCAGGCGGCGC
>NVWP01000107.1 GCA_002733705.1 Henriciella sp. | reverse complement strand
CGCTGGAAATCCTACTGGCCCTGGTTCGGTCTGGGTGCGCTCGTTCTGGCCCTGGCGATGACCGTCGCCCTGCCCCGTTTCTTGGCCAGCACCCCCTCCACATGCGCTGTCCTCGGGGCGATGTGGACGGCCACAACAGAGGGCGTCAACGCCTGCGTATTCTACCAGCCGTGACGTTCAGCGTGGTTGATTAGGCACTTATCCACAGGAGCTGTAGGCTTCGTCTGGTGTTAATATGTGTTAGATTCTGTGTTACGCGCCAAGATAATGTCGTTTTATCCTTTGGTATTAAAATACTAGCGAGTGTGCTGGTAACTAATAACACGAATCTTGGTAACTGAAATCCTGATTTCGGTAACTGAAAACACGAATCTTGACAGCGGTAACTGAAAACACGAATGTCGCCGCATGGTAACTGAAAACACGAATCTCGCCCCCCTCCTCCCAGATCGTCATCCGCAGCATGATCTGTTCATCTGCGACGTTGCCGACGCGGTGCTGAAGGACGTGATGCAGCACATGGAGCATCCCTTCTATTCGCTGTCTAAGAAGCCCGAAACCTCGGTGAAGCGATACAGGAACGGCGAGAACTGGCTGGAGATCACGCCAAGCGTCAAGGGCCTCGCAACGATCTACGACAAGGATATTCTGATCTACTGCATCAGTCAGATCATGGCGAAACTGAAGAAGGGCGAACAGGTTTCACCGCGTGTCCGTATCAACTCGCGCGAGCTGCTGATCTTCGCGAACCGTGGCACGAGCGGTCGGGAGTACCAGTCCCTCCTCGATGCGCTCGACCGTCTCGAAGGAACGCGGATACGGACCAACATCGTAACTGGAGACGAAGAACAGATCGACGGTTTCGGTTTGATAGACGCCTCCTCGATCCGCCGGAAACATGGCATGGACGGCCGCCTTCTCTGGTGCGAGGTCCAGCTTTCCGGCTGGGTGTTCAATGCGATCCGCAACGAAGAGGTTCTGACGCTACATCGGGATTACTTCCGCCTGCGCAAGCCAATCGAGCGGCGCGTGTATGAGCTGGCCCGCAAGCATTGCGGCCAGCAGAAGAGCTGGCGCATCACACTCGCCAAGCTGCTGCTCAAGTCTGGTTCCCAGAGCCCTGAAAAGCGGTTCAGACAGATGATCAAGGAGCTGGCCCGTCACGATCATCTGCCCGACTATCGCGTCACATTCGATGAAGAGGCCGATATGGTCATCTTCCACAATCGCGGCACGATGACCGGTCCCTCGCTGATTGAGGGCCGCGTGTCGTCCCTGAAAGCCGAAACCTACGAATTGGCGCGTCAAGCTGCGCCTGGGTGGGACGTGTATCATCTGGAACATGAGTGGCGGGACTGGATCGTTGAACCGCCTCGCAACGCGGATCGGGCCTTCGTCGGGTTCTGCCGCAAGTGGTTTGAAAAGCGTGGTCGGCCATAGATGTAAAACCGGTTATGGAAACATAACCGGTAAGTGAAATATATCCGGTAGGAGAATAAAATCCGGTATTGGAAACTAATCCGGTTAGAGATATAAAACCGGTAAGAACAACAGTTGGCAGGGTTGAGCAATGCCTGTTATCGTTATGGCAAGCCCCAAGGGGGGCGTTGGGAAGTCCACTTGCGCGGTGCTTCTCGCTTCCGAGTTTGCGCGCATGGGGGCTGAGGTCACAGTGCTGGACTGTGACCCGAACAAATCTCTGAGTCGATGGGCGTCTCACGGAATGCCCAAGGGGGTTTCCCTGCTTGGCGATATCGGTCGCTCGGAGATCGTCCCGTCGATCCGTGCGGCTGACGGAGACGGAAAGATCGTGATTGTCGATCTGGAAGGCATCGCGTCACAGCTTGTGAGCCGTGCTATCTCTCAGGCTGATCTGGTCATTGTTCCAATGCAGGCGACCGCGCTGGATGCAGAGATTGGCTCCGAAGCCTTGGCTCTCGTCCGCGAAGAGGAGGACGCGCTCGGCCGCGATATCCGCCACGCAGTTGTGCTGACTAAAACAAGTGCGGCCGTGAAAAGCCGTGTCCAGAAAGAGTTGGAAGAACAACTAAGCGGGGCAGGAATCGACGTGATCGAACCGTCGCTGGTCGCTCGCGCCGCCTTCTCGGAAATATTTGCCTATGGCGGCGATCTGACTGCGATGATGAACGACACGGAACTGAGAACGGGCGGCAAGGTCGATAAGGCCCTGGCGAACGCCCAAAGCTTCGCGGAGGCTGTTTATGAGCGGCTCAAATAGGCTTGCGGGCCTTACGGCACGCCCGAAAGAGACAAGCGCCGAAGAAGTCCGGCGTGTGGATGACGTTGGAGAGGCTAGGGGGTTCCTTGATCGCACCCCTCGCAAGAAGCCTGGCCGCAAACCCAGTCCTCGCACCCACCAGCTGCACCCGAAGGTTTTTCCCAAAGTAGGGGAGGCTATTGCGGCCGAAGCGGAAAAACTTGGAATCACCCAGGGCCAACTGATCGAACAGATGTGGGAACTCTACAGCTCTCGATGATGGATGACATCCTGCCACTATGCTGAGAATGAAGTATGCTTGCATTTTTCGCTAGCACTTGCTATATGACCTGATGAACAGCAAACACCGCAAGACCCTAGCCGTTGTCTTCACAGACCCGGTGTCCGGCACTGTCGAATGGTCGGCAATCGAGCGTTTGCTTGTCGCTGCTGGCGCACAGGTGATCGAAGGACGCGGCTCGCGGGTGCGGTTCGAGAAGGATGGCGAGGTCGAGACGTTTCACCGCCCGCACCCCGCCAAGGAAGCCAAACGCTACCAAGTGCGCGCCGCCCGCGCGTTCCTGGAACGGATCGGAGTTACACCATGACCAATTCCATGACCTACAAGGGCTATACGGCCCGCATCGAATATGACGACGAAGATGGAATCTTTACCGGACGCCTCGCCGGTATCCGCGATGGTGTCGGCTTTCACGCGGACACGGTTGAAGCTTTGCGGGATGCCTTTCACGAAGCGGTCGAAGATTACATCGAAACCTGCGCAAAGATCGGTAAAGAGCCGCAGAAGGCCTTTTCCGGCCAGGTGATGTTTCGTGTCGATCCCGAAGTGCATCGCAAGGCTGCGCTCGCAGCGGAGCTGTCCGGCAAGAGCCTGAACCAGTGGGCCGAAGAGGTTCTGGATCGCGCCGCAGGGTAGGGGGCCGGTGGATATGGCCGACGCTGACCGCGTTCTGGACGCAAGGACAGGTGAGCTTGAAACTGTCGATCAAGCCATGATGGGCGAAGTCGTTGGTGTGGCCCAGGCGGTTGGTGATCTGCGAAAGGCTCTCGATGAACTTGATGGCCAGCTTGATGCCCGGCGGTTCGAAAAAGCCGCTGCGTTGGGGTATCAAGACATCGCATCCGCGTTCATCTTCCTCCAGCGCACTTTGGGCGGGCTACAGAGCGCGGAGCTTAACCGCCACGCTTTCGTTTCAAGCATCGCGGAAGAACTGCAATGCGCACACGAGGATGCAGAGCCCCTTGTTGCGGCGCGTCTCCAATGCCTGAAACCCAGACCGGAATTGACCGAAGAAGAGCTTGCAGCGTCGAAGGCGCGCCTTCGACGCAGAATAGAGGAAATAGGCTCGAACGGCGAAGGCCAGTAAGGCGTTGGCTCACGTCGCAATATGCAAGTCCGGCCACTCGCTGCACGCTGTCGGAACTCACTGGTCGCGGGACTTTGCCGCCGTTTGGTTATGCCTTCTGAAGGTCCGCTATGGCGGCGCAGATGGTGAATTCACGGTGCGACAACAAGGCGATACCCACAGTCACGCTTATCGAGTTCAAGAACGTCACCAAACTGCTTCGTCCAAGTCCCACTTTCGAGATCACGCCTAAGGCTTTCCAAACCGGGGGCGATATCGCCAATCTTCCAGAATGAGGAAATCCCAGCACGAACACGGGCATCAAGATATGCAGAAGGACGCCGCCAGTAGGCCGCAAGAAAACCGTCAGAACAATCGTGCGGGATCAGAACTGGTGACACTTCCACCTCGCCAAGCCATTTCGCATATTCATCTATTGGCGGCATCTGGCCCTTATCTAGTGCGGCAAGTTCTGGGAAATAGTCAAATAGCCAAAAGTCACGGAATGTAGGATCGTAAGTCAGGATCACTTTGGGGCCACGCGAAACTCGGCGCAACTCGGCCATGCCTTTTGCCTTGTCGTTCCAGTGATGCACTGTCAGCACCGCCATAACCGCGTCGAAGCAATCATCATCAAAAGGAAGGTTTTCGGCGATGCCTTGCACCACTCTCGCATTGGATGTTGGCCTCTGCGCTATCATTTCGGCGGACGGTTCGAGTGCTGTAATCATACGATCCACAGGCTCGTAGGAGCCTGCACCTGCACCAACGTTCAACACCGCTCGGCTTTCACCGAGTGCCGTATGTATTAACTTCGCGATCCGCGCATCAGCACAGCGCAATTTGGCGTAGTCCAATCCAATCGTGTCGTAGCTTTCAGGCATTGGGAAATCCACTCAAGTTCAGTCAAGAAGAATGATACCCGGCATTCGTGCGAAGCGCAGCATCCGTCCCTTCGGGCTCTTGCACTAAATCGCTCCGCGATATGGGCGCCTATGGCTGGGGTTGCGCTTAGTCGGGATTTGTTTTGCGGTTTGCGGTGTTGGGTTTGTGCTGTTGATCGAGGTGATTTTGCCTCGGTTGACAGAGGGTTTTCCCATGAATGTACAGCACTCCACACCCTTGACGCCGCTTCGGGCGCGCATGATCGCGGATATGTCGGCGCGCAATCTAGGACCGGCATCTCAGATCGGACACTTGCGGGCGTGCAAGCGGTTTGCGGCCTGGCTTGGGCGTTCGCCAGAGACAGCGGAGCCAGATGACGTCCGCGATTTCCAACAGCATCTGATTGAGACCGGCACCAGCATCTGCACGCGCAATCGCACGATGACCGGGGTGAAGTTTCTGTTCCGGGTCACCCTGCGACGGCACGATCTTGTGGCCGAGATTTTCAGCCTCAAGGAGCCGGTGAAGGTACCGCTTGTCCTGAGCCGCAATGAGGTTAAACGCATCCTGGCCATGGCACCTGGCCTTAAGGCGCGCGTGATGTTGTCGCTTGCCTATGGCTGCGGGATGCGTGCGGGCGAAGTTGTCCGGTTGCGCGTTGGCGACATCGATGGCGCCCAAAACATCATCCGCATCGTGCAATCCAAGGGCCGCAAGGATCGCAACGTGATGTTGCCCACAGATATTCTGGGCCTGTTGCGCGAATGGTGGACCGAACGCCCCACCGGCCAGGATGCAGGCGTGCCTGGCCCCGAGCGGGTTCTCTTCCCCGGCTATCGCGGCAAACATCTCTCGGCCCGCCAGATCTCGCGACTGTTCAAGGAGGCGGCGCGGATGGCGGGCATCACCAAACCGGTTACGCTGCACACGTTGCGCCATTCCTTCGCGACACATCTGCTGGAACGTGGTGTGGACATCCGGGTCATTCAGGCACTGCTCGGCCATACCAAACTGACCACGACGGCTCGATATGCGAGCGTTGCCACGGGCATGATCGCGGCAGTGGACAGCCCGCTGGATGACTTGAGGTCGGCCAAGCGCAAGAAGGGCAAGAAAGGCGCGTCGTAGCCCCCGTTGCCTCGGCCATCGCTGGAGGTTGCGGATATCTTCCGCGCCCACGGCGCTGCCTGGCTGGCGGCCAACGTCGGCCACATCAGCCTCGATCAGTTGAAGGTCATGAGCGCTATCGAGCGCTGCCGCACGGCGGCGCTCGGCGGCCATGTCGCGCGGTGCGAAGACTGCGCCCATGAGCACATCGCCTACAATTCCTGTCGCAATCGCCACTGTCCCAAATGCCAATCCGGGGCAGCCAGGGCTTGGCTGGCGGCGCGCGAGGCCGAACTGCTGCCCGTGCGGTATTTCCACCTGGTCTTCACGCTGCCCAAACCGATCGCGGACATCGCCCACCAAAACAAACGGGAGATCTACAATCTCTTGATGCGGGCGAGCGCAGACGCGGTGATCAGGATTGCCGCCGACCCCAAGCACCTCGGCGCACGGGTGGGCGTCACATCCGTGCTCCACACCTGGGGCTCGGCGATGACCCACCACCCACATGTCCACATGATCGTGCCGGGCGGCGGCTTGTCTGAAGATGGGACCAAGTGGATCGCTTGCCGCAAGAACTTCTTTTTGTCCGTGCGTGTGCTGTCTCGGCTGTACAGGCGGCTCATTCTGGACGGGCTCTCCCGGCTGCACAAAGCCGGGAAGCTGCGCTTCTTCGGCGACCATGCAAAGCTTGCTGATCTCGCGGTTTTTGACGCTTTCCTGCAACCGCTACGCAAGATCGATTGGGTCGTGTATGCCAAGGAGCCCTTCGCCGGACCCAAAGCCGTGCTGGCATACCTGTCGCGCTACACCCACCGTGTCGCGATCTCCAACAGCCGCCTGATACGGGTCGACGACCGGGGCGTCACCTTCCGCGTCAAGGACTACCGCATCACCGGCCCCGGGCGGCACACCACCATGACCCTGAAAACCGACGAGTTCATCCGCCGGTTCCTCATCCACGTCCTGCCCAAAGGCCAGCACCGCATCCGCCACTATGGCTTCTTCGGCAACGGCAATCGGACCGCCAATATCGCGAGGATCAGGGAGCTGCTCGGGGCCGAAACACCGGTTCCGGGTCTTGCTCACGATAACACGATCGAGGATGCCGATGCGCCCGCCCGCGTCCTCGCGCTGCCATGCCCATGCTGCGGCGGCCGGTTGATCATCGTCGATACCTTCGCGCCCGCACAACATCCCAGAGCACCACCGGCATCAGCGAGGGCTGCCGCATGAACAGCGCGCCTCAGTCCCCAGGTTGCGATCGTAACCGCACACCCCACCGGCTGCGGCACATCCCGCCTGCCCAAATCCAGCCCTCAGCGATCCTCAGGTCGCAAATATCCCGGGAACGCGACGCAGGTTGCCAAAAACTAACCAGAACCCATGACGGGCTTGCCCTCACGGGCCACCACGAACCTACCCCGAGCCGTCGGAACCAGGGCACTCAAGCCTCCAAATCCCCATAGACCCAGCCGATCCGCCCAACCCCAACCCCGCGATTTCCCGCCTGAGCGCTTCTCCGACGCCAGGCAACCGCAGCGCTCCGCCCAAACCCCCGCGCATGGCGTCCGAGAAACCTGCATCACAGCCCGAATTAGCTGCGCGCTGCATGAACGGCTGGTCTCGAAAATTTGCCACCGAGAGGGCAGGGGGCCGGCCATCACCCTGCGAGCTGATAACCGCGCTTCTGCTTAGCCTTGTAGAGCGCGACCATGGCGTCAGCGGCGCGGCCTGCATCCTCGAAACAGTCGATCCGATGCCGCCCCTGGGTGCCAATCCGGCCCCACTCCCGCAGGAGCGAGACACCGCCGAACAGGTCAGGCATTAGGCGCAACCGATAGAAGCGAAACATATTGGCATCCGGGTCTACACGCTCGATGCGGATATCTTCAGGAAACATCTCAAGCTGCTGCATCGGGTGCCACCTCCCGCATGACACGGCTGATCGTGGACCTGTGGACGTTGAACAGACGCGCGGCCTCAGCCTCGGTGCGTTTGCCGGATCGCACCAAGTCGCGGATTTCTTTGCGCTGATCATCCGACAGCTTCGGCTTGCGCCCTGGGTGGCGTCCCTTCTTGCGGGCGCGCTCCAGACCGGCGCGCGTGCGCTCGCGGATCATCTCGCGCTCGAACTCGGCGAAGACCCCGACCATTTGCATCATCATGCGCCCGGCGGGCGTCGTGGTGTCGATGGCCTCGGTCAGCGACCGGAAACCAGCTCCAGCGGCGTTGATCTTCTCCATGATGGACAGAAGGTCTTTCAGCGATCGCGACAACCGGTCAAGCTTCCAGACGATCACCACGTCGCCGTCGCGGAGCTGATCGAGCATCCGGTGCAGCTCCGGCCGATCCCAACGGCCACCGGACGCGCGTTCCTCAAACACGCGCTCGCACCCGGCGGCGCGTAGCGCATCGAGTTGCGCGGCGGTGTCCTGACCGCGATCTGTGGAAATACGAGCATAGCCAAAGTTCATGCGCTGATTGTTGCGCTTTCTTGTTGCTCAATCAAGTGATTTCGCAACATATTTTTGCAACAAACAAGGGGAGGGTAGGGGCCTGTGATCTCGATGCTCACGCGCCTGTTTTTCTTGGTGTTCTATGCTCCTAACGGGCATCCCGGCCTCACCGGGCAGGATGTGTCTCGCAACTGGCCGTTTTCACGCGGGACGCCTCCAATGGATGCATTTAGAGGCTTTATAGAACCTCCACCAGCCGGAGCTTCGAACGCTCGCCAATCACAAAATCGTGAATCCGTTAGCTGAGAGATACATTCTAGCGAACCGACCGGGGTCATCGCCGATCTAAACCGGTCCGCCGCGCTAGGCTCCGCGCGCCCAAGAGATGGCGGCGTCTCGTTCATCTTTGTCGAACCATTTCAGGTCGGCACCCAACACTCGGTCCGCCGCCTTCATCCCCCATTTGATCCATTTCTGATCAGCGACCATGGCGACCCGCGAGAAGTCGTCGGCATGTCGGGTGTCTACTTTCATGTCCGCCCACATCGCCGCGGCACTTTCGTACCCCTCGAACGAAGCCATGAAGATGACCAGCGCCGGTTTGGCCTCTGCCCCTTTCAACTCGCGATCAAGCCATGTGTGCATGGTTTCGAAGTCTCGTTTAGACAGTTTTCCATTACATTCGAGCCCCAATACATCCTCGCCGTCCAGGTTCACTTCCTTCCACATGAGGTTCTCCTTTCATCCAAGCCCGCAACGGGCTGCCTCGTCGTGTTTGCTGTTAGCCTTTCGAACTCCAGCATTGAACATGATCGCTGACGCTTGAGTGAGGCCGATCTTTCCCTGCCCAGACTGGAACCTAAATGACGTCCGCAAGTTCTTATTCTTAACAGTAAGAAACTCTCAGTTTGGGGGGTCGGCTCCCTTCGACATCAGAACCTATTTTTCGGACGTTACATGGCAGAGCAAAAGAACGCATCGGCAAGACGCGCACTGTGGATTGTGCTGCTGCTGAATCTGGCGATTGCCATAGGGTTCTTCGTAACCGGAGCCATCGGGGATTCCAGCGGTCTGATCGCCAACGGTCTGGACAACACTTCCGACACGGTCGTCTATGCCATCAGTCTCTTTGCGCTGACGCGGGCGGACAAGTGGAAACGAGCGGCCGCAAACGTCTCGGGGGGAATGCTTCTGCTGTTCGCAATTGGGGTTCTGGTGGATGCGGTCCGGCGCTATTACGCCGGATCAGAGCCACTCGGCGGGTTGATGATCGTGATGTCGGTGATTGCGGCCATCGTGAACGTGATCTGCGTCTGGCTTCTGAACAGGATAGACGATCCCGACGTCAACGTCCGCGCTGCGAATACGTTCAGCTGGAACGATTTCGCGGCGAATGGCGGCATCCTCGTTGCCGGAGGACTCGTTTGGTGGCTGGGCTCCAACTGGCCGGACTTGGCCGTCGGCGTCGCCGTTGCCGGTATATTCATCTGGGGTGGGGTCAAAATTCTCCGCGACGCCCGTCGCGAGCACCACAAGGCTGTGCATGGGGATGATGAATGACCGCCGCCTGCGACCCCTCAATGTCGGCGCGCGGCGTGTCCCCGACGAACAGCACCTTATCCACCTTGATCTGCAACCCGTCCACCCGCGCATAGATCGCTGGCTCCGGCTTGATCGCCCCGACCTTGCAGGACAGCACCTCCGGCTGTCCGGGCAGCGTGTCCCGCAAGGCCGCAACATGGTCGCTGGATAGGTTTGAACAGACGGCCAGACGCAGCCCCTCGCCGCGCAGCCAGGTCCAGATGTCCGCCATGCCAAGGCGCATCGCGACCGAACAGGTCTCGATCACCAACTCCCCCAGCACCTTGAGTTTTGTCAGGGCTGTGACCTCGGCTCCAAGCGCCTCCGGCCAGTCTCTTGATTCCGTCCAGTGTCAATGACTGAGGCCACGGTCACGATCCGTGTCCCTGTCGATCTCCCGCTCGTTCTCTGCTTCCCGGTCCTTCTTCGGCGTGTCCTCGATCTCCAATCGCTCGCGCGGCCTGTTCAGCACGCCCTCCAGACGCTCCTTCATGGACGGCCTGCGCTCCCCGCGCCCGGCCTCCTGACCAAGCTCATACTCGCTGTGACCGTCCAGCTTGTGAACCGCCGTCTGGCCGTCCCGCCCGTCGTCTTTCTCCATGATCTCCTTCAGCCGCTCACGCGCATAATTGCGGCCTTCC
>NVWP01000106.1 GCA_002733705.1 Henriciella sp. | reverse complement strand
CTCGCCCGCATCGAGCGCGATCTCGCCCGAGATCTGCTTGATCAGCGTGGATTTGCCCGCACCGTTCGGCCCGATCAGCGCGTGGATCTCGCCCGGGCGCAGCGTCAGCGACACGTCGTCGGTCGCGGTGAGCGCGCCGAAGGCCTTGCAGAGGCCGCGGGTCTCGAGCACCGGCTCAGTCATGCGGCAGTGGCGTTCAAGTCTCACGCGATGGCAGCGGCCGGCTTGGCGCCCGAACACTCGATCACGGCATCGACACCTTCCGGCGCAATCTTGCGCACCATCTCAGGCACCTCGCCATCGCCGGCATTTATCGTATGGGTCGCACCAAGCTCACTGGCGAGCTTCAGGCGCTCCTCCTGCATGTCGATGGCGATGATCGGATGACAGCCTGCAAGTTTCGCCGCCATCACCGCTGAAAGCCCGACACTGCCGACACCGCTGACCGCGATGGAGGTGCCCGCACGCGGCGCCAGCGTATTCAGAACAGCGCCCGCGCCGGTCTGGATACCGCAGCCCAGCGGGCCGAGCAGTTTCAGCGGCGCCTCATCGGGCACTTTCACGACATTGCGCTCATGGGCGATGGCAAAGGTCGCGAAAGACGACTGCTGGAAGAAGGCGCCATTTACCTCGCCACCCAGCACGGGCTTGTCGGAACCAAGCCGCTTGTTGAGGAAGTTGAGGTCGGTGAAATGGTCGCAATAGGCCGGGTCCCCTTCCATACAGGGCCGGCAATCGCCGCACGAGCCATAGCTCAGCACGACCCGGTCGCCTTCCTTCAGGTCGTGCACATGTGCGCCGGCGGCCTCAACCACGCCAGCGCCCTCATGACCCAGCACCACCGGAAAATTTGCCGGCAGCACGCCGTCCCGGACGGCAAGGTCGGTATGACAAAGACCTGTCGCGACAAGTTTGACGCGGACCTCATGTGGACCCGGCTCATCTATCTCGACATCGGCAATCCGGAATTCGGCTTCGGACTTGTCGACAATGGCGGCACGCGCTTTCTGTGGCATGATTGTCTCCTTCTGCTTGTGCAAATTCAAAGCCTGCGGCGGGGGATCGTTCCTGCGCCCGTCCGACGCACCCGGAAGGGCGCTGCGCTTTCTTCAGCGAGTGCAGCCCCTCACAGTTGACGCGGCAGGGGCCTTTGGGTATATCCGCCGCTTGCGTCCGACGGGACACTCAGGAGTTTTTGATGGCGAACACACGCTCAGCCAAGAAGATGGTGCGCAAGATCGCGCGCCGCACGGAAGTCAACACCGCACGCCGCTCGCGTATGCGCAGCTTCATCCGCAAGGTGGAAGAAGCAATCGCATCCGGCGACAAGTCCGCTGCCCAGGATGCGCTCAAGGCCGCCCAGCCGGAAATCATGCGCGCAGCCGGCAAAGGGGTTCTTCACAAGAACACCTCGGCACGGAAGATTTCGCGCCTCAGCGCCCGCGTGAAGGCGATGGGCTGACGCGATCTGTAGAAGATACAGTTGAATGCAAATTTGCAGGGCCCGCATGGTGTATCATGCGGGCCTTTTTTATGGCTTTCTAAGCCTCTAAAAACATCGGGTTTTTGACAGTCAAAGGGGTGTTTTCCACAGTGTTTGGACCCCCTGAAAGTTGACAGAACAAAATCGGAACACGACACTCGTCAAAGTAGCACAAATCGTTCCTATAATTTTTTTCAGCTGCCTAGCAGCTTGATTCACAGTGGCTTTTGGCGACCCCCGAAGGTGTCAAGAATATAACTACGGCTGATTCGAAAAAAGGCCGCTGGACACGTTCAGAAGCCCTATGTTTAAGTTAACCCATCGACGGAATTTGATCTCTGTACGGCGTAAAAAATCAACGGGCCCCAAAAGGCCCGAACGCCCGAGCTATGATCGCAAGTCGACGCGTAGAGAGTAGGACCAAAACACAGATAGAGGGGAAGATCCTATGGGGCTGCAAGAAGAATCTGGCAGACGAGAGACTGAGAAGAATACCAACACTCAACGCGGCGACAATCACCGGGGCATGGATCTCTGGCGGGCAGTGCTCGAGGATGCACGCAGCGAGACCTCTGCCCACGACTACAACACCTGGATTTCAGACCTGCGCTTTGTCGCTGATGACAATGGTACAGTCCTGATCGCGGCGCGCGACCAGCTCGCCTGCGACCGGATCAACTCGTACCACCGGCCAATGCTGCGCCGCGCCTGGCGCAAGGCCGATCCGCGCCAGCGCGCCCTGAAGATCACCTGCTGGAAGGATATCCCGGCAGACACGCGCGATCTCGTCGGCAATCCCTGGCGCGCGGATGAGACAGCGGCCCAGGCAGCCGAAACGCCCGCCGCCAGCGCACAGACCTCGTCCCAGCCGCGTCACGGCGAAGCGATGAGCTTCGATACGCTCATTGTCGGCGACACCAACCGCGCCGCCGTTCGCCTTGCCGAAATGATCGTGAAGGACGGCCAGATCTTTGCTGACGTCGCGCTCATCTATGGCCGTCAGGGCACCGGCAAGACCCATATCCTGCGCGCCATGGAAAAGGCGATCGCCCGTCAGGAAGATGGACGCCGCGTGACCTATATGTCGGCTGAGGAATTCATGACCGCCTTTGTCGACGGCGCGCGCGACGGCGACACCCGCCAGCTCAAATCGCAGGTGCGCCACAACGACCTTCTCCTGATCGACGACCTTCAGTGGATCGCGAACAAGAAGAAGACCGATGAGGCTTTCTTCGCCACCCTTCGCTCGGTAACAGCCGAAGGCGGCCGCGTCCTTCTCACCGCCGATGAGGCACCCGGTGACCTGAAAGGCTTCTCGGCGCGCATGCGCGGTGAGCTGATGGGCGCGGCAGCCGTCGAGGTTGGCCTGCCCGATCAGGAAATGCGCCGTGAGATCGTGAAGCTCCACACCAGCCTGATCCAGGCCGGTCAGCCGAACTTCATCCTCGACGAGGAGATGACCGAAAAGATCGTCTCCACCGTCCGCGGCCCGGGCCGGGACCTCTGCGGCGTGCTCTACTCGCTGCAGACAGAGACCCGCTATGGCGAGGTTGAGCCGACGCTGGAAATGCTGGGCACGGTGCTTCGCCGCCAGCAGGGCGAGTATCAGGCCCCGTCGCTCGACAATATCAAGCGCGCCACCATGCGCCATTATGAGCTGACCAAGTCGGAGATCGAAAGCGCCAGCAAGTCGCGCTCCATCTGCGCGCCGCGTCAGGTCGCCATGTATCTCTGCCGCGAGATGACCGACAAGTCGCTGCCCCAGATCGCCCGCGCCTTCTGCAAGAAGGATCACACCACGGTGATCCATGCCTGGCGCAAGGTGAAGAAGCTGATGCAGACTGATCCGGAGATGGTCCGGCAGGTCGAACAGGTGCGCGAGACCGTGTTCGACATCCAGTCCGAAGGCAATGGCTGACGCCCAGGGCGCCGGCCGGCTGAAATCTCCGCAGCGTTTCGCCGCTCGGGGCTTGCAATTTCAGCGATTTTGACAAGTGTACTCGGCCCGTCTCCCCGCAGGAGGCGGGCCGATTCGACTGAAACGCCCGGCCATCCGGGCAGGAAAGATGTGGCCCCGCGACCGGGCTGCTGATAGGGCTGACGCATGAAGCTGACGATTGAACGAAGTGACCTGCTGAACGCACTCAGCCACGTGCAGAACGTGGTGGAGCGGCGCAACACGATCCCGATCCTGTCCAATGTGCTGATGGAAGCCAAAGGCAGCGAAGTCACCTTCGTCGCCACCGATCTCGACATCGAGGCCGTCGACAGCGCCGATGCCACGATTTCCAGCGAAGGCGCCGTCACCGCGCCCGCCGGGACCCTGTTTGACGTTGTCCGCAAGCTGCCATCTGGCGCCGATGTGGAGCTTGAGCTCAATCCGGAAAACCGCCGTCTGACCATCCGGTCAGGCCGCTCCAATTTCGCGCTGCCAACCCTGCCAGCCACAGACTTCCAGACCATGACCGGCGACGACAATGCCGTCAGTTTCGATGTCGAGGCCGCAGATCTGCGCCGCCTGATCGACAAGACCCGTTTTGCCATCTCCACCGAGGAGACGCGCTACTATCTCAACGGCGTCTATCTCCACACCGCCGATGGCGACAAGGGCAAGGTCCTGCGCGCGGTCGCAACCGACGGCCACCGTCTCGCCCTCGCCGATTGCGAGGCGCCGGCCGGGGCGGAGAACCTCGACGGCGTCATTGTCCCGCGCAAGGCCATCGCAGAAGTGCGCCGCCTGATCGACAGCGCCGATGGCGATGTCTCTGTATCGGTCTCCGAAACGAAGATCGTCTTCCGGGCCGGGCGCGCGGTGCTCACCTCGAAGCTCATCGACGGGTCCTTCCCGGACTATCAGCGCGTCATTCCGAAGGGCAATGACAAGCGCCTCGTCATCGACAACAAATCCTTTGAGGCCGCCGTGGACCGCGTTTCCACCGTTTCGGCAGAGCGCTCACGCTCGGTGAAACTCTCGCTGGAAGACGGCAAGGTCGTCCTGGCCGTCAATTCGGCCGAAACCGGCCAGGGCCATGAAGAGATTGAGTGCGACTATGGCGCAGACCCGATGGAGATCGGCTTCAATGCCAAATACCTCCTCGATGTCACCGCTCAGATTGAGGCCGAAGACGCTGAGTTCATGCTGAACGATCCGGCCTCACCCGCCCTCATCCTGGACCCTGCCGACCCGGCCGCACGCTATGTGCTGATGCCGCTTCGGGTGTAAACGGGGGCGATGACCGCCCTTACCCGCCTGCGCCTCAAGGATTTCCGCAATTACGAGACGCTTGCCCTCGATCTCGACGGGCGGCACGTTTGCCTGTTCGGCGCCAATGGAGCGGGCAAGACCAATCTGCTGGAAGCCATCTCTCAGCTCGGGCCCGGCCGTGGCCTTCGCAGCGCAAAACTGACTGAGCTCACCCGCCACGGCGCGCCGGATGGGTGGACCGTCTCGGCCACCCTCGATGACCGGCGCATCGGCGTCGGCCTCGAAACAGAGGGCACGGGCGCCAAGCGCGTGATCCGTCTCGATGGCGCGCCCGCCCAGGCCGGCGACCTTGCAGACCTTGTCCGTATTGTCTGGCTCACACCGGCCATGGACTCCATCTTTCGCGGCGGTGCGTCCGACAGGCGGCGTTTCTTCGACCGTCAGGTCATGTCGCACATTCCCTCCCACGGACAGGCCGCCGCCCGCTATGAACGCGCCATGCGCGAACGAAACGCGCTTCTGGAGCGCGGCCATGTCGACCCAGCCTGGGCTGATGCGATCGAGACCCGCATGGCCGAAGCGGGCGCAGAGCTTGCGATCAACCGGGCCAGTGTCCTTGAAAACCTCCAGGCAGCCGTCGATGCCCGGCCGGAAGGCTATTTTCCAAAAGGCGATCTTTCACTCGATGGGGACGCGGAGGCTGCGGCCATCAGGGGCGAAGACTTCAAGACGATTTTTGAGACCCTCAGCGAAACCTATCGCAGCATGCGCCGCCGCGACATGGCCGCCGGGCGCACGCTCTCCGGCCCGCACCGCAGCGACCTCACCGTCATTCACCGCCCGACTGGCATGGTCGCCGGCGATGCCTCCACCGGCCAGCAGAAGGCGCTGCTTATCGGCCTCATTCTGGCCTCGGCAGGCGCCCTGTCACGCGACGACTCCGGGCCCGCGCCGCTTCTCCTCCTTGATGAGGCGGCCGCCCATCTCGACGCCGACAGGCGGGCCGCCCTGTTCGAAGAGCTGGACGCCTTGCCCGGCCAGAGCTGGCTGACAGGCACGGAACGCTTCCTTTTTGAGGCGTTCGGAGATCGCGCCCAGCAGATCGAGGTGAGCGCAGGCGGCGCGCATATCAGTGATTGAGCATCACCTATCTTTCAAAACTTCATAAAAGCAGTATCCTGAGGCCTATCTGGTCTTGCAGCAAGGCCGTTAGTAGAACACCTTTTAGATGAGTAAGGCTTGGGAGAGCACCCGCAGGACGGGCCTGTGTGTGCGGAGGGATATGAGCGAGACGGAGCGCCTGAGGGCTCTTTCAGAAACGAACCTGCTCGATAGCGAGCGGGAGGAACGCTTCGACCGTCTCACTCGACTTGCAGCCAATTCTCTCGAGACGGAAACGGCGCTGGTCTCGCTGGTCGACAGTGATCGCCAGTGGTTCAAATCCTGCCACGGCTTTTCAGGCACCGAAACCAGCCGCGATATCTCTTTCTGCACCCATGCGATCGAAGCGCCTGACATCATGGTCGTCCTCGACGCCACAAAGGATCCCCGCTTCGCCGATAATCCGCTTGTGACGGGTGAGCCATTCATCCGCTTCTATGCCGGCGCGCCGCTGATCACCTCACAGGGGCACGCGCTCGGCACGCTCTGCGTCCTCGATTACAAGCCGCGCGAGACCTTTGACGACACGGACCGCGAAATCCTGCGCGACCTTGCCGACAGTGTCGTCGGCCTCATCGACAAGGATGAGAAGCTGCGCGAGATGAGCGAGCTGTCGGTCATCAACCGCGAGCTTCAGCACCGCATGGGCAATATGTATGCCCACGTCTCCTCGCTCATCTCCCTGCTCGACAAGGCAGACCTCGAGCATGAGGAATATGTCAGCCGCCTGCGCGAAAAGGTGAATGCGCTGGCGCTGACCCAGTCGCTCATCGCCTCCGGCGGCCGGGAGTCGGTCTCCATTCGCGAGCTCGCAGAGCAGACGCTCGCCGCCTTCGAAGCCGGCGCGGGCGAGCCTGTCGTCACGGTCCAGACCGAGGATGATTTCGAGATCACACCCCGCGCAGCTTTCGCCATGTCTCTGATGCTGCACGAACTTGGCATCAATTCGGTCAAGCATGGCGCTCTCGGCGGCGAGGGCGGCACGGCCCGCTTTGGATGGTCTTCTGCCGATCAGCTCCACTTCTCCTGGGAAGAAAGCCTGACCATCCCACGCCGCGACGCCAGCGCCAAGAAGGCCAATGGCGGCTTTGGCAGCGTCATCCTGAAGCGGATTGCGCCAAAGACGTTCGGCGGAGAGGCCGAAGTCGATATCCAGCCCGGCAGCTACCGCTACACCGTCTCCGCCCTGCCCGAACGCGTGCTCGCTTCGGCACAGGCCTGAGCCGGCTCACCGCCTGCCGTCGCGGACAGCTTGCGCCGGGCATGGGGTTTGCGCGAAAAGCCTGACACCGACATTTCAAACCGGAGCGCTGCCCCATGAGCGAACATATCAGGACTGAACTCAGCAACCACATCCTGACCATCACCCTTGCGCGGCCCGAGCGGAAGAATGCGCTCACCCAGGCCATGTATGGCGCGATGGCGGACGCTGTGAACGGCGCCAATGGCGACAAGTCGATCCGCGCCATCGTGTTCACCGGCGATGGCGACATGTTCACGGCCGGCAACGACCTCTCCGATTTCGCCTCTATTGATGAGCGCGAGAAGGGCACCCCGCCGGTCACCCGTTTCCTCAACGCAATCCGCGACGCGGAAAAGCCCCTCATCGCCGCGGTCAATGGCCCGGCCATCGGGGTGGGCCTCACCATGCTGCTCCATTGCGACATCGCCTATGCCGGCCAGAGCGCCAATTTCCGCGCCCCTTTCGCGCAGCTCGGCCTCGTGCCGGAGGCGGGCTCCTCTCTCACCCTGCCGCGCGTGGTCGGGCGCTCCATGGCCAATGATATCCTTCTGGCGGGACGCATTCTCAGCGCAGACGAAGCGCTTGCCTGCGGACTTGTCTCACGTGTCACCGCAGATGAAGACCTCATGACGACCACGATGGAGACTGCCCACCGCATCGCGGCCTCTGCCCCCTCCGCCGTGCGGAAATCCAAGGCGCTCATCAACAATGCCCGCAACGAGATCGCCGATCAGATGCAGGCTGAAGGGAAGATCTTCGCAGAACAGCTGCAGTCGCCCGAATTCGCGGAAGCCGCTACCGCCTTCCGCGAAAAGCGCGCCCCGGTCTTCAAGGACTAGGTACACGCTCCAGGGGTGCTGGAACCGGTCTGACACAATCTGCGTTCGGGTGGCATGCAGAATGCCGCCCCGATCAAGATCCTTTCACTGGCCGCGCTGATGGCCCTCGGCCTCGCCGCATGCGGCGAGCGCTATCCGGCAGACATAAGAGGCTCGCTGGAGCAGGCGAAGGAAAGCGCCCTGGAAGTCGGTGTCTCCGACGCAGCCCCCTGGATTTCGTGGAATGACGGCGCACCAACCGGTGTCGAAGCCGATATCATCCGCGCCCTCGCAGAGCGCGAAGGGCTCAAGATAGACTGGATCCGGGGCGAAGAGGCAGAGCTTCTGGAATCGCTCAAGGGCGGCGACCTTCATCTCGTCGCCGGTGGCCTCACCAAGGCCTCGCCCTGGAAGAAACACGTCTCCCTGTCGGCTCCCATCTCCACCTGCCACGTCTATGCCGGACTTGCCGGGCCGGGCGCTGTCTCCATCGCTGAGGATGAACTCAAATCCATGACGCTGGAGGTCGAGCGCGCGTCCGGCCTCGCCCACAAGGCAGAGAAGAAAGACTACACCATCACCCGTGTGGACAAGCTGACAGAGGACAGCAGCGGGGCCATTGCCGAAGAATTTACCCTCAAGGAGCATGGCCTCACCCCCACCGGTGAGCCGCTGATGAAGACCACGCATGTTCTGGCCCTGCCACATGGCGAGAACGCCCTCTATGCCGCCCTCACCCGTTCCCTGCCCGCCAGACCGGGATGCCGGCCCATGCAGGAGCAGCCATCATGAAACTCGCCCCGAAATATGAGTATCCTGAAAACCTCCAGCCCACGCGGCGCAAGGCGATCTGGCTGGAACGGATCACCTTCGCCTATCTGCTCAGCGTGGTCGCTGTCATGTATCTCGTCATGGGCGCGTCGCAGGCCATGAAGGCGGCCTGGCTGGAAGACTCGCTCAGCCTCATTCCGCCGCTCTCCTTCCTCATCGCCATCCGGCTGGTGCGCCGCGCGCCATCGAAAACCTTCCCCTTCGGCTTTCACCGCGCATCGACCATTGCCTATCTTTCCAGCTCGCTCGCCCTCTTCCTGATGGGCGCCTATCTGATGTACGACTCCTCCATGGCGCTCCTGAAGCAGGAGAAGCCGACCATCCCGACCAGCTACATCTTCGGCCACCCCATCTGGATGGGCTGGATCATGATCGGCGTGCTTGTCTATTCCGGGCTGCCGGCCGCCATACTGGGACGGATGAAACTGCCGCTCGCGCGCAAGCTGAACGACAAGGCCCTCTATGCCGACGCCGCCATGAATGCGGCGGACTGGCAGACAGCCGCCGCAGCCATCGTCGGCATTATCGGCATCGGCTTCGGCCTCTGGTGGGCGGACGCGGCCGCCGCGCTCTTCATCTCGTTCAGCATCATCAAGGACGGGTTTTCCAACCTCAAGGATTCCGGCGCCCAGCTTCTGGACCGCACGCCCGACCCGCTCGGCTCTGACGGCAATGAGCTTCGCCAAGCGCTACGCGAACGCCTGCAGGCCATAGGCTGGATCGACACCGCGGACCTTCGCCTGCGCGAGGTCGGCCACCTCGTCTTCGGCGAGGCGTTCGTCACCCTCACCGGATCACGCCCCGGCGATGACCAGATTGCAGAGGCCGAACGGACCCTGCGCGACGCCGACTGGCGGATCGGCGACGTCACACTCGCCATCGGTCATTCCAGTCATTCGCCGCAGTCCGATGCGGGGCTCTGACGCGGCCCGCCTTCCAGGTCCTCAGCGTCCCGTGCCGCCCTCTTCCGCCTGCAGCAGGCCAAGCGCCACATCAAGCGCGCCCTCTGCCTCAACCTCATGGTCGGGAATGACGCCGGTGCCTTCCCAGTTTGCCGAACCGACCTTCTTGAGACCGGTGGGCGAAATGAAGCTGGCAAGCGCCACTGCCCCGACCGGTTCGACCGTGCCGTCGGCATAGGATGCCTGGACAATCCCAGTGGCCGTGACGGTCACGCCGGCGAATTCCGAACCGTTGGCATTGACCGGCGGCACCTGCGCATCGCCGATGGCATTGCCGGTCACCTGGCCGTTGGCATCGACTGCGAAAACCTGCAGGCGATTGCCTGCGCTATCCGCGATATTGCCGCTTTCGGTCATCGAGAACGAGCCCGAACGCGTATAGAGCGTCGACCCGTCGGAAGCCGACCGCGTGGTGAAAAAGCCATCGCCGGTAATCGCCAGGTCGAGCGCCGAACCGGCGACGATTTCGGAGAATTCGGTCCGGCTGCGTTTGAAGCCGTAGGTTTCCGAGTTCGAGATATTGTGCGCGATCACCCCGAGCGAGGTCTGCGCATTCTTCATGCCATTGAGCGAGGTATAGAAGGACATGGACTGTCTCCCTGATCAGATATTGGATGCGGAAGCGGAGGCGGTGGTATCGATCAGCTGGTCGAGCTTGTCCGCGATCTGCTCGAGCATGGAATTGGTTTCGCTGACGCCTGCGAGCGAGGAAAACTGCGCCATCTGCGCCAGCATTTCCTTGTTGTCGACGGGGTCGAAAGGGTCCTGCTGCTGCATCTGGACGGTCAGCAGGCGCAGGAAATCGCCCTGCCCCAGCGCGTCCATTCCGCGGCCGGAGGTTGCGGTGGACGCAGTCGTCGCAGACATGGCTGCCTGGTTGGTCATCGGTGTGATCATTTCATTCTCATCGTTTCGAGCATCAGTTGCTTGGCGGTGGACATGGCCTCGATCATGTTGCGGTACTGGCGCGAGGCCTCGAGCATCTCGACCATTTCGGCGTTCTCATCGACCGGAGCCTCCCACACGTCGCCGTTCTCGTCGGCGAGC
>NVWP01000105.1 GCA_002733705.1 Henriciella sp. | reverse complement strand
ACCCGGTCGTGCCTGCCGATGGCGGCGCGCTGCTCGATGGCCTCGCCCACAGCCCAGCCGCCCTGCTCGACGATGAGCCCCCTGCCCTGCCCGATCCGGACGAAGCCAATCGCTCCACCGCCTCGCAGCCGCGGCGGCCGCCGTCAGTCGAAAAAGCCTGAATCGGAAACACAACAAAACGATCAGACTGCCAGCTCCAGCGAGTCGAGCGGCGCTTCAGACAAGACCGCTGAAAACGAGACGCCAGCAGAAGCGCGCGCGGACGCCCCTGCCAAGGCAGAGCCGCAGCCTGAACCCCCGGTAAAGGCCGTTGAGACGGAACAGCCTGCGCCGCAAGCTGATACAGAAACCGGCGCGGCAGATGAGACGTCCTCTCAGGATGAAACGACGGATGAGGCCACCGAGGCTGAAACCTCTCCGTCCACAGCAGCTGTCTTCGACCCGGAAAAACCGGTCGCAAGCGAGCCTGTGCTGATCTCCAGCGATGAGGATGAACCTGCGAAAGAAGAAAAGACCGAAGAGAAGCCGAAACGTCGCGGCTGGTGGTCACGCCGGCGCTAGGCGCCGGCGCTTCGCCTCATTCTCTCAAACTCAGGAAGACTGCGCCTCTGCGATCCGCGCACGCGCAATCTTCTCGGCGACCTCATTGGTCGGGGCGTTGCGGTCTTTGGCTTCGTCCAGCACTTCGCCCAGTGTCTCGATCAGGATATTGAGCTTGCCCATGACCCAGTTGCGGGAATAGGCGCCCGAAATCTCTGCGGCCACATTGATGATGCCGCCGCCATTGATGACATAGTCGGGCGCATAGAGAATCCCGCGATCGCGAAGGGCGGCATCCATCTCGGCGATGGCAAGCTGATTGTTGGCACCGCCCGCCACGACCTTGGCCTTGAGGCGCGGAAGCGTTTCGGGATTGATCACGGCGCCGAGGGCGTTCGGCGAAAAGATATCGACATCCTGGTCATAGATTTCGTCGCTCGCGACGATCTTCGCGCCGGTCCGCTCGCTCACGGCCTTGAGAAGATCCTGATCGATATCGGTAATGATGAGGTGGGCCCCCTCCTCGGCGAGGTGATCGCAAAGATAGCCGCCGACATGACCGACGCCCTGAACGGCAATCGTGCGGCCTTCGAGACTGTCACTGCCGAATGCGCGCTTGGCGCTCGCCTTGATGCCGCGATAGACACCCAGCGCCGTGATCGGGGACGGATCGCCGCTCGCCGCATCGCCCTGGTCCAGACCGGCGACATATTCTGTCTGCGTCGCTACAATCTGCATGTCCTGCGGGCTGATCCCGACGTCTTCTGCGGTATAGTACGAACCGTTCAGCGAATTGATCGCCCGCCCGAACGCCTCGAACAGCTCCTTTGACTTGCCGGTTTTGGAGTTGCCCCAGATGACCGCCTTGCCGCCGCCCAGCGGAAGGCCCGCCATGGCGTTCTTGAAGCTCATCCCCTTGGAGAGGCGCAGCGCATCGCGCAGGGCTTCCTCACCGGTGTCGTAATTCCACATCCGGCATCCACCTGCCGCAGGGCCAAGCGCGGTCGAGTGAACCGCGATAATGGCCTTCAGGCCGCTCGCCGCGTCCTCGAACATGTGAACGCCTTCATGGCCGTCAAAGGATGGATGGTCGAACATGAATGATCTCCTCAATCTCTCGCCCCGGCCTTAGCGGCCTATATGGAGCGGTCAACTGCTACCTTCACTTGGCAGGTATGCTTGAAACGCCGGATGGCAGGGGCGCAGAAGGATCTTGCATGAAAGCCCACATATCAGCGTAGACCGTTTCGGCCTGAAGGTCTCTCAGCAGCATATGATACCCCTTGGGGTAATAGGCGGTGCGAACATGGGGCGCGAGGATCTTCAGCGTCCGCCTCACACCGCCCGGCGGAACGACAATATCCCTCGCACCATAGGTCATCAGTGTCGGGAGGCTTTCCGGCAGCTTCGGCGCGGCCTCATGCGCCGCCTCCATAAGCGCCACGACGCCATAGACCTGGTCGATGCGGTTGTCCGTCATCCGCAGGGGGTCCTCCATCATCCGGCGCAGCATCTCAACATTGTCCGACGGCTCGATCTTGACCCCGCGCGGCGGGCGCACGACCCAGCCGGGACGCGTATGCGCCGAGAGCCAGAGGGCACCGCGATAGAGCCAGTTCATGGCGCCCCAGCCGCGAAGCCCTGGCCCCGACAGGATCAGCCGGTCCACGCCTTCCGGCGGATTGTCCGATCCGAACAGCGTCATCGCCGCAGAGCCGCCCATGGATATCCCGATCAGCGTCAGGGTCGCATCTGGATGGCGCGCCCGGACAAGATCAATGGCAACCCGAATATCCTCCCTCATCAAGTCCGGCTCCGGCCAGATGCCGCGCTCGACAGACCGGCCAAAGCCGCGCTGATCATAGGCATAGGTCGTCACGCCCCGCTCTGCGAACCAGGGGGCGACCATATGAAAGGCGTTGGCGTAGTCATTCATGCCGTGCACACCGAGAATGACATGCTCGGCGCCAGCCCCTTCAACGCCCGCATCCGCCTGCCAGACTGTCAGGCCAAGTTCAGCACCATCAAAGCTGGTAAACGTCGAAAGCTCCGGCTCGAAACGTGGTTGAGGCGTGCCGTCAGGCATCAGAGCCTCCTGCATGTGCGGCGTGGCGCAGGCGGTCAGGATAAGCAGGGGCAGCAGGGCAAGCCATCTCAAAGCAGGTCTCTCACTTTCTGTCGCAACACGGGCAGGACCTCGGTCTCGAACCAGGGGTTCTTCTTCAGCCATGCATTATTGCGCCAGCTTGGATGCGGGGTTGGCAGGATACCGGCCTCCATATGCGTGCGCCAGTTACGAACAGTTTCGGTAAGCGTGCGTGAGGCAGCCGGCCCAAGATGCCATCTCTGGGCGTATCCGCCGATGGCCAGCACAAGCTCTATATCTGGCAGCCGCTCCAGAAGGCCGGGCCGCCAGGTCGGCGCGCACACCTTCATCGGCGGCAGGTCGCCGCCCTTCTTGTCATAGCCCGGAAAACAGAAGCCCATCGGCGCGATGACGACGCGCGACTCGTCATAGAATTCCCCCTCGCTCACCCCCATCCAGCTGCGCAGCCGCACGCCGGACGGGTCGGCAAACGGCCTGGAGGACAGATCAGCGAGATTTCCGGGCGCCTGGCTGGCGATCAGGATTTTCGCGCCCCTTGCCGCGCGCACGATCGGATTGGGCGAACGCGGCATATCGCCCGCACAGAGCGTGCAGGCGCGCAATTGCTCAAGATATCTATTCAGATCGGCGCTCACTTGGGCCAAGATGAGGGGCGCCGCAGCCAAGACAAGGACGCCCCTGCATGTCTGATCCCGTAGACCTCGTTATCGATGCCCGCCCGCGCGACCTTGGCGGCGGGTTCAAGGTCCGCCGTGTGCTCCCCTTCCACAAGCGCAGGATGGTCGGCCCGTTCATCTTCTTCGACCATTTCGGCCCCGTGGACTATCCGCCCGGCAAGGGTTTCGACGTGCGCCCACACCCCCATATCGGCCTCGCCACGGTGACCTATCTCTTTGACGGCGCAATCGCCCACAGGGACACGGTCGGCTCCGACATCACGATCCGGCCCGGCGCTGTGAACTGGATGGTAGCCGGCAAGGGGATCGTCCATTCCGAACGCACGCCCCCCGAAGAGCGCGAGGCCGGCATGCGCATGCACGGCATCCAGACCTGGGTCGCCCTGCCCAAGACGCATGAAACCTGTGAGCCTTCCTTCCCCCACCACGCCAGGGTCACGCTGCCGGAATTCGATCTTGGCGGTGCGCGGGCGCAGGTGCTGGCCGGGGAGGCGTGGGGCCACCGCTCTCCGGTCGAGTTTCCATGGGGCATCTGGTATGTCGGCGTTACCGCGCCGGACGGAGCAACATTCGACATTCCCGGCGATGCTGCCGATGAACGCGCAATCTACATCGCTGGCGGCTCAGCTGAGATCGCGGGCAAGACGTATGGCGATGGCAATATGGTGATCCTGAAGCCCGGCGAACCCGCCTCCGTAAACGCCTCGAAAGACAGCCATCTCATGCTGGCCGGCGGACAGAAGATGGATGGCCCGCGCCTCATCGACTGGAACCTCGTTGCCAGCGATCAGGCCCTCATCGATGAAGCGCGCGCAGGCTGGACTGATTCCATTGAAAACGGCTGGGCGGGAACCCGTTTCAGCCTGCCTGAGGGCGAGACCGACTATATTCCCCTCCCCTGAGGCGCTGACCGCTCACGCGACCCTTCCAGCGGTTTTCTTGTGGCGATTGAGCGCCTGTGTCACAACCGGGCCAGCAATCGATTCAGGAGATCATGATGAAACGCTCTTTCTGGCCAGCCATTTCGCTGCTCGCCCTCGCCGCCTGTTCTGAGCCGGCGACACCTGCAGATGAGGCCGCCGCCCCGGATGCGGAAGCCACCGAAGACGGCGCCGCCATGGAAGAGGATGCCGGCGGCGACATGTCTGGCGATCAGAGCGCCGAACTCATCCTGCCCCTGCCGGAAGAGACATCGACGGAGATCACCGCCGAAGACCTTGCCGTGCGCATCTCCACCCTCGCCGACGACGCCTATGAGGGCCGCGGTCCGGGCAGCGAAGCGGGCGAGAACTCGGCGCTCTGGATCGCCCGTGAAATGGAACGCATCGGCCTTGAGCCGGGCGGCGAGGATGGCGGCTGGTTCCAGACCGTCGCCATGGTCGAGCAGAGCATCGATGAGAACGCCTCTTCCATCACCTTCAACGGCACAGGCTCCGGCGAAGCAATGCCGATGACGCTGAAGGAGGACGCGGTTCTCTGGACCAAGCATCAGGATCAGACCGACCTCGACTTCACCGATTCCGACCTCGTCTTTGTCGGCTATGGCGTCGTTGCGCCGGAATATGACTGGAACGACTATGAGGGCCTCGATGTCGAGGGCAAGACCGTCGTCATGCTGGTCAACGATCCCGGCTTTGCCCGCGAGAGCGAAGACCTCTTCAAAGGCCGCGCCATGACCTATTATGGCCGCTGGACCTACAAGTTCGAGGAAGCGGCCCGTCAGGGCGCAACCGGCGCGATCATCATCCATGAGACCGAACCGGCCTCCTATCCCTGGGAAGTGGTCCGCAATTCCTGGTCCGGCGCGCAGGCCGACCTGGTCCGCGACAATGGCGGCGCCGACCGCACCACCTTCGAGTCCTGGATCACGGTCGACGTGGCCCGCAAGCTCTTCGAAGAAGCCGGCCTCGACTATGAAGAGCTGAAATCGGCCGCCAAGGAGCCGGGCTTCGAGGCCGTCGACATGGGCGACCTCACCGTGTCCGGCAACATCGTCCAGAGCATCGACACGATGGATTCGCGCAATGTGGTCGGCGTCCTGCCGGGCACTGAGCGGCCCGACGAATACATGCTCTACACCGCGCACTGGGACCATCTCGGCAAGAAGAGCGAAGAACGCGCCGGGGAACCGGGCCAGGACTTCTATCAGGATGACATCTTCAACGGCGCGGTCGACAATGCGACGGGCTCGGCTGCCCTTCTGGAGATCGCCGAACGCATGGCCGCCGAGGAGCATCCGCGCTCGGGCCTTTTCCTGTCGGTGACGCTTGAGGAGTCCGGCCTGCTCGGCTCGGCCTATTATGCCGACAATCCGACCGTCCCGCTGAACCAGGTCGTCGCCGGTATCAATATGGACGGCATGCTGCCTGTGGGCCGCACAAAGGAAATGGTCGTGGTCGGCTATGGCGCGTCTGAGCTTGAAGACATACTGAAAGCCAAGCTGGAAGAGCAGGACCGCGTCGTTGAACCCGATCCGCGTCCGGAGGCTGGCTCATTCTACCGCTCCGACCACATCTCCTTCGCCAAGAAGGGCGTGCCGATGCTCTATGCCGATGGCGGCCTCGACAAGCGCGATGGCGGCGAAGCGGCCGGCCGTGCCGCAGCCGACACCTATACCGCGCAGCGCTATCACAAGCCGATGGACGAGTATTCCGAGGACTGGGATCTCTCTGGCATGGTTGAGGATGTGACCGCCCTTTACGAGGTGGGCCTTGAAATCATCAACTCCGATGAGTGGCCGACCTGGTATGAAGGCAATGAGTTCGAGGCTGCCCGCGAAGCCTCGCTCGCCGAAAAGACAGACGGCGAGTAAGTCTTGCTTTCCTATCAGCATGGCTTTCATGCCGGCAACAGGGCTGACGTGCTCAAGCACGCAGCCCTGTTTTCCGTTCTCCAGATCGCCGCTCAGGCCCAGCATGACTGGCTCTATATGGAGACGCATTCTGCCGCCGGCACCTACGACCTAAATGACAAGCTGGCCCGCAAAACGGGCGAGGCCGATGACGGCGTCCTGCGCCTTCTGAAAAAACGCCCTGCGGACTCCCCTGCCCTTCAGGCCTGGCTGGACTTCGTGGCCGAGCGCGGCCCGCAGGCCTATCCCGGCTCACCGAAGATCGCCCAGCACTGCCTTGGCGAAAAGGACAGGATGATCTTCTTCGAACGCCACCCGGCCGAGTTCGAAAAGCTGAAATCCGCGATAGACGGCGATGACAGGGCGCGGGCGCTGAAGGAAGACGGGTATAATGGCGCGCTGAAGCTTCAGCCCCGGCGAGGCGAGCGCCTCATGGTCTTTCTTGACCCAAGCTATGAGACCGAGCGCGACATGGAGCAGCTTGCCGAATGGCTGCCACGCGCCATGAAACGCTGGCCCAAGGCAGCCTTCCTCGTCTGGCTTCCCCTGTTCAAGGATGAAAGGGAGCTTGAGTTCGGCCAGTTCATTTCCAGCCTCGATTATGGCTTCGTCGCAGGCACGCGCTGGGTCGACACTAGCGAAAAGGACACAGCTCTGGAAGGGTCCGCCATGATCGGGCTACGCACAACACCGGCAATGGCCCGTCCATGCTATGAGGTCGCTGAAACGCTGGACCGTTACTGGTAGCCCCTAGCGGGGCTTTCAGGCGACGTCGCGGTCTGATCCCTCCGATGCCTCTGAGGCTGGGCCCACCCAGTCATCCTCGTCCTCGCTAGCCCGTGGCCGGTCGGTTGGGCGGCCGATGGAGCTCGGCGGCAGAGTCAGTATGGCGGTCGTGCCGACACCGACACGCGATTTGAGGACCACGTCGCCAGCCATGAGACGCGCCAGATGCCGGCAGAGCGTCAGACCGAGGCCGGTTCCGCCATGCTCGCGGTCGAAATCGCCATCGGCCTGATAGAAAGCGTCGAACACCTTCTCCAGCTTCTCTTCAGGAATGCCGCGGCCGAAATCGCGGATGGCGATGAAAGGCGCGCCGTCGGTGTCCACCCCGGCGCGGATCACGATCTTCTTGCCTTCTGGGTTGTGGCGCACTGCATTGCTGACCAGATTGATCAGGATCCGTTTCATCGCGGTTTCATCCGCATGCAACTTGCTGACTTTCGGCGATATCCCGACATCGAAATCCCCGGCGGCCACCTTGTCTTCAAAGCCTGCGGCCAGGGTGATCGCCTCGCTGAGCAGGCCCTTTGTGTCCAGATCCACCGGGTGAACCGGCAGCCGCTCCAGCCCGACTTTCGAATAATCGATGATGTCGTTGATCAGTTTGAGAAGATGCGTACCGCTTGCGTGGATATTGTCCGCATATTCACGCACATCATCCGGCGAGAGGGCAATCTTGGACTTACCGGTCATCAGTTTGGAGAAACCGAGAATGATGTTCATCGGCGTGCGCAGCTCGTGGCTCATCGTCGACAGGAAGCGGCTCTTGGCCTCATCGGCTTCGACGGCCTCGCGCTGGGCCTCGATCAGTTCGCGCTCACGTGTCTTGAGCGCCGTGATGTCGGTATGCACAACAACAGCCCCGCCCTTCCCTGTCTGGCGTGTCGAGCGCATCAACCAGCGCCCGCTGTCCAGCAGAACCGGCACGGAGTCTTCCCCCGGCTTGAAATCTGGCTCTCCGCATTCGAACCAGTCGCGATGGCGCGCATTGGCCATGAGGAGCTCATTATTCGCATCATAGAAGGCAAAGGCGTCATTGGATGACTCGATGGCATCAGCCAGACGTTCGCGCGCGCCTTCGCTCTGGATGCTCTGCTCAACCATTTCAAAGACATGGCGGTAATTGCGAAGTCCGCCCATGATCAGCGCCGCTGTGAAGGAGAGGGCCAGAAGTGTGACTTCAAAGGCGAAAGGCGTGTTGAGCGCGATATTCGCCGCCAGCATGACGCTGACGCTGCCAAGCAGAAAGCGGCTGCCAACCCTGGCGACCGGGCCGAGGATCGACATCGTCCCCGCTGTCATGCCCGCTATGACGATACAGATGAATAGATTGGCGAGCTGGTCCTCGGTATGGAAGGCAATCGCGGACGCACCCCATACGACGCCAAGGAAAAGCGATGAGACTTCCGACTTCCGTAGCAGCTTTACCGAGACGCGTTTCAGGCCACCCCTCTTGCTAATGCTTCGCGCGCTCAGCAGCTGCATGGCTGAAAACAGCACCACCGGCGTGAACCAGGCGGCCACGCGTACGGGTCCGACATATTGCAGGAAGGCCGCCGAATAGATCAGACCGTTGACGAAATTGATGACGGCCATGGGAACCAGCAAGCGGATCATGAGCCGCTGCATCTCGCCATATACCCGTTCCTCCGCAGCCGAACGTGGCGCGGGTAGCGTCGCAAACAGGGATTTGGCCCAGCTGGTGGCCTGCGGCGAGCTTTCCATCACTCTTGATCTATATCAGCAGTGTCTTAACCATCCACGAATCCGGAATGTCGAATAATCATGGTTGGTTTCGTATAATCGGCTGATCGAGAATCGCCCCAATATTCGTCATTCGAACAAGAACAGTCGCAGAAGGCGCATCTTTACCCGTGCCAGCAAGCAGCAGGACGCTCAATGGAACAACAACGCATTGCAATCGTCGGCGGAGGACCTGCAGGATTAAGTCTCGCCCGGCTGCTCAGCGATGCAACGGATGCCTATATCACCGTTTTCGAGGCGGGCGTCCGGCCGGGAGGAAAGTCCTTTTCCTTCATACAGGGCGATGCGGTCGTGGAGATGGGCACCTGCTATACGACACGCGCGCACAGGATTGTGCTGGACTGGATGAAGGAAACCGGCATCCACCTCAAACCGCTTCGCGAACAGAGTTTCGATGGCGAGGATTTTCTGGACTATGTGAAACGCGGTGAAGGCCCGGCCCTGCCGATTCAGATATTGCGCTTCCTCGGCGGCCGCCAGCGTCTCATGTCAAAGCTGAAAAAGGACCCCGTACCAGAAGCCGCCCGGCAGGAAGCTGCCCAGACAACAGCCGACTGGCTGCGCGCGCGGGGTCTCCACAAGATCGAACGCTTCATGTACCGGTCGATGACCAATCTCGGCTATGGCTTTGTCGATGAGACCCCCATCGTTCAGGCCATGCGCTGGAATGACTTCGATCTTATCCTGACCGGTCTGCTCAAACAGCTGAAAATGCCCGTCGAAGGCTGGACCGCCTTCTGGGAGCGGGTAGCCGCCCCGCTGGATGTGCGCACCGCAACGCCGATTGCCCGCATAGAGCGCGGGAGCGGCAAAATACGCCTGACCAGCGCGGCGGGCGAGAGCTTCGAGGCCGACCAGCTCGTCTGCGCCATGGCGATCGACGACTTTACCAAACTCCTCGATGAGCCCCTGCCCGAGGAAACTTTCGCTGCAGGCGCGCTCAGCTGGAATGGTTATACGACCACGCTTGTCGCGACATCGGAAAAGTTCACAGACGTCAATGTCGCGGCCTGGAGCCGGGCTCTCACCCCCGGCGCGCAGACTGGCCAGATGATGTCGGCGCGCTATGACGGCTATGAGTCAGAGCTTGGCGGCCACCTTTATCTCACCGGCCAGCTATCCGGCGAGTATAGCGACAGCGAACTTGAGGAACTCCTGCGCGAGGAAATCTCCCGCGAGGGCGGAGAGATTACCAATATCGTGCTGCAGCGGACCTGGAAGTATTTCGCCCGCTACCATCAGGATGCCGTCCGTGACGGTCTTCTCACCCGGCTGGAGGAGATGCAGGGCAAGCACGCGACCTGGTACACCGGCTCTGCCTTCTCGCACGAAGCGGTCTCGAACATCGTCAACTTCAATGCCGGACTGGCGCGCAAGATGCAGGCTGCCTTGTGACCCTGTTCCACCGGGACACAGAATGAACCTCTTTATCCGCCTTCTCTTTGTTTTCCTGCGCGCGAACCTCTCACGCGAACGTGTCAGCCTGTTTGACACGACCCGGATCAAGGCGAAGGTGCGCCTGACCGATCAGGACATGTTCGCCCATATGACGAACAGCCGCTACTTCTCCTTCAGCGATCTTGCCGTCATCAACTATATCGTGCGCACTGGCACCTGGACCAAGCTGAAGGCGCGTGGGTGGATTCCGGTTGTCTGCTCTGAATCCGTTACACTTTCCAGAATGTTGAGCTGGCGTGACCGGTTCGAGATCGAAACCCGACTCATCGGCTGGACGGACACCTATATGTGCCTGGAGCATGACTTCCTGCACAAGGGCAAGCTCACCGCCAGGATCCGGATCATCTCCCGATTTGCCAGCCGCAAGCGTGAACGCGTCACCATGGAGGATGTCGTCGCCCATCTCGGCGTCGAACGGGCCTCCCCGCCCCTGCCGCCTGAGTTCGAGGCCATGGTAAACGACGTCGAAGCTGCCCGCATCCGCAGGACCAGCGAGACTGGCCCCGCCTAGGCCAGCTCGTCTATAGTCTCTTCAGGTTCAGAAAGACTGGGAGAGCCACCATGCATATCCTGGGAGTCGCCGCGCTTGGCCTCGCCATCGCCTGCATGATCGCCGCCTGGCGCGCCTGGCGGCGCTG
>NVWP01000104.1 GCA_002733705.1 Henriciella sp. | reverse complement strand
CTGCCGTCAGCGTCGTCTTGCCATGGTCAACATGGCCGATCGTGCCGATGTTTACGTGCGGCTTGTTCCGCGCAAACTTCTCTTTGGCCATAACGCGGCCTCCTCTCGCTACTGTCCGGCCCGCCGGACGGGTTTCAGGTTCCTTGTGCCAGCGGGCCTTTGATTCCCGTTGAAGCGGGCGACATACACACGCGCGCGCGTGCTTTCAAGCACCCATGACAATTCCAACGCAGGCGGACCGCTTGGCTCTTGACAGGGATGGGGCTTGGGGTCTCCCTGCGCCCAATGAGCCAGACAACCGCCTTCCACACTTTCGGCACCCCGGAGACGCTGCAGACCGATGCGGCGCACTGGATAGAGACCCGCCTCGCCGATGCCCTGGCGCGCCGGGGCGAGGCCAGCCTGATCTGTTCGGGCGGCTCCACGCCGGGGCCGGTCTATCAGCAGCTTTCCGAGCTCGATCTCGACTGGTCCCGCGTCAGTGTCGGCCTCGCCGATGAGCGCTGGGTGCCCGCCGATCACGACGCCTCGAATGAACGGCTGGTGCGTGAGACCCTGCTTCAGAACCAGGCCGCCGAGGCGAAATTCGTTTCCATGAAGACCTCTCATGCCTCGCCATTCGATGCGCAGGAAGAGGTCGATGCCCTCTACCGGCCGCTAACCTCGCCTGTCGATGTCATGGTGCTCGGCATGGGCGCCGACGGCCATACCCTGTCCTGGTTTGCCGATGCCGAGGGGATCGACACCGCCCTCGACCCGGAAAATCCGCTCAATGTCGCTGCCATCGACGCGCCGAAGACCAAGATCACAGGCGAACATACGCTGCGAATGACCCTCACCCTGCCCGTAGTGGCGCGGGCCCGCTACATCCTTCTCCTCCTCAATGGCGAGAAGAAGCGCGCCGTCTATGAGCGCCAGGACCGCTCCCATCCGGTTACGCTGATGCGCAAGGCAGCCGGCGACGCGCTCACCATCTTCTCCAGTTCCTGAAACAAGGCCTGACATGACCCTCACCGACCACGCCGAACGGCTGCGCGCCCTGCCTTTTCGGACGATACTGAGCATCCGGGCCGCGACAAAGCCGCTGTCGGCTGCCGGATGGACTGTGGACCTGTCGCGTCACTATCTCGACACGGACGCCACCGCCGCCCTCTTCGCTCTGGCTGAGAGGCATGATCTCAAGGGCGCGCTCGCCTCCCTGTTCGATGGCGAAAAGGTAAACACGTCAGAGGACCGCGCCGCCCTGCACTGGGCCCTGCGCGCCGCCCACCCCGAAACCGAAGAGGCCCAGCAGGTGCGCCAGTCCGTGCTCGCGGCTGAAACCCTTGCCCAGGAAATCGCCTGGGCCACCCGCAAGGGCGCCAGCGGGGAGCGTTTCGACACCATCGTCCATATCGGCATTGGCGGCTCCGATTTCGGCCCCCGCCTGATCGCCGACGCCTTTGAGGACAAGCGCCGCGACGATATCGACCTTCGCTACTGCGCCAATCTTGACCCGCTGGACCTCGACCTCGCCCTCAGCGGCCTCGACCCTGCGCGCACCTTCGTTGTCGGCGTTTCCAAATCTTTCGGGACAGAGGAAACGCTCTACAATCTTGGCCGGGCCCGCGACTGGGTCCGCGCTGGCGTCGGCAAGGACTGGGCAAAACACTTCGCCCTCGTCACCGCCAACCCGGCCCGCGCGACCGACTGGCTGGACGGCGCAGAAGGTCTGCTCCTCGACCTGCCCGAATCGATTGGCGGACGGTTTTCTATCTGGTCTGCGGGATCGCTCGCCTGCTCCATCGCCCTGCAAAGCGATGTCATGGAAGACTTCCGCGCCGGCGCGGAAGCCATGGACAAGCATGTCGAGAGAGCCGACATCGCAGACAATCTCGCCATCCGGCTCGCCCTGCTCGACTACTGGAACGCTTCTGTCCTTGGCTTCGGGGCGCGCGCGCTGCTCGCTTATTCCCGCCGCCTGCGACTGCTGCCGGCCTATCTCCAGCAGCTTGAGATGGAATCGAATGGCAAGAGCGTGCGCCCGGATGGGCACGCCGTCTCAGAAGCCACAGCGCCGCTCCTCTGGGGCGGTGAAGGCACCATCGGCCAGCATTCCTATCACCAGTGGCTGCATCAGAGCCCATCCATGGTACCGGCTGAATTCATAATCGCTCCGGGCGCCACCGATGAGCTGGACGGCGTCACGGGCCTGACCGCGCATGCGCTAGCCCAGGCCGAAGTCCTCGCCAATGGGCGCTCCCTTGCCGATGTGCAGGCAGACGAACCGCACCTGCCGCTCGAAATCGCTGCGCAGAAAGTTCACGCAGGCGGGCGGCCGTCGACCATCATGCACGCGCCGCGCCTGACGCCATACCGTCTCGGCAGCCTCATCGCCCTGTTCGAGCACCGCACCTACCTCGCGGGCAAGCTCTGGGGGCTCAACAGCTTCGACCAGTGGGGTGTGGAGCGCGGCAAGACGATGGCGGGCAAGCTGAAGCCGGCCCTGCGCGGTGAGCGTCAGGTAAGCGACGCCATTACCGCCAAGCTGATTGCCCAGATACGGTCCTGACGCCTGATTTTACCGGGAAAGGCCCCTCAGGTGATCTTGTCGACCTGAGAATATTCGAGGTCGACCGGCGTCGCGCGCCCGAAGATGGACACCGACACTTTCAGGCGGCCTGCCGCCTCGTCGACTTCTTCCACGCCGCCTTCAAAGCCCTGGAACGCGCCTTCATTGACGCGCACCTGCTCACCGATCTCGAAGGAGATCTGCGGACGCGGACGTTCGGCTGCCGGCTCATCAGCCGTGCCGAGGATACGGTCGACTTCACGCTGCGGGACGGGCAGCGGCTTCTTGCCGCCTTCGGCACCGAGAAAGCCTGAAACCTTCGGCGTGTCGCGCACCAGGTGATAGACATCGTCTGTCAGCTGCGCCTTCATCAGGACATAGCCCGGAAAGTAGCGCTTCTCGACGGTCTTCTTCTTGCCGCGGACAACTTCCACGACTTCCTCGGTCGGAACCTCGATCTCTTCGATCAGGTCGGAAAGGTTTTTCAGGTTCGCCTGGTCGCGAATGACTTGCGCCACCTTCTTCTCGAAGTTGGAATAGGCGTGAACGATATACCATTTGGCCTCGGCCATGGGCGGGGCACTCCTTGAAAACTGTTAGGCGCCGAGACCGGTTATCAGACCAATCAGGATGGCGATGACCTGATCGGAGAGGAACAGAAACAGGGCGACGATGATCGACATGATCACGACCATGATGGTCGCCTGCACGGTTTCCTGCGGTGACGTCCAGGTCACCTTGCGGCCTTCCGCCTCGACCTGGCGGGCGAAGGTCACAGGGTCCACGCTTTTCTTCTTGTCCTTGTCGGCCATCAATTACGTCCTGAAAGTCCGGGGATTTGTCACGGTCTCGACCGTATCGGTCAACCGCCATACTCTCCATTGCAGTGATTGTGAAGGCATGTGGGTGCAGGAAGTTCGCCGCGCAAGCAGCGAGGCCCCTCCCCGCCTGTGTCTATCGGCCCTTCCATTCGGCCACTTGAAGCCCCGCAGACGCGGTGCGGATGGCAAACAGGCTGCCGGCAAAGGGCTGCGTGTCCATCTGGAATGAGGTGAGGCCCGTTCGTGCCGTCGTGACATAGAGCGTCCTCATATCATCGCCGCCAAAACAGCAGCCCGTCGGTCGGACCGTTGGCATCGCGATCACCCGGTCGACTGCGCCGTCAGGCCTGTAGCGCACGATGCGCGCACCATCCCACTCGGCATTCCAGAGATATCCATCCCGGTCGACCGCGCTGCCATCGGGATAGCCCGCGCCCGCGCTTGTCGTGCAGAAGACACGCCGGTTGCTGAGCGCGCCGCCTTCGCCGACATCGAAGGACAGGATCTCCTGTTCGGTGGTGTCTGCCGTGTAAAAAACGTCACCAGCCGGCGAGAAACAGGCCGTGGACGGAATGATCACGGGCGGAATCTTCAGCTGCGTGATCTTCCTGCCCGTATCTATCCGGTGCCAGGTCGACCGCGCGGCCTTTTCCTCACTGTCCATCGTTGCGAACCAGAAGCTGCCATCCGGCGCGGCCCCGCCGCAGTTGATGCGCAGCGCCTTTGGATCGCCCTCGAGCCGGGCCACCTGCCGGTAATCTTCGGTCTCGATATCAAATATGCCGATTTCCAGCCCCCCGGCCATTAAGAGCTCGCCGCCCGCAATGGCGAGCGCGCTGGCCTTGATCGGCAGGTCATACCGGCGCGTATTGCCGGTCTTGGGCTTGTAGCGGTGCAGCTTCGCCCGGTTGGGATCCACCCAGAACAGCAGGCCCTCACTCGCGCTCCAGACGGGGCTCTGCCCGAGCAGGCAGCTGGTCGGGGCAACACATTGGGGATCGGTTGGCGTCATCCCTTCCCTCTAGTCGCATTCGTGGCGATTCAAAAGCCGCTGCTTTCCAAGGCGGAAGCCCTCTTCTGTGGCGGATATTCCAGACATGAAAAAAGGCGACACCGTTCTGGCATCGCCTTTTTGTCAAAAATCTGATTTGTCCTGTCTACAGGACGCTTCGGCCTCTGACTGCGCGAGCGACAAAGCTCAGCACGAGCAGTGCGAGGAAGATGAAGAAGAGGATCTGCGCGATCCCTGCGGATGCACCGGCAATACCACCAAAACCGAAGACGGCGGCGATGATCGCCAGAACGAAGAAAGTAAGTGCCCAACCGAGCATGTTGATCTCCTAATTTGTTTACCTACGGCCAAGCGCCGATGCAGGAAAAACGGAGAATAGCGCCGGTCAGTTCCGCAAATTATTTTCGGAACCCCGAAGTTTGACCAGCGTTGCATCTGGTCCGCGACTAAAAAGGATTTCAATCATGAAAAAGAACCCATTTCTGGTAGCCGGATTCAGCCTGCTCGCCCTTGCCGCCGCAGCCTGCAACACTGTTGAAGGTGCTGGCGAAGACGTCGAGGCGACCGGCGAAGCAATTGAAGACACGGCGAACGACGCAGGCGCCTGATCTTCAGCTGCCTGATCTTCAGCTCATGATAAAAATTCGATGCGCGGCCCCTTCTGGTGGCCGCGCATTTTTTTGTGCGCGTCGTTCTCGCGGTTCATCTGATTGCAGGAGGAAACAATACGCCAACCATTCCGTCCCGCTACGGACGAAAGGAGTTCAAGCGGTTTCGCTGATCTTGTTTTCGGCAGGAATGTAGGAAAGCAAATATACAGTGGGACGGATCGATACGTTTACCGCCTTGCGCTTGCCATTCCGCAGGCAGGACCAGAAGGCCACACAGCCTACTCCGATCATCGAGCAGACCACATCGAGGCGTGAGAGGCCGCCCAGACGCCTGAAGACGCTTGCGAGGTCGCCCAGCGGTCCGACCGCTGGGACATAGCTATCTGAAGAGGGGATGTCTTTCCGAACCATGTTCACCATACGCCGCCAGAAGGCGGCGGTTCCCGATCTGGAACGAAAATCATCACATGACGTTCGAATGACACAGATTTTCATTTCAGATGAAGGACATCATGGCCAAGGATCACGGTTCATCCATCAAGGATGACGAGACATATGAGGCGCTGATCGACGAGGGTTATTCGAAGTCAACGGCCGCCAGGATCGCAAACGCAAAGGCAAATTCGGACCAGAAACCATCTAAGAAGGGGGGAGAGTCCCCGCCCTATGAGGACTGGACCAAGGATGACCTTTATGACCGCGCCAGCGAACTGGACATCGAAGGGCGCTCCGACATGACGAAGGATGAGCTCATCTCAGCCCTCCGGGAGAGTCGATGAGCAACATCGCAGTCCTGATCAATCCGCGCTCCGGCAGCGTACCAGAAGACGCCGCCAGCGAGATTGAGACAGTCCTTGAGGGCCTTGGCCACACCCCGACAATTACTTTGCTGGACGGCGATGACATTGCCGGGCCCATCAAGGCGTGTCTGGAGTCATCGCCCGATCTGGTGATCGTCTGGAGCGGTGATGGCACAGTGGCCTGTACCTTTGAAAATGCAGGCCCGGACGGGCCGCCGATCCTGCCGCTCCCCGGCGGTACGATGAACCTTTTCCACAAACAGATTCATGGCGGGCCATGCGAATGGCGCGAATGCCTTGAGCGAGGCCTCTCTGACGGCGTGGAGATAGATGTGCCGGCTGGCAAAGCTGGCGACCGGACATTCTATGTCGCGGCCATGGCTGGCAATCTGACAGACCTTACAGGTCCGCGCGAAGCCATGCGCAAGGGCCACCTGATTGAAGCCATCCAGGCTCTCTCCGGTAGCGACCTGCTCGATCTGCGGACCACCATGACCTATGAGCTGGACGGCAGTGATACCGCGCCAGAGACGGGCTATGCCACGGCTGTCTCCGTATTTGTCGGGACACAGGAGGAAACCGAGCTGGAATTTGCGGTGATCGACCCCGACAACCCGATCGAGCTTGCCGCCGCCGGTTTCAGCGCCCTCTTCGATGACTGGCGCAATGCCGCCGGGGTGACGTCCGGCCATGTGCGCTCCATTACCCTCCATCATGAGCGCGGCCACGAATTGCGCGCAACGCTGGATGGGGAACCGGTTCGTCTTAAGTCGGGGACTAGGTTCACCCGTATCGCAAAAGCAGGTCGCGCGATCAGCGCGAAAGTCTGATGTCCAAAATCATCCAGATCGCCGATATTCACTTCGGCACGGAAAACCCGCGCGCGCTCGCCGCTTTCGAGGACGCGATGGACTCCATCGGGCCGGATGCCATTGCTGTCTGCGGAGACCTGACACAGCGGGGCAAGCGCGAGGAATTCGACGCCGCGCGTGAGTGGCTGGACAAGTTCGACCTGCCCCGGCTCGTCGTGGCCGGCAATCACGATACCCCGCTTCTCAACATCTATGAGCGCGTCGTCTCCCCTTTTGAGCGGCATGACCGCTATTTCGAGGATCTGAGCCAACCGGTCGTCCTGGACAACGCCCTGCTGACCGGCATCAACACCTCGCGCGGCTGGCAGACGCGTAAGAACTGGGCCGAGGGCTCAGTCAATCTGGAACAGCTGGAAGAGGCAATTTCGACCGAAAACGCGACGGAAGACAGGACCGCCTTCCTGATCTGCCACCACCCTTTCCTGTCCCCGCCCGACGCACCAATGCGCACGGCGACACGTCGCGGCAGACGGGCCAGCCGCCGCCTTGCCAAGAGCCCGTTCCGGTATCTCCTGACCGGGCATGTGCATTCCCCGTCGGTGACCGTCGTGGACCATGAGGACCATGCCTATATCGCGGTGTCCGCCGGCACACTCTCGACCCGGCTTCGCAATAATCCGGCAAGCTTCAATCTGATCGATATTTCTGGCAGGGATTGCGTGGTCACCATCTTCAACCTGCATGGCGACCGGTTCGTGCCGATGAAGCCGCACGTCCTGACACCCGACTTCGTCCGCAAGGAAACGCACGTCGAGATCGACTAGAACGTGGTCCCGGTCTTCATTTCCCGCTCAGTGGCCGGCATACGCAGCTCCACCTTGTAGCCCTTGCCAGGTTCTGAGTGAGAGCTCATCTCCGCGCGCAGCTGCTTGGCAAACGCTGTCATGAGACGCGAGCCGAGACCCGTCGAGCCTGCCGTCTTCGAATCGTCCTGCTCTTCGCCGAAGCCGTCATCGATGACGGACAGGATGATGTCGTCGCCATCTTCCTTCAGACGCACCAGGATCGTGCCGCCCTCTTCTCCGAAGGCGTATTTCATCGCGTTCGTGACGGCCTCCAGAAGGAAGAGCGCAATCGGGATGGCGTCATCGGCCGGCCGGTCGATATCGGCGATTTCCTGCTTGATGGTGACATGGATCTCATCCATGCCCAGCGCCCCGGCCAGGTGCGAAAGGAGCGCATCCAGGAAGGGCTGCATGTGAACCGTCTCCAGCCGCTCATGCTGATAGAGCGTCTGGTGAACGATCGACAGGGCATCGATGCGGTGACGGGCGGCCGAAATCACATTGCGCGCAGCCGGATCAGACACCTGACGGCGCTGCAGGTTCAGAAAGCTCGCCACGATCTGCAGATTGTTCTTCACGCGGTGATGGATTTCCTTCACCGCCGAGTCCCGCGTGGCGATGGCAGAGCGAAGCGAGCTGTCGCGTTCAGCAATCCGGTTGGCCATACGGTCAAAAGTCTGCGCGAAGGACTGGATTTCATCCGGCGCATTGTCGAACTCATTGCCGATGCGGAAATTATAATGGCCTTCCCCATAAATGAGCGCCAGACGGCGAAGGCGCGAGAGCCATTTCAGCACCAGCTTGTCGACCGCCAGCCAGGCCGCGATCAGCGCCAGCGTAAAGGAAAGCAGCGGAATCCCCACCGACTCCAGCGGCTGCAGCGTGAATTCGCTGATCATACCGGGCGAAGGCCGGGAAATGACAGCATAGATCCTGTCATCGACGATGGAGCGCACCACGACGTCCATGGCCGCTTCGCCCGGCGTCGAGAGGACAAAGAGTTCACCATCCTCATCGCCCGTCGCCCGCTCGATCCGTTCAGCATCGACGCCTGAAATCCGTGCGCTGCCGAATACGCGGCCCGCGCTGTCTGAGAGAGCAAGCTCCACATCCTCTGGCAGATTGGTGAGACGGATGGTGCGGATCAGTTCATCTGTGCGCAGCGGAAATGCCATGGCGCCGCGGAACTGTCCGTCGGGGCCTTCCACGCGCCGCATGATTGAAAACAACCAGGTCTGGCTCTGCGGCCCGAAAAACGCATCCGTGCGCACCTTGGTCTGCCCCCGGCGCAGGAGCTCAAACGCTTCGGGCTGAGCGACAGGCGTCCCCGCCTCCTGCAGGGCCGAGCATTCCGACACGCCGTCCGCATTGAAATAGACGATATTGGAAAGCTGGGGGACGCGCGGCGAGAGCGTGGCATAGACCCCGCGGCAATCGCCCCCGACGATGTCGGCCTCATAGATCTGCTGCAGCGTATCGACCGTCGAGAGAAGCTGCTCGACCTCGTCGATCGCGCGGTCGGATATCTCGATCAGCGTGTTACGCCGTTCGGCGCGGGCGTCCTGCGCGTTGAGATAGGAGCGAAACCCCGCAAAGAGCAGGATTGGAGTCAATGCGGCTGCGATCGTGATCAACAATCGCAGCCGGAGAGAGCCCCTTTTGGGTCCTGTTCTGGTTTCAGACGTCGGCGGATGATCCACTGGAGAGCTCGTCGGCCTGTTTCATGATGTCATCGAAAGCTTCGGAGGCGCGCAGCTTGCCATCCCCGGCATATCCGCCGCTGGAATTCTCGATGATTTCAGCGAGCGCCTTGCGGGCGCGGCTCACGCGGCTCTTGATCGTGCCGACCGCACATCCGCATATTTCCGCTGTTTCCTCATAGGAGAGCCCACCGGCGCCGACGAGGATCAGAGCTTCGCGCTGGTCTTCCGGCAGAACCGTCAGACCGGTGCGCAGCGCAAGAAGGTCAAGCGCAGACGAAGGATCGTCATTGGACACCAGCGTCGCCTCTGCAACTTCCGGGTCCAGCTGCTGGCGGCGCCAGCTTCGGCGTTTTTCCGAATAGAAAAGATTGCGCAGGATGGTGAAGGTCCAGGCCTTGAGATTTGTACCGCTCTGATAGCTCTCGCGCGCTTTCCACGCTTTCAGCATGGCTTCCTGCGCGAGATCGTCAGCAGCAGTGGCATTCCCGCACAGGCTGCGCGCAAAGGCACGCAGGTGCGGGATCAGCCCGGCGAGTTCTGTCTTGAACGCCTGATCGTCGAGTGTCGGCTGGGTCAATACAGTCTCTATTTCTGTTTCTTGCTGCTGTTGTCGGCCTGCTCCAGAAGGTTGAGAAACTCTTCGGGAACGGCCTCCTCTGTAACCTCGTCATAGAGGCGCCGCAGCTGGTCTCCGATTCTTTTCTGACGCAGCTTGCGGCCGCGGTCGTCGTCCGCGCCTCTTGATTGATGATCCATCGGTATGTGACTCGCTCTTTCGCTCATAAGTCCCCGGTGAGTTTGATTAAGTACGTGTAAAGCGCGTCGGAACGCAAAGTTCCACCCTCTGCAGACTTTTTTCCTGGCGGGTTGCAACTTTTGGAACGAGCACAAGTTATAGACCAAACGTAATGTGCGAGGGTTAGCATGAGTCTTGTCGAGCAATTTGGTCCACACCTGCCTTTCCTGCGGCGCTATGCGCGCGCGCTGACCGGCAGTCAGGAGAGCGGTGATTCCTATATTCGGGCGTCACTGACAGCCCTGGCCGAGGACCCAAGCCAGGTCAGCGATGAACTGCCTGCAAGACAGGCGCTGTATCGCTTCTTCCACGTAATCTGGGGCAGCACCGGCGCCCGCCTGGAACGCCCGGATGCGTCTTCCGTCACCCCCGAAACCCGCCTGCAGTCACTGGCGCCGATTGAGCGCCAGGCCTTTCTGCTGACCGCGCTGGAAGGCTTCCAGGTCAGCGAGGCGGCAACGATTCTTGGAAAGACCGTTCAACAGGTTGAAGAGCTGATCGCCAAGGCGCACAGCGACATCGAAGCCACCCTGTCGACCAAGGTTCTTATCATTGAGGATGAGCCGGTTATCGCAGCGGATCTTGAAAGCCTCGTTGAAGAGCTGGGCCATGAAGTGACCGGGAATGCGACGACCCATACAGAAGCCGTGGCCATGGCCCGCGCCAATCCGCCGGGCCTTATCCTCTGCGATATCCAGCTCGCAGACAATTCCTCCGGTATCGAAGCAGCGCATGAGATTCTCGAAGAACTCGACGTGCCGATCATCTTCATTACCGCCTTCCCGGAACGTCTGCTGACGGGTGAACGCCCGGAGCCGACCTATCTCATTCCGAAGCCGTTCCAGGAAAACACCGTCAAGGCGGCTATCGGTCAGGCGCTCTTTTTCCACCCCTCGTCAGAGTCCGTGGCCGCAGAGTAAACCCCTACCCCGCGATGAAGCTCCAGCAAGGAGATCTGAATGTCTGACTTGCTGGAGCAAGCCGTGACCCGTCTTGATCGCCTGGTCGAGGCAGACCCGGATCTCGGGGAAATCAAACGCCTTCTGTCTCTTCCTGGCGAACTGATAGAGCGCGAGCTCATGCTTCGCACAGATGAGGGAAAGACGCGTTTTGCCCGGGCATGGCGTTGCCGCTACAATGCGCTCAAGGGGCCGACAAAGGGCGGTGTGCGGTTTTCGCCCACCTCCACGGCGGATGAAGTCAATCGCCTTGGCCTTCTGATGACCCTTAAATGCGCCCTTCTCGACTTGCCGTTCGGCGGCGCCAAGGGCGCTGTGCGCATTGACGCAGGCGCTCTGTCGCGTAAGGAGCGCCGCCAGCTCGCCATCGCTTATGGCGAGCTTTTTTCCGATATCATAAGGCCGGATAATGACATCGCTGCGCCAGATGTCGCGACCACGCCCGAAGACATGGAGTATATGGTCGAGGGTCTGGAGCCGGCGCATAATAGTGGCTCGCATGGCGCGGTGACCGGCAAGCCGCTCGACA
>NVWP01000103.1 GCA_002733705.1 Henriciella sp. | reverse complement strand
ATCTCCTTTGATGGCATTGACGTCCTCGGCGCCGAAAACGGGCGCATCCCCCGCTTCGACTCCATCCCGGCCGTCATCACGAGCTCCGTCGAAGCCAACAAGGCTGTCACCCCAGACCTGCCGGGCGCGCCTATCCTCGGCCATATCAATATCAACACGTTCAGCCCGTTCGAGACCGAGGGCTTCGGCCTTTCGGCTACCGTTGGCGCCGGCACGCGCGACCTCAACGATGCCGAGACGCAGCGCTACGCCCTTCGCGCCTCCTGGTCGAATGACCGGTTCGGCGTCCTCGCCTTCGGCACGCTCGACAAGCGCGACCGCAACGTCGACAACCGCGAATTCGCCCCTGTCGATACCACCGGAAACGGCACGCTCGACAGTCTGGAATCGCTCGACTACCGCCAGTATGGCGGCTACCGCGAGAACAATTCCTACGGCGCCAAGGCCGAGTACCGCCCCGCTGAAGGCCCGCTGGACCGCCTTTTTGCCTCCAGCATCTATTACGGCTTCGCCGATGAGGAAGAACGCAACCAGCTTGTCTTCGACTTTGACCCGGTGCCGCTCAAATCAGCCGGCCGCATCGACGGCATCTCGGTCACCCGCCTGCTCGAACAGGGCCGCTATGAGACTTCCACCTTCACCAACACGATCGGGGCCGATTTCGAGGTCGGCGAATGGCTGGTCGAACCGCGCCTCAATTATACCGAGACCGAAAACTATATGCGCCTGCCGCTCGTGCAGACGATGAATTTCACGCCGATCTCGGCCAATTACGACATTCGCGACCTTGATGATCCGGTACTGACCCCCTTCGCGCTGGGCACCAGCACGCCGGTCGATGTCAACACGCTGTCGCCAAATCTCAGCCTGCTGATCAACATCTTCAACAAGCTGGAAACCGACTCCACCAAGGGCATCATCGATGTCGAGCGTGATTTCGGAAACACCAAATTCGAGGCCGGCCTCAGCTATGACCAGCGCGAGGCCACCGGCAACAATGCGCAGGTCGTAACCGTGGGCCTGCCGGTCAACGTCAATGACTATGCCACCGATACGCTCTGGGACGCTGAGTTCACCAACACGATTGGCGGCGTCTACTACCGCAATGAAGCGCTGCGGGACTCGACCTTTAACGCTCTCCTCGCGGCGGACCCGACCTATTCGCCAATACCTGAATTCACCCCCGAAGACGCCATTGGCATCGAGGAGGACATCCTCGCCGGCTACGCCATGGGCACGACCGAGTTCGGCCGCGCAAATCTGGTCTACGGTGTGCGCGTCGAGCGCACCGACTTCTCGACATCCGGCAATCAGGTGATCGACGGCGTCGCGACCGATATCGACGCCTCCAATGACTACACCAATGTCCTGCCCAGCCTGCACCTCAATGTGGACCTCGCTGAGGACTGGAAACTGCGCCTCTCAGCCACGACCGGGATCAGCCGGCCGACCTATACAGAAGCGCGCGCCTCACAGTCCGTCGATCCGACAAACCGCACGATCAGCGGTGGCAATCCGGACCTTGAGGCAGAGGAATCCCTTGGCTTCGACGCTTCCCTGGAATGGTATTTCGATACCGCCAGCATCCTCTCGGCCGGCGTCTTCCACCGCCGCATCGACAATGTCATCTATCCAGGCGGGGCCACCGTGGACGGATCTGACTTTGCGCCTGGCGTCTTCGCGGCTGGCGAGCAGGTCCCTTACAACACCTTCCTCAACGGCGAGGATGGCCGCCTGACCGGTGTCGAGTTCAACCTCATCTATTCAGCCGCAGACTTCCTGCCCGGTCCGTTCGACGGGTTTGGCGCGTCGGGCAACCTCACCATTCTCGACAGCGAGTTCTTCGCGCCGGAAATCGGGGCGAATGGCATCAACGCCCCTATTCCGGGCACATCGGACCTCATCTACAACGCCTCGGTTTTCTACGAGAAGTACGGCGTGTCGGCCCGCCTTTCCTATCAGTGGCGCGACGCCTGGCTCTCGACCACCGAAAGCGGGCCGAACCTCAACCAGTACTGGGATGAGACCGAACGCCTCGACGCCAAAATCCAATACACCCTGCCCTTCGAATATGGCGGGGCCCGCACAGTCATATTCGCAGAAGCCAACAACCTCACCGACGCGCGCGACCGGCGCTACATCGAAACGGACGCAACCCCCGATCAGGTCGAGGCTTTCGGCCGCGCCTACATGTTCGGCGTCAGCGTCGACTTCTAGAAAAAACCACAGAGAGAGAAAAATAGAATGACTGAGTTCTCAAGAATGTCGCGCTTTCGCCTTGTCGCCCTGTCGGCCACGGCTGCCCTGGCCCTGTCCGTCTCCGCCCAGGAACCCGTTCAGGATCCGGCCGGCGTCACGGTGACCCTCGACAAGGCATCGAAGACCTACACCATCGACTGGCCGGAAGAGATCGGCACCGACCTTTACCTCGAAGTCTCATCCTCGCCGGACACCCCGGCGGGCGAGGGCCAGCGTCTGGTCAAACAGCCCGAAGCCTCCCGCTATGAATGGACGGCCGACACCCTCGACGCCCGCCACTATTTCACCCTCGTCCCGCAATCGGGTGAGCCGGTGCGCACCGCGCTTCGCCTCCTGCCGCTCGAGGGCGGCCGCAACTTCCGTGACCTTGGCGGCTATGAGACCGAAAACGGCCAAACCGTCCGCTGGGGCCATCTCTACCGCTCAGGCGTCATGTCAGAGCTGACGGATGAGGATTACGCCTATCTCTCCGGACTTGGCATTCAGGTAATCTGCGACCTGCGCACCGCAGAGGAACGCGCAGACGAGCCGACAAAGTGGAAAGGCTCCGAGATCGACTACATCACCTTTCCCGATCCATCCTCAGACGACTCCATGGGCCTGATGGCGGTCTTTCAGGATCCCGACGTGACGCCGGAAAAGGTCAGCCAGACCATGGCCGAGGCCTATGCTGGCATCGCCGAAGACCAGACGCCCGCCTATCGGGAGATGTTCGACCGGCTGGCCGAAGGTGAAATCCCGCTCGCCTTCAACTGTTCGGCCGGCAAGGACCGGACCGGCATCGGCGCCGCCCTTCTCCTCACCGCGCTCGGTGTGCCGCGTGAGACGGTCGTTGCCGACTACGCCCTGTCTGAGGTCTATGTGGACTATATGGAAGCCTTTGCCGGGGATGAGGCCGCGGCCAATGAGGACAGCCCCTACGCCTTCCTCGCAAAGCTGCCGCCCGAACTGGTTGCACCACTGATGCGCTCTGACCCGTTCTACATCGAGACCGCGCTTGCCGACATCGAAGAGGAATACGGATCGGTCATGGCCTTCCTGAAGGAAGAGGTCGACGTCACTGACGAAGAACTCGCCTCGATCCGCAGCCAGCTCCTGCAATAGAAGGCCTTGTCTCCCCCCTCACAAGGCAAGGGCCGGGCAGCCATGCCCGGCCCTTTTTTGTTCGTCCTTCAAGCGCACTTAAGCCGGCACCGCCTCCAGCCTCTTCTTTGCCCGCCTGGTCTCGAAGCCGTGATAGCCGCTGGCGGCGATCTGGTCGCAGATGATCCGGTAGACATCGACGCCCGCCACATAGGCCATGAAGGTGCGCGGCTTGCCGGGCACATTGGCGCCGATATACCAGCTGTTTGCCTGCGGGAAGAGCGTTTGCTCCGCCATCGCCTCATTATGCTCGGCCCACTCATCCTCGGCCGCCTCGGTCGGCTCGATGGCCGCAAGTCCCTTCTCGCGCATCCAGGCAATACAGTCGCTGACCCAGTCCACATGCTGCTCGATGGAGACCATCATGTTGGAAAGGACCGACGGGCTGGACGGCCCGGTAATGGTGAAAAGGTTCGGAAAGCCTTCAATGGCCAGCCCCAGATAGGTGTGCGGCCCGTTTGCCCATTTGTCGGCGAGCGCCAGCCCGCTCTTGCCGCGAATGTCCACATTGAGGATCGCCCCGGTCATCGCATCGAAGCCGGTTGCATAGACGATCACGTCATACGCCTCCTCGCCTTCGCTGGTTTCGATCCCTTTCGGCGTGATCCGCTCCATCGGCGTCTTGCGAAGGTCGACAAGCGTCACATTCTCCCGGTTGAAGGTCTCGTAGAAATTGGTGTCGAGACAGGGCCGCTTGGTGCCGAAGGGATAGGAATAGGGCGTCAGCGCCTCGGCAATCTCCGGATCCTCGACCCGCGCCTTGATGCGCTCGCGGATAAAATTCGCCACGCCTTCATTCGCCGTCTCGTCAGACAGCACGTCGGCAAACTTGGTGGTCAGCCCCGTCAGGCCTTCCTTCCAGCCCTGCTCATAACGGCGCTGGCGCTCCTCTTCCGGCACCATGGCCGCAGGCTCCAGATGGCGCTCCGGCTTCGGGATACCCGCGAAATTATACTTCTGCTCCTCGCGGAAGTCGCGGTAACGGTCCTTCATCTCCGAAACCTCGGAATTTGTGAGAGGCCGGTTGCCGGCGGGCAGCGAATAGGCTGGCGTGCGCTGATAGACAGTGAGGTGGCTTGCCTGTTCGGCAATATGCGGGATGGCCTGGATCGCGGAGGAGCCGGTGCCGATCACCGCAACCTTCTTGCCGGTAAAATCGACGCCCTCATGGGGCCATTTGCCGGTGACATAGGTCGCCCCTTCAAAACTCTCCTTGCCCTCGATGTCAGGATCCTTCGGCACGGACAGACAGCCCGTCGCCATGATATAGTACTGGGTGGAGATCGCCTCGCCAGTGTCGGTATAGACCGTCCAGCGCGCGCTATCCTCATCATAGACCGCGCGGGTCACCCGGGTCTGGAAGGTGATGTCCTTCTTCAGATCATAGCGCTCAGCGACATGCTGGGCATAGGACAGGATTTCCGGCTGCGTTGCATAGCGCTCGCTCCAGTTCCACTCCTGCTCCAGTTCCGGGTCGAAGCCATAGGAATACCCCATGCTCTCAATGTCGCAGCGCGCGCCCGGATAGCGGTTCCAGTACCAGGTCCCGCCAACACCGTCGCCAGCCTCGATGACCCGCACCTTGAGGCCCATCTCACGCAGGCGTTTGAGCTGGTACATACCGGCAAAGCCCGCGCCGACGATCACAGCATCAGCCTCTGAAAACCGCGCCAGATGCTGCTCGATCTGGTCGCCGACATATTCAATGGCTTTGGCCTGCGCAGGCAGAAGACCCGGCATGGCGAAGAAATTGTGCATCTGCCGGTCAAACTGTTTGAACGTCACCGGAACGCCGGCCCTGCGCAGCGCCTCGGCATAGTCCTCGCTCTCCTCGCGCAGGATGTCGTACTCCGCCGTGACCACGATGGCCGGTGGCAGGCCGGAGAGGTCTCCGGCGCGCAGCGGCGAGGCATCCACCTTCTTCCGGTCAGCCTCATCCGGGGCATAATGGTCCCAGAACCATTTCATCATCGGCGTATTGAGCAGAAGCTGGTTGTCCATGTCGGCATAGGACGGACGCGTCATGTCGCAATCGGTGACCGGATAGACCAGCATCTGCAGCGCAATCTGCGGCGCCCCGGCGGCCTTGGCCTTCTGACAGACAATGGCGGCCAGATTGCCGCCCGCGCTGTCACCGCCCACCATGATCGGCAAATCCTTGCCGCCCAGCTGGTCCCTGTTGTCCGCCGCCCAGTTCAGCGCATCCCAGGCATCATTCGGCGCGGTCGGATATTTGAACTCCGGCGCCTTGCGATAATCGACAAGCAGCACGGTGCAGGCAGTCCGCTCCGCCAGCTGGCGGCCGACACAGTCATACTGGTCGATATTGGACAGAACCCAGCCGCCGCCATGATAGAAGACCATCACGCCCTTTGGCTTGTCGACGGGGCGGTGGATGCGCGCGCGGATCTTCGCGCCGTCACTGGCCGGAATTTCCACCTCACGGGTCTCAGCCATTTCAGGCCCGTCAGGATAGGCCCCCGCCATGCCCTCGCCGACAAGACGCGCCTCCTCCGGGCTCATCTCATACATGGGCGGCCCCTCCGCCGACGCCAGCTGCGCAAGAAGGGCTGTCGTTGCGATGTCCAGTTTCATGACCGGTCTCTCCCTGTGTGTTTTGCGGTCATGGTCGTGCCTGGAACGCGTTCTGACAATCGCCAACGCAGGGGAAACCTGACGCCTCAATCGCAGGCAGGCGCAGTCCTATTCGGCGGGCACGCCCGCAGGCCTGCGCCCGGACAGGGCACCGAGGAGATTGCCAACAGACCCGGCCAGCAGACCTGCAGCCAGAAGCAGCAGCAGGTTGATGAACACCGCCATGCCATCTGCCGGGAAGAGGCCATGAACGCCCACATGCACGGCGACGACCAGCACGATTGCCACGGCAGAGGCGATGCGAAGCATGCGCGAAAGGGTGAGCGCCGGGACGAAGAAGGCCGGCACAAAGGCGGCTGCACATAACAGAAGGTAGAGCGCCACTTCGGGCACATGGAGCCCCGCAAGCGCCGCCAGCGCGACCCCCGCATAGGCGAGCGGCTGGCCCCAGACTGCACCGGTCCACGCTTTCTCCCAGCCGGGCACCGGCTTGCCCTTGGCCTTGCGCCGCGCAATCCAGATCGCGACCCCGCTGGAGGTGATGACGGTCAGCGCAAATCCCAGCAGCACATAGCTCGCCTTCACAAGGCCCGCCCAGACACCCGCGCCCCACCAGCCAAAATGCAGCGGCCCGAGCGCCCCGATCACCTGATTTCCGAGCGACCCGTCGGAAAAGCCGCGCGAGCCAAGATAGGCCCCTTCCCCGTCGAAGATATACCGGTCCGTCACGGTCAGGTCGTCAGCTGTGGCAAGGTCCACCTGCACCCATTGCCCCTTCGTCCCGACACTGCGGATGCCGAGGCGCGCGACCTTTGCATCCGGATGATCGGCCTTCAGCCCGTCAACCAGCGGAACGATGTCCGGCAGCGCCATGGGCGCGTCATTGGCCTCCACGCGCGGGCCGCCCACAACTTCACCGGCGCGCGCCATGTCGCCATCGAAAGCGGCCATGGCAAGAATACCCAGCACCAGTGTCGACAGGCCGAGGATCGCCCCGGTCAGCGGCACCACGATGTGAAACGGCAGCCCCCAGACACTCAGCCGGTTGTGCAGGTCCGCCTCTTCCAGACGCTTCGTCCCGCCGCGCCTGAAGCGGAAGGCGTCGCGAAAGATGCGCGGATGGGACAGCACACCCGACCAGACCGAAGAGAGCAGCGCCACCCCGATCAGGCCGACCACGAACAGCCCGATCGTCTGCGGCAGGTGCAGATAGAAATGCAGATGCTCCATGAAGTGGCCAAAGCCATCGGCCCGCTCGCCCACAACCGCGCCCGTTTCATCCAGCGCGAAGGTCTTTTCCTCGCCCGTCTCGAAGTCGGCATAGCGGACCGAAAGCGTCGGCGTGCCGTCATGGGGCGTGGTGACGTTTACATAGTCGGTAACTCCCGCCGCCCGCGCCTCGACGATACCGGCCTGAAGCGCGGCGGCCAGGACGGGCGTCTCGACCTCTTCCATGACCGGCGCATTGGGGGTCTCCCAGCGGTCGATCTCATGCGCCATTACCAGAACCGTACCGGAGAGGCAGACCACATAGATCAGCACCGCGAAAGCAAGGCCCAGCGCCGAATGGCCCGCCAGCATGGCGCTGACAAAGCTCGGTTTGACTTTCGGCCAGATCGTTTGCGCCATCTTCCGCCCCTCTAGACCAGGAAGGCCACAGCATAGGACACGCCCGACACGATCAAAAGCGCCGCCAGCGCGCGCAATATCCTGTCATCGGCCAGTGTCCACGCCATACCGCCCGCCCACAGCAACGGCACGGTCAGCCCGCCAATCGCAATTGCGTCGACATCGCTCAGCGGCAGCTGCTTGGCGAGCGCCACGCCGACCAGGATCGCCGCCGCGCCCGAGAGCGGACCCGCCAGGATCACCCGCAAAGCCCCGCGCCACCAGCGGCGCCTGCGGTCGGACGGGTCGATCACCGCCTCGCGCTCGCGGCCCTCCTTGCGGGGGCGCACCTCGCGATTGGCAAGCACAAAGCCGAGCGCCGCCACACAGAACATGGCGATGGCAAACGGTATGCCCGTCTCTCCGCCAATCGCCGCGGCAAAGGCCAGCAGGGCGCCGCCGAGCAACAGCCAGCCCCCGGCGATGAGCCAGGGCCGCCGCGCCGCCGGCCCCGCCCATGCCAGCCGCAGGCTGCCAATCCCGGCGAGCAGAGTGCCTATTCCTGTGGCCGTCGCGAGCATCGCTTCCCCTTCCGCTCCTAGAAGTCTGCGTCGAGGCGCAGGCTCACCACCCGCGGATCGCCAAGCCGGGCAAAACCCGTTGTCGGCTCACGATTGAGGAAGGTGTAGTAGTCCTCGTCGAATATATTCCGGCCGATCAGCGACAGGCGCAGATTTTCATTGAAGGCATAACCGATCCGCGCATTCACCAGGGTGCGCGAACGCACCTTGTTCTTTTCGAGGTTGTCGGTGTCGGAATAGCTCGCGGCCTGATAGTTCACATCCACGCCCGCAAAGAGACCATTGGCGGCTTCGTAGTCGAAACCGGCATTTGCAGTCCATTCTGGTGCCATCGGGAAAGTGTTGCCGGCAAGATTTTCACCCGGATTGTTGGGGTCGGGGAAATCCTCGAATTCCGTATGGGCATAGCCGAGGCCACCATAGATCTCGATCTCGGGTGTCACGACATAGGAAAGATCGCTCTCAAGCCCGTAGATTGTGGATTCACCGGCATTTGCTGTTGTGAAGAAGTTCGGGAAGTTCGGCACCTGCACCGACACCTGCTGGTCAGTCCAGTCGGCATAATAGACGTTGGTATTCCAGGTCAGCCGACCATCCATCAGCTGCTGGCGCGAGGACGCCTCATAGTTCCAGAGATATTCCGGCTCATAGTAATTGATTGTCCCGTCAAGCTGGGAGATTTCCGACCCACCGGCGCGGTAGGCCTTCTGGATTACAAAGGCATAGGTCGAATTGTCATTGGGCTCGAACCGTATCCCCGCCTTGGGCAGGAACGCGTCATATTCGGTCTCGCTCTGCTCCTCTCTCACGCCAATCTGCGACTCCAGAAGAGCCAGGATGCTGGGCGGCAGCGGGGGCAATTGACCTACAATCTGGGTATCGGCCACGGCTTCATTGGTCTGGGTTTCATTGTCGTAGCGCACACCGAACAGAAGGTCGAGCTTGGGCGAAAGCGCATATTCGCCATCAAGGAAAACCGCATAGTTCTCCACCGCGAACTCAATAAAACTGTCGCGCGCCACCAGATTATCCACCGGCAGCTGCGGATAGACAAAGGTCAGCGGCAGGCTGAAACTGTCGGTATAGTCGGTCGAGGCATCTGCATAATACGCGCCCACAACACCACTCAGCCGGTCCCCGAAATATTTCAGGCGCAGCTCCTGAGAGATGGCTTCGTCCTCACCAAACCGCTCGAGCGAGGAGGTCGGCACGATTGTCTTGTCGTAGTCTTCGATGCGCGTGTAGTCGGTCGTCTGATACGCGGTGATCGACTGGACCTCCCAGTTTTCATTGATCGACCAGGTCGCATTCACTGACTGCAGGAAGGTCTCCGTGCCTTCTTCGCCGCGCACATCGTATTGCGCCTCGCGGGTGAAGCCGTTGGTCGGGTCGATCCCATCCTCGCCGGCTGAATTGTCAGTATAGGACGTGGTCGAAAGCACCCGGATGTCCTGCGTCGGCTCCCAGAGCAGCTTGAACCGCCCACTGGTGAGCTCACTCGAATCCGCGTCTTCGTTCAGGAAGGTATTATCGATGAAGCCATCGCTGCCGCGCTGCTGGGCGGCGACGCGCCAGGCCAGCTTGTCTTCGATGATCGCCCCGCCTGCGGCTGCGGCAAGCTGATAGGTGTCGTATTCGCCCGCCTCCATACGCAGGCGGAAATCGCTCTCATAGGTCGGGTCCTGCGTGCGCACATAGATCGCGCCTGCCAGCGAGTTGCGCCCGAAATTGGTCGATTGCGGCCCGCGGAACACCTCCACCTGGCCAAGATCCCACGCGTCAAGCGGCCCGAAGAACGTCGTATAGTTGCCCAGGGAAGCGTCATCGACATAGACCGTCAACAACTGGCTTATACTGGACCCTCCAGTCCCACGCTGGTCGATCCCGCGAATGGCAAAGCCGAGATCGCCATAGGATGTCGTGACATTGGGGATACGCTCGACAATGTCATAGAGGTCAGTGACCGGCTCGCGCGCGATTTCAAGACCGGTGACAACCTCGACACTCGCCGCAACATCCTGCAGCGCGGTGTCGATCTTCTGACCGGTGACGATAACCGTATCCTGACGGGCCTCATCATCTGCCGCCCCCTCAGGGGTTTGCGCCTGGGCACCTGCCGCCAGCGCCAACAGGCTTGCCGATGCGATCAATACGGTTTTCTTCATGGTCTTCCGGGCCCCTCGCCCACGCAATTGCAACTTAGTCGCATGCGCATAGGGTCAAGCCGGATCGGATGTAAAGGGCGCGGATGAGAATTATTTGCACTTTAGCGCCTATGGCGCAAATTCGCCGCACCGCGTTGCCCGCCAAACACACCGACGTGTACGCCCGCCCATCAGCGCGGCTGACGCCAGCGCCCGGAACTTATCCCCGCCAGCCCTGTTTTCTCTCAGACCACCACCCAAGGATCCCCGACATGATCAAGCTTGCTTTCGTCTTTCTCATCATCGCGCTGATCGCTGGCCTTCTGGGCCTGACCGGCATTGCCGGCGTCGCGGTCGATATCGCGATGTTCCTCTTCATCGCCGCGCTGGTGATCTTCGCGGTCCTGCTCATTCTCGGGCTGACCGTGTTCAAGAAAGTCACCTGACGCGCGCAATTATAGCGCGCCGCGCCCCTAGACCCGGTCTGCGCCCCAGCTTTCAACGATCATCTGACGGATACGCCCTGTTTCTGCGGCGCTCACTTCCGGGTGGCTCTCCACCGGGTGCGGCTGAGAATGGAAGATGTAGAGACGTGAGGCAAGATCGGCGAAGGGCAGCGAGGATTCGCCATAGAATTCGCCATTCCCGGACGTCGAGACATGGACGCCATTGCCCCAGTCCTGTCCGCCATCATTATTGGGATTGAAGAAATAGAACCGCATCTCACCCGAAGGGTCCGGCGCCACCCGTAGCAACGCAATCGCGTGCCAGCCGACAAACCGCGCTGAACTGTCCGTCACCGCGATCCCTGCCGGGCTCGGATGGATCAGGGGCTGGTCGCCATTATAGGCGGGATGGAAAGTGGCATGGATCCGCGAAATGAATCCGTCGATATCGACCAGCTTGCCGGTCGGGACATCGACGGCGATGTTGAAGCGGCGCGGCACCCACCATCCATGCATCTCCGGATTGATCCACTCATGCGGGTCCCCGCCCCGGTCCGCGCAAAGCCGTCCCATCTCCAGATACAGGCGGTCGAGATGCGGCACGAGCACGGCCGACACGGGGTCCACCTCCACAAGCCGGCCCTTGGCAAGGCCGCCCGAAAGCGCATTGGAAGACAGAAGCGTCCCCTCAAAATTCATCTGCAGGTCATCCAGGCTGGCCGCCGACGCGATCAGCTGCAGCAGATAGTCCGGATCGGTATAGGACCACATGGCAATCGCACGCGCGGCCTGACAGGTCGGATTATTGCCCTGCCCCACGCCCAGCGGCTGTCCGAGGACGCTGACAACGCCGGCAAGGAGAGAGGCTTCCGGGTCGCTCGCCCCGAATTCTGTGCTCAGCCGGTCGCGCACGCTTGCGGAGAGAGGCAGGCGGATCTGGCGCCAGAG
>NVWP01000102.1 GCA_002733705.1 Henriciella sp. | reverse complement strand
GCTCAGAGGGCACTGGCGCGCGGGCGGGAAGAAAGAGGCGTATCGCCATCCATCGACGGATTTCCTCCCCGCACTAAGGGAAATTGCTTAGTGCGTTATGGATAAGAGAATAGTGAAATTTTGTACATTTTTTCAGGGTTGAGATCGTCGCAGCCGGATAAGACCCTCAGCCTTCGCCCTTCATATAGCGCGGCAGCCAGCCTTCATGGGCCTCGCGGAGCGCAGCAAGCGGCAGGCTGGTCGCCTTCCCGGTCCGCGCATCGTGCACCAGGCTGATCTCAGCTTCACCGTTTTCCTGGACATAACCGAGATAGAGGCACTTCACCTTGTCGCCTTCGGCTTCGATGAAATCGAAGACGGGGTCTTCGCTCCCCTTGGCCACGACGACATAGCGCGCCGCGCCCTCGCCAAACAGCAGCGACAGGGCCGGAAAGTCAGCGAACCGTTCGCTGATGTCCATGACGACACCTGCATGGCTGGCAAGCGCGATTTCAGCCAGCGCGCAGCCCACACCGCCATCACTGACATCGTGGACAGCATTGACGAGGCCCTGCTCGATCAGTTTGCGCACAAGCGCGGCATTCGCGGCTTCCTCGGCGAGGTCGATACGCGGTGAGGGACCAAGCGCGTCACCTTTCAGCCCCAGCCATTCGCGCGCATAGAGAGAGGCGTCCATGGCGGCGTTTTCGAAGTTTCCAATCAGGATGAGCGCATCACCCGGCTGCGCGCCCTTCAGGGTCGCGATCTTCGACACATCCTCGATCAGGCCTACACCGCCGACGACGGGCGTTGGCGGAATAGCCTTGCCATCGGTCTCATTATAGAGGCTGACATTGCCCGATACGACAGGGAAATCGAGCCCGCGGCAGGCTTCAGCCATGCCCTCGATGGCCTTCACGATATAGCCCATCGTGGCGGGCTTTTCCGGATTGCCGAAATTGAGATTGTCTGTGATGGCAATGGGCATCGCGCCAACGCTTGAAAGGTTGCGATAGGCCTCTGCCACTACGGCCTTGCCGCCTTCATATGGGTCGGCTGCCACATAATGGGGGTTGCAGTCCGAACAGATCGCCAGCGCCTTGTTCGTGCCATGGATGCGCACAATGGCCGCATCGCCCATACTCTGTGAGCTGTCGATCGTATCGCCCATCACATGGCGGTCATACTGCTCCCAGATCCAGCGTTTCGACGCCATGTCCGGCGAGGACATCAGCTTCAGCAGGACCTCGCCATAGTTCTTTGGCTCCGGGTATTTCGAGATATCGAGGGGCGCACGAACCTTTGGCTCAACCCAGGGACGGTCATAATTTGGCGCATCTTCGGCGAGAGGCGGCACAGGAATATCGCAGACCACCTCACCGAACTGCTTCAGCACCATGCGGCCCGTATCGGTCGTCACGCCAATGACTTCGGCATCGAGGTCGTATTTCTCAAAGATGGCCTTGGCGACATCCTCCTTGCCGGGCTTCAGCACCATGAGCATCCGCTCCTGGCTTTCCGACAGCATGATCTCATAGGCGGTCATGCCGGTTTCGCGCTGAGGCACCTTGTCGAGATCCATCTCGATACCGATGCCGCCCTTGTCGGCCATCTCGACCGATGAAGAGGTGAGACCTGCGGCGCCCATATCCTGAATGGCCTGGATCGCGTCGGTCGCCATCAGTTCGAGGCAGGCCTCGATCAGCAGCTTCTCGGTGAACGGGTCGCCGACCTGGACGGTGGGGCGCTTTTCCTCGTCGCCTTCAGAGAACTCTGCCGAGGCCATGGTCGCGCCATGGATGCCGTCGCGGCCCGTCTTGGAGCCCACATAGAAAATCGGATTGCCGGGCGTGGCGCCGCGCGCATAGAAAATCTTGTCCTGGTCTGCGAGGCCGACCGCCATCGCATTGACGAGGATATTGCCATTATAGCCCTCGTCGAACTGGGTTTCACCCGCAACCGTCGGCACGCCAACGCAATTGCCATAACCGCCAATGCCCGCGACCACGCCAGCGACCAGGCTGCGCGTCTTTGGGTGGTCAGGCGAACCAAAGCGCAGAGCGTTGACCAGCGCAATCGGCCGCGCGCCCATGGTGAACACGTCGCGCAGAATACCACCGACGCCGGTCGCCGCGCCCTGATAGGGTTCGATGTATGACGGGTGGTTGTGCGACTCCATCTTGAAGATGGCTGCCTGCCCGTCGCCAATATCGATGACACCGGCATTCTCACCGGGTCCCTGGATGACGCGGTCATTCTTGGTCGGGAATTTCGACAGGTGCCGGCGCGAGGATTTGTAGGAGCAGTGCTCGGACCACATCACCGAATAGATGCCAAGCTCGACAAGGTTGGGGTTGCGCTCAAGCCGCGTCACCAGCCGGTTCCACTCCTCGGCATTGATGCCGTGGCCGGCTGCGTCAGTTTCGGATTGCTCGGCCTGCATGGCCGCGACGATCCGGGCTCCAAGGTCAGTTGTGTCGGTCAATTTTGGTCGCCAGGTCCTGAATGGGTCTATGAAAAGCTCGATACTGGGCGCACGGCTTCGGGACAATGCACCTTTGCGCGAATTACAGCGTTCAATCCAGTCGTCTTTGCCGGGCACATACAGTGAGTCTGCTGCCGGTCGGCAGGAATTTGCTTCTTTTCGAAACCGATAAGGGGTCGCTGCGTTGGTTCCACGGTTCTTGGATACGTGAAAGAAAGGATACCTTCCATGCGACTGATCCTGCTTGCCCTTCTCCCAGCGGCCCTCGCGGCCTGTGGAGACTCCACCGGCTACAGCAATGAGGACGGCACGATGCCGGCTCCCGGCCCCACAATGGAAGAAGCAGCCGCCGAAGCGGAATCGAATGCAGGCGTTTCGCGCGAAATGCCGGAACCGATGGAAGGCAGCTGGACCACATCAACGGATCGCGGCGACCCGTCTGTCAGCTTCGGCCCTGAAGGCGAAACCCTGCTGACCCTGATCTGCCGTTCCGGCGCCACCGAGGATGAAAGTAACTCCCTCGTCATTCAGCGTGCGCTCAGCGAAAGCGAGGCAGGCGAATCGATCGACTTCCTGACCTCAGCGGGCAATGTCAGCATTGATGCTGTGGCTCTCGAGACGGAAACGCCGATGATTGGCGGCTCGATCGACCCCGCCGCGAATGGTGTTGCGACCCTGATCAATGCGGGCGATGCGATCCGCGTGCGTTCCGGCAGTGACGAGATTGTCGTGCCAGCAGACGACGCCATGAAGACCCTGGTCAGCGATTGCCGTCCGGAACCCGAAGCCCAGCCGGAAGAAGAGGCTGAAGGCGAAGAAGGCGAGACCGCCGAAGAGGAATCCGAGGAATAGGATTTCCCTTCCATATCTCAGTTGAATTGAAAGGCCGGTGCGGGCAGTCCCGCACCGGCCTTTTTACTAGATTGTGTGCCCCGGCGATGAGGCTTCATCTCATGAGGCCTTGCGAAGCTCAGATTGGCCTTTCAGGACCTCGGCATCATCCTGCTCGATCAGATAGGCGGGCTCTTCTTCACTGGCCTCCCGCGTGACCTCCTCCCCCTTGATCTTGACCGTCCGCTTTTGGGTGTAGACCTGCCTGATCGTGCCCGCCCCGGTGCCGTTGCCCCAGTCCCATTCGACCTTGTCACCCACATTATAGCCTTTGCCTTTGGACATCCGCCTGCTCCTTTATCTTTTGCGCCTGACTATGAACCGTGCGCGCGCCGGTCAGTTCCGGTGACCTGAACTAGATTTAAGATGAAACAGGCGGGCCGTATCTTGCCCGCAGAAAAGCGCCCGGGCACTGTCGCGCCCTACGGTCCTGATCCTGGAAAAGAGGAAGTCTTTCATGCGGCGACGCGAATTCGTGAGCGGCCTTGGCCTTGCAACACTCGGCGCCTGTGCCACTGCGCCCTCCGCCAGCCCCGTGCAGGCCTCAGCAGGGCCCGATCCCTATGCGAACTATGTCCCGGTGAACTCAACCATGTCCCGTGTCACGCGGACCGTGGTAGGACTCCGCCCCTATCGCCCCGCCGGCTACCGGCTCGAAACCGAGCGGCTTGGCGACAAGACCGTCATTCACAATTACGGCCATGGCGGCTGTGGAGTCACCATGTCCTGGGGCACAGCCAGCGTGGCCGCCGATGAGGCCAGCGCCACAGGGCAGCGCGATATCGCTGTCCTTGGCTGCGGCGTGCAGGGCCTGACGAGCGCGCTCATCCTTGCCCGGCGGGGGCATAATGTCACGATCTACGCAGAAAACCTGCCACCGCACACCACATCGAACGTGGCCGGCGTCCTTTGGATGCCGACCGGATATTTCGACTACGAACATGTCAGCCGTGAATGGCTCGCCATGAACCGCAAGCTGATCCGCCTCGCCTATTATGGCTTCCTGCCTTATGTGAACCGGCCCGGTTATGGCGTCTACTGGGCCGACCATCACAGTCTCGGGCGCCGCGTCCCGACGGACCGGAAGGAGCTGCCGGGCGGTGACGACATCTACCCGGAGCTGAGGATGTCGACCGAGAACAACTTGTTCGGCTATGCCTATCAGGAACGTTTCAAGGCGATGATCATCGATCCGGACTATTATCTCGACGCCATCCTTCAGGATGCCCAGCTCGCAGGCGCGCGCACTGAACGTGTTCGCTTTGCTTCGGTGGAAGACGTCATGGCACTGGATGAGAAAACCATCGTGAACTGTACTGGGCTCGGCGCCTCTCAGATCTTCGGCGATGAGCAGTTGATGCCGGTGAAGGGCCAGCTCAGCCATCTCCTCCCCCAGCCGGACGTGACCTATTCCTATGTCGCCTCGACCTCGAAGGGCGTCCTCTACATGTTCCCGCGCAAGACCGGTCTGGTCCTTGGCGGCACCCATATCGAGGGAGATGGCAGTATGGAGGTGGACCCTGCACAGGTCACCCGCATGGTCGAGGGGCATGCAGAACTGGCGTCCCGCCTGCGCGCACCAGCTACCGCATGAGCTGTCCGGCCGGGTACGTTTCCTAAACTTCCGCGTGCTATCAGCGTCTCGCCCTCAACTCCGAGAGGGCGAGAGCGGGTAGAAACGTGACCGAGATCAGGCCGATTCAGCCAGAGGACATTCCGGGCCTGATGGGTCTCGTCGCCAGGGTCGATTTTCCCTATCGAAGCCATACCGGCTGGCACTGGGCGCTTTTCGAAAATCCCCAGCAGGCAGGCTTTCCGGCGGGGTTTGTCGCTGTCCGGGACAAGAAGGTCGTCGGCGTCGTTGGCTTTCAGGTCCGGGATTTCATTCATCAGGGTACGCCGGTTCATTGTGCGACGGGTCACACCTTCATCACGGGACCTGAAGGGCGCGGCTGCGGCGGCGCTCTCGCCCTGACCGCGATCAATCATCCTGGCATGGCGGCCGTCTATTCAATCAACAACAATGCAAGGTCCGCCGGCCTCTACAAGAAAATTGGCATGAGGGCCTGGCTTGGCGCAGGGGGCCGACGCCGGATGGAATGGCCCATAAGACCAGCCGCGATGTGGACCGGTATCGGTTTTTCGCGCCTCGCACGCCACCACGACAAGCTCTATGATCTTCTCTCCGCTCGTGAGCGCTTCAGGACACGCGCTGCCACGCTCGCAGATATTGCAGCGGATGTGCTGCCTGCTGAGGAGGTGCTGGGCCTGGAGAATCCGGCTGACGCGGACCTCATCGACCAGTTCGGCAAGGCTGTCTGCGATGCACGAACCACAGCGCCGGTCCGCACCCCCGCTTTCTACGCCTATCAGGCTTCAGATCCTGATGCACCGGGACGGACCGTTCTGCTCGCCGCCCGCGGCGAAGGAAAACTCGCAGGGCTCATGCAGGTCATCCTGACAAAGCCCAATGCGTTCGAGCCCGCTGAGCTGGAAATCACCGATCTTGAGGTGCATCCGGCGGCTGCGCGCGCTGAGACGCTGGCAGATCTTGTCGGCAAGGCCTGCAAACTGGCAAAAACGGCCGGGGCGGCACGCCTGCGGCTTCTATATGCGGGCAGGTTCTCCAGCGATGACCTGAAAAAGACCGGATTCAGGCTGGCCCGCCAATATGGCTACGACCCGGCTCACGCTTCATTTGCCCCCGGCATGGAGGGCTTTGCCGGGAAATGGCAGCCGACAGGCTTTGAAGGAGACTTTCATTTCGCCTTGAGAGTCGCACCGCAAACAAAGCCCGGATAAACCGACGGCACGTTGGGACCTCAGTTCTTGAAAACCGCTAGATGGCGGCAATCAGGCTCTCAAAAATACCGCGCCCGTCACTTCCGCCTTCATGACCGCCAATGGCGCGCTCCGGGTGAGGCATCAGACCAAGGACGCGGCCATTCTCCGAAAGCACGCCTGCGATATCGCGCGCAGAGCCATTAGGGTTGCCGGCATAGCGGAAGGCCACACGGCCTTCGCCTTCCAGCCGGTCCAGCGTGTTTTCATCTGCGACATAATTGCCGTCATGGTGGGCAACGGGGATGGTGACCTCATCGCGGTCGCCATAGGCGCTGGTGAATGCAGAATTGGAGGTCTCGATCCGAAGCGGCTGCGGACGGCAGACAAAATCCAGACCGGCATTGCGAAGAAGGGCGCCCGGCAGCAACTGTGTCTCGGTCAGAACCTGAAAGCCATTGCACACGCCCAGCACATAGCCGCCGCGCTCGGCATGCCGGCGCAGACCCGCAATCACTGGCGAATTCGCGGCCATGGCGCCGCATCTGAGATAATCGCCATAGGAAAACCCGCCGGGCACCACAACGAGGTCTACGTCGTCGGGCAACTCGCCATCCTTGTGCCAGACCATCGCCGGGGCTTCGCCCGTCACTTCTGTCAGGGCGGTCTGGGCGTCGCGGTCGCAATTCGAGCCGGGGAAAACAATCACAGCGCTTTTCATGTGGCCCCAATAACAAGGAGTCGATGGGTTTGGGAACCAATTATGTCGGTGGGATTTAATTAGCGGTCAGGTCGGGAGGTCCGGCCCGACATTGGTGGATTATCCGCAAAAGGAAATCGAAATGAAAAAGATCTCTCTTGCTCTCGCTGCCCTGCTCACGCTCGGCGCTGTCACCGCCTGTAACACCGTCGAAGGTGTTGGCGAAGATGTCCAGGCAACTGGTGACGCGGTCAGCGAAGCTTCCCGCGAAGCCCGCAACTAATCAGATTACGAGTTCAGGCGGCACCCAGCGCCCCTGAACCTCGTTCTGGAAGCTCATGGCCAGCTCTGGCATAAGGAGCCGGTCATGAGCTTTCGCGTATCTGCCTTCTATAAATTCGTGCCTTTCGACGACCCGCAAGCCATTCGCGCGCAGGTGGCCGAGGGCTTTTGCCGTCTTGGCGTGAAAGGGACCGTCCTTGTCGCCGCCGAAGGTCTGAACGGCACCATTGCCGCAGAAGGGGGCGCGCTGGATGAAGCGATGGCCATCCTTCGCGCTCTGCCTGGATGCAGCGACCTTGAGCACAAGGAAAGCCACGCCGACCAGATGCCGTTCTGGCGGCTGAAGGTCAGGCTTAAACGCGAAATCGTCACTATGGGCGTGCCGGGCACCGATCCCAACAGCCTCGTCGGCACCTATGTCGATCCGGAAGACTGGAACGCGCTGATCTCCGATCCGGACACGGTCCTGATCGATACCCGAAATGATTATGAGTACGGCATTGGCACCTTTGAGGGGGCGATAGACCCCGAAACCACCACCTTTCGGGAGTTTCCGGACTGGTTTCGCGATTTCCGCGAAAAACTCCAATCAGAGGGCCGCAAGCCCAGGATCGCCATGTTCTGCACAGGCGGCATTCGCTGTGAGAAAGCGACAAGCTTCGTTAAGTCCGAAGGCATAGATGAAGTGTTCCACCTGAAGGGCGGTATCCTCAAATATCTGGAAACCGTGCCCCAGCCTGACAGCAAGTGGCAGGGCGAGTGTTTCGTCTTCGACCAGCGTGTATCTGTCGGCCACGGGCTTGAGATCGGCAATTACGAGCTTTGTCATGGGTGCAAGCGGCCCGTCAGCGAGGCTGAACGCCTCGATCCGCGCTATGAGGAAGGTATCTGCTGTCCCGCCTGCCACGACACGGTCACCGATGAACAGCGTGCGCGTTTCGCCGAGCGTCAGAAACAGGTCGAGCTGGCAGAGCAGCGCGGCGAAGCGCATATCGGGCGCAAGGGGACCAAATCGGAAATAGGGGCAGGAAAGGGAGCTGGGGATGATTGAGGGAAGCTGCTTGTGCGGGACGGTACGCTACAGGGTGGACGCGCCGGAGGGGCCGATCATTCACTGCCACTGCGAGACATGCCGGAAAGCGCATTCGGCTGCCTTTTCGACGCTGATGCCTGTTCCGCGCAATGCGTTTCAGTGGATCGAAGGCGAGAGCCATCTCGGCAGTTATGAGTCGAGCCCGGGTAAGCTCCGCAAATTCTGCAGCCTCTGCGGCTCTCACCTCGTCGCCGACCGGCCTGACCAACCGGTCATCTTGCTGCGTCTCGGCTGCGTGGACAGCGAAATTGCCGGTCGTCCGCAAGCGAGTATCTGGCGTTCTGATGGTGCGGACTGGTATGATCCAGCAGCATCGATCCCGGAGTTTCCGAAAGGTATCCCTTCTTCCTGATGCCCTCTTCAAGGCTTCCAGTCCTGTACTCTTTCCGCCGCTGCCCCTATGCGATGCGCGCCCGGCTTGCCATTCAGGCGGCCGGTCTTGAATGCCGCCTCCGGGAGGTCGTCCTGCGGGATAAGCCGCAGGAAATGCTCGAGGTTTCGCCCAAGGGGACAGTGCCCGTGCTGATCCTGGAAGACGGCCGCGTCGTGGATGAGAGCCTCGATGTCATGCTTCACGCGCTGGAGGGCAATGACCCGGAGGGCTGGCTCAACCCGGAGGAAGGCACGCGGGATGAGATGCTGGACCTCATCGCCGCCTGCGATGGCCCGTTCAAGCATCATCTCGACCGCTACAAATATGCCAGCCGCTATGAGGAGGAGGGCGCGGTCTCGGAGGACCATCGCAAGGCGGGGTCGGCTTTCCTGGAAACGCTCGACGCGCGTCTTGCGACGCGCGATCAGTTATTTGGCACGCGGGTCTCTCTCGCCGATATGGCGGTCATGCCTTTCATCCGCCAGTTCGCGAACACGGACAGGGACTGGTTCGACGCCTCGCCCTATCCAAACCTCAAGGAATGGCTGGCGGCGCACCTTGCCAGTCCGCGCTTCAAGTCCGTCATGCCCAAATTCGAACAGTGGAAGACGGGCGACACGGAGCCGGTCTTTCCATCTGCCTGATCGGGTCTGCTGGCGGCGTTTAACCGGCGAGTGACTTTCTAACGGCGTCCAGCGCCGCTTCTGCCTTGTCGCCATCGGGGCCGCCAGCCTGGGCCATATCCGGACGCCCGCCGCCGCCCTTGCCGCCGACTTCAGCGGCCGCCACACGAACGAGATCGACAGCCGAGACCTTGTCTGTCAGATCGTCCGTCACACCCACAGCGACAGCTGCCTTGCCTTCATTCACCCCAATGAAGACGGCGATGCCTGAACCAAGCTTGCCCTTGGCCTCATCAACCAGGCCGCGAAGATCCTTGCCGCCCACGCCTTCGGCAACGCGCGCGATCAGCTTGAACCCGCCAATGTCTTCAGGACCGGACGGCGCAGCGCCGCCGCCCCCACCCATGGCGAGCTTGCGCTTCGTCTCGGCCAGTTCGCGTTCAAGATTGCGGCGCTCTTCCATCAGGCTGCCCACCTTGCGGCTGACATCCTTGAGCGGGACCTTGAGCTGGTCTGACAGGTCCAGCGCAACCTGGGCCCGGCCTTTCAGGAAGGCGAGCGCCTCAGCGCCTGTTGCCGCCTCGATCCGGCGTATACCGGCAGAGACACCGCCCTCTGACGTGATCACGAACGCGGCGATGTCGCCTGTGCGGGCCACATGGGTGCCACCGCACAGCTCCACTGAATAGGCCGGTTTTTCCTCATCCAGCGGCCGTCCCATTGAGAGGACACGAACCTCATCGCCATATTTTTCGCCGAAGAGGGCAAGGGCACCGGCCTCAATGGCCTTGTCCGGCGCCATGGTCTGGATCCGCGCCTCGTCATTCTGGCGGATCACCTGGTTTACCTCGTCCTCGATTGCCTCAATTTCGGCACTGCTGAGCGGGCCTCCATGAGAGAAGTCGAACCGCAGGCGGTCCTCTTCGACCAGCGAACCTTTCTGGGTGACATGCGGGCCAAGCACATTGCGAAGCGCGGCATGAAGAAGGTGCGTTGCCGAATGGTTTGCGCGGATACGCTGGCGCCGCGCGGCATTGGCGATCAGCTCGGCCTCATCGCCGGTCTTTATGCTTCCGTCGGTCAGCTCGCCGACATGAACGTGAAGATCGCCGGCGCGCTTCTGAACGTCGCGGACGATGAAACGCGCTCCGGATGCAAAGTGAATCTCGCCATGATCGCCAGCCTGCCCGCCGCTTTCGGCATAGAAGGGTGTACGGTCAAAGACGAGCTGGCAGTCACCGGGGCCAGCCTCGTCCGCAATTTCGCCCGATGTGACAATCGCCTTCAGCGTGCCCTTGTCCTCAGTGCCCGCATAGCCAAGGAAATTGGTTGCGCCGATCTTGTCGCGGACCTTGAACCATACGCCCTCAGACGCGGTATCGCCGGATCCGGACCAGGCATCGCGCGAGGCGGATTTCTGCTCGGCCATCGCCGCATCGAAGCCGGCCTGATCGACGCTCATGCCGCGCCCGCGCAGGATATCGGCCGTAAGGTCCAGCGGGAAGCCATAGGTGTCGTAAAGCCTGAACGCTGTTTCACCGGCAAGCTCGCTGCCTTCGCCAAGGCCTTCGGTGGCGTCATCCAGCAAGGCAAGGCCCCGGCCGAGGGTGCGCTGGAAGCGGGCTTCTTCCTGCTCAAGTGCCGCTTCGATGGCGGGCTGTGCGCGGCCAAGTTCCGGGTAGGCCTCACCCATTTCCTGGGTAAGCGCCCCGACCAGCCGGTGCATCATGGGTTCGCGCGCGCCAAGAATATGGCCGTGGCGCATGGCCCGGCGCATGATGCGCCGCAGGACGTAACCACGCCCTTCATTCGACGGGGTCACACCATCAGCGATCAGGAAGGCGGATGTACGCAGATGGTCCGCAATCACCCTGAACGAAGCGAGGCTGTCGCCTGCCGCTTTCGCCTTGTAGACTTCCTCTTCGGCCGCAATCAGCGACTGGAAAAGATCGATCTCATAATTATTGTGGACGCCCTGAAGAACAGCGGCCATGCGCTCGAGCCCCATGCCGGTATCGATGGAGGGCTTGGGCAGGTCCTTGCGCGTGCCATCGGCCTGCTGCTCATACTGCATGAAGACCAGATTCCAGATCTCGATGAAACGGTCGCCATCTTCATCCGGAGAGCCGGGCGGGCCGCCGGGGATCTTGTCGCCATGGTCAAAGAATATCTCTGAGCACGGCCCACACGGACCGGTGTCGCCCATCGACCAGAAATTGTCGGAGGTCGCGATCGGAATGATCCGGTCGTCGGGAAGACCGGCCACCTTTTTCCAGAGCGCAGCCGCCTCGGTGTCTTCGGAATAGACCGTCACCAGGAGCCGGTCCTTGGAGAGGCCAAACTCCTTCGTCACCAGCTCCCAGGCGAAGGAGATGGCGTCATCCTTGAAATAATCGCCAAACGAGAAATTGCCGAGCATCTCGAAAAATGTGTGGTGCCGGGCCGTATAGCCGACATTGTCGAGATCATTATGCTTGCCGCCGGCGCGCACACATTTCTGTGAACTTGTCGCGCGCGGTGCGAATGGTGTCTCGGCGCCGGTGAAGATATTCTTGAACGGGACCATGCCCGCATTCACGAAAAGCAGGCTCGGGTCATTGTCCGGCACAAGCGGCGCCGAGGCCCGGCGTGCATGACCCTGACGCTCGAAATAGGAAAGAAATGTCTCTCGAAGCTGATTGACGCTTGTCAT
>NVWP01000101.1 GCA_002733705.1 Henriciella sp. | reverse complement strand
CACCATCCTTCGGAATGAGACCTCACCCATCAGCCGGATCAAGGCGACCGACTACGCAGACAATCTCGCGGCCCGCCGTGAAGCTGTCGCAGCCGGCGCTGGCGAAGCCCTCATGCTGAACACCAGAGGCAGGCCCGCCTGTTTCGCGATGGGGAATCTCTTTCTTCGCGGCCCGGACGGGCGCTGGCTCACACCGCCACCAGAGGAAGGCGTGCGCCCCGGCTATATGCGTGCCAAGGTGATCGCGAAGCTGCAGGCAGACGGTCACGCCATCGAGCAAGCAGCGATCTCCCTCGACCAGCTGAGGGCCAAGGGTGCCTGTCTTTTCGCCACCAACAGTCTCTGGGGCCTCCGCCCGGTCGCGCAGCTCGACTCCCACCCATATGAAATTGATATGGTGCCATTCGGCGGTTGAATTCGTTGATCCTGTGAGACCCAAGGCAAGAACGAAGGAAACCCCCGGAATGTCACACCAGCCCGTCACCTATGCGATCGGCGACATTCATGGCGAGCGCACACGGCTTGAAGACCTTCATGCAAAAATCTTCGACCATCACCGCGAGACGTTCCCGCAGAGGGAGCTGAAGCTCGTTCATCTCGGCGACTATATCGACCGGGGCCCCGATAGCGCAGGCGTCATCGCCCTCCTGATGGAGCTCGAAGAACGCACCGATATCGAGGTCGTCAATCTGCGCGGCAATCATGAGCAGATGATGCTGGACGCCTATGGCGAAGAGGCCAGAGATTTCAGGATGCACTGGCTGACCAATGGCGGCGATGCCACGTTGGAAAGCTATATCCGGCGCGGGGATGAAGACCCGCCCCCCTCACATCTTCGCTGGGTCCGCGACCTGCCAACGCTCCATCTCGACAATGATCGCAAGATCGCCTTCGTCCATGCTGGCGTCGATCCGAAAACCTTTCCGCATTCGGGCGAGCAGATTCACATGTGGACCCGGTCGAACCGGTTTTTCGACCCTGGCCGCTGGGATGTGGGGGAGCTCAAGGGCTGGCAGGTGGTCCACGGCCACACGCCGACCAAGGATTCCCGCCCCCTGGTGGCAGGCAGTCCGCCGCGCCGCTTCAACCTCGACACAGGCGCGGTCTATGGCGGCCTTCTCACAGCCGGCATTTTTGCGCCGGAGGCCGAGACGGTGGATTTTATCTACAGCTGAGCGCGAGGCGAACACGCCTCGCCTCTTGCCGGGGCGGAACAAATCAGGAAAACAGAAGGGGCCTGTTAACCGAAGCGGTGGTTTCACACCCCCATGACCCAACCTATCCGCATCCTCGGCATCGACCCAGGCCTCCGCCAGACCGGCTGGGGCGTGATCGAACAGACAGGCTCGCGCCTTTCCCATATCGCGCATGGCGTCATCCGGATCGACCCGGCGCTTTCGCTGGCCGCCCGGCTTGGCGGCATCTTTGAGGCCATCGGGCTGCTCGCCGCCGAGTACAGGCCGCAGATCGGCGGCGTCGAAGAAACCCTGGTCAACGCCAATCCCCGCTCGGCGCTGAAGCTGGGTCAGGCGCGCGGGGTCGCCATGGCCGCCCTGCACGGCGCCGGTCTCGATGTCTTCGAATTCTCCCCGCGCACCATCAAGCTCGCCGTTGTCGGAACAGGCGCGGCCGACAAGACGCAGGTCGGCTTCATGGTCGCCCGCCTCCTTCCCAAGGCGGGCAAGCTGCCCTCCGATGCCGCCGATGCACTTGCCTGCGCCATCTGCACCGCCCATCACGCCCGCCTGCCCGGCCAACTCAGTGCACGGGGCGCGGCATGATTATCGGACGCCTCAGAGGAGAGATCGCAACCGTCGGCGCCGACAGCGTCATGATCGACGTGAACGGCGTCGGCTATGTCGCGCTTGCAGGCTCGCGTCTCCTCGCGCGTCTTTCACCCGGCGAAAAGGCTGAGTTGCATATCGAGACCCGGGTGACCGACAGCTCCATCACCCTGTTCGCATTTGAAAGCGACGAAGCGCGCGCCTGGTTCGTGCGCCTTCAGGATGTGCCGGGCGTCGCTGGCAAGTCCGCCATGGCGATCATGGATGTTGTTTCCCCGTCCGAGCTGATGGATGCCCTCGCCATGGGCGATGCCGCCACCGTCTCGCGCGCCAAGGGTGTGGGCAAGAAACTCGCCGAGCGCATCATCGGGGAGCTTTCCGGCAAGCCCCCGCCGATGGGCCGCTTCGGCGCCTTCGCCCCGCATACATCCACAAAGGAAACGCAGACCTCTGGCGGCGAACTTGCCGGCTCGCGCAGCGAAGCGGTTTCGGCACTCGTCAATCTCGGCTACGCGCAGGCCGACGCCTCAAAGGCCATCCTCGCTGCGTCCAGAAATAATCCTGAGGCCGACACCTCCGCCCTCATCCGCGCCGGCCTGAAGGAGCTTTCGCCCTCATGAGCCGGGATGGCAGCCTCACCGATCCTGAACGCCAGTCCGGCGAAGCGCTGGACCGCGCCCTGCGGCCGCAGAGCTTTGAGGACTATGTCGGCCAGGACGCGATCAAGTCGAACCTCAAAATCTATGTCGACGCGGCCAAGGCGCGCGGCGAGGCGCTGGACCATGTTCTCCTCTTCGGCCCGCCCGGTCTCGGCAAGACGACGCTGGCGCAGATTATCTCAAAGGAGCTGGGTGTGGGGTTCAGATCCACCTCAGGCCCCGTCATCGCCAAGGCCGGCGATCTTGCGGCTATCCTGACCAATCTCGAAGAAAACGACGTCCTCTTCATTGATGAGATTCACCGCCTGCCGCCCGCTGTCGAGGAAATCCTCTACCCCGCCATGGAGGATTATGCCCTAGACATCGTGATCGGCGAAGGCCCGTCGGCCCGCTCTGTCCGCCTGGACCTTGCCCCCTTCACCCTTGTCGGCGCGACGACGCGCGCAGGCCTCCTCGCCAATCCGCTGCGGGACCGGTTCGGCATCCCGATGCGGCTCGACTTCTATGGTCCGGACCAGCTCGCCCATATCCTGATGGCGGCAGGCCGGCGCCTTTCCTGCGATCTTACCCGGGATGGCGCGCTCGAAATCGCCGGCCGTGCCCGCGGCACGCCGCGTATCGCCATCCGCCTGCTTCGCCGCGTGCGCGACTTTGCTGAAGCGGAGGGCGCCGCCATCGACAAGGCAGCCGCCGCCCGCGCCCTCTCCCGGCTGGAGATTGATGAAGACGGGCTCGATGCGCTGGACCGGCGCTATCTCACCGCCCTTGTGCGCACCTATGCGGGCGGCCCGGTCGGCGCCGACACGCTGGCCGCCGCCCTGTCGGAAGCGCGCGATGCGGTTGAGGACATGATTGAACCCTTCCTCATGCAGAAAGGCTATGTCGCGCGCACGCCGCGCGGGCGCGTCGCCGCGCCGCTTGCCTATGAACGTCTCGGTCTCGCCGCACCCGAAGCAGGCCCGCAGCCCGGCCTGTTCAGCGACGACTGACACGCCGCTCCGCTCAGGCGGGCAGCAGCCACATCAGCTCCATGGAATGAAGCCTGACAAGCGCTTCGTGTGAGCGTCTTGCCGCGCGCTTGGCGACAGACCCCGCCAGCCAGCGGGCAAGCCCGCCAAGAATCAGGCTGAGCGCCATGGCCGGGATAAAGACCCACCATCCGATAAAGAAGCTGCCCATCACCGCCATCATCACGAAGACCACCGACAGGGCGTCGGCAAGCCGTATGAGGGCGGGAGAGGTCCGGCTGAACGGCAGAAGAAGGTCTGGATTGCGGTGCAGGCTTTCGGCATCGATCGCCCAGATCGGGCCGCCGCGCTGGGCCAGCCTCGCAATCCGTGTCGGCGCCCCGCCCTTATGCGGATTTGGTGCAATCGCGAGCAGCATGTCTTCCCCCCACCACCTTCTGTACAGGTCAGGGACGGTCCTGCAAAATCAGGGCCGTAAGGCTCAGGCTGCGCGTGCCTTGATCGACAGTGCATGAAGCCCGCGCTCGAACTCCGGCGCCAGCGCCTGATTCACCGCACGCTGCATTTCCACCCGGCTTTTTCCGGCAAATGCAGTTGAGACGATCTCGACATTATAATGTGTCTCACCTTCCGGACTTGCGCCCGCATGCCCGGCATGACGGGCACTATCGTCGGTCACATTCAGCACGGAAGGTGAAAAAAGCTGCGTCAATCTTGCCCGAATCCGCTCTGTTCTGTTTGTCAATTCTGGCCTCTTTAAACTCTTCACTCTATGTTGTCGCGCTCATGGCAGATGCATTCTCATACCGCGTCAAGTTCACCGACATAAGGGTGAAGCCTCCGAAGGAGGAGAAGGAGCGCCAGAAAGCCGTCGAGACACGTGAGTGTCATCGCGAGGGCTGCGATCTGGCAGGTGACCATCCAGCGCCGAAGCCAAGAGGGCTCGAGGGCGTCTACTGGTTCTGCCAGAAACATGCGGGCGAATATAATCGCAATTACGACTTCTTCGCCGGCATGTCGGACGCAGAGCTTTCCGCCTTCAATGAAATGGCCCGCCACGGCTTCCAGAAAACCTGGAAGTTCGGCACCGGGCCGATGGGCAAGGGCAAGGCCGCTGCCGCACACGATCCACGCCGCTGGCGGGGCAAGGAATTCTTCGAACAGAATGCCGAAGCCCGCGCCGAACGCCGCAAGGAACAGCAGTCCGAAGGCGTGACCGCACAGGCGCTCGCAGAGCTCGATCTGGAAGCCGGCGCCACGGCAGGCGAGATCCGGGTGCGCTACAGCGAATATATCCGCAAGTTCCACCCCGACTCCAATGGCGGGGACCGGTCGACCGAACATATGCTTGCCCGCGTCCTTCGCGCCGGCAAGACGCTCAAGGCCGCCGGCATGATGAAGGGCTAGGCCGCACCGGCCAGCCCGATATACCAGAAGCGCCATGGCTTTCGACGTTTCCGTCATCACCCTCTTTCCGGAGGCCTTTCCCGGGCTTCTCGACGTGTCCATCCTCGGCCGCGCGCGCCAGCAGGGTATCTGGTCGCTGGAGACAGCCGATCTCAGACAGTTCGGCCTTGGCAGGCACCGGCAGGTCGATGACAAACCAGCCGGCGGCGGCGCGGGCCTCGTCATCCGGCCCGATGTCGCCTCGGCCGCCATAGACAGCGTCGAGCGCGCGGGCCGCCCCGTCCTCTATCTCAGTCCACGCGGCGAACCCTTCTCGCAGGCCATGGCGCAGGAATTTTCCGCCGGACCGGGTCTCATCTGTTTCTGCGGACGCTTTGAGGGCCTCGATGAACGCGTCATCGCGCAGCGGGGCATGCGTGAGGTGTCGCTCGGCGATTTCGTCCTGGCCGGAGGGGAGGCCGCCGCCCAGGCTGTTATAGAAGCCACCGTCCGGCTGCTGCCAGGGGTGGCCGGTAATGAAACCTCAATCGAGGATGAGAGTTTCTCCGCCGGATTGCTGGAATACCCGCAGTACACCTTGCCCCGGATCTGGGAAAATCAGGCAACGCCAGACGTGCTTCTATCCGGGGACCACGAAAAGATTGCCCAATGGCGGCTCAACCGCAGTAAACTGTTGACAGAAGGGCGTCGTCCCGATTTATGGGCCGCTTACCTCAACGGGCATAGAATACGAGCGTCGGAGACGGACGATGAACATGATTGAGCAGCTCGAAGCTGAAGAAGTGGCACGCGTCACTTCAGGCAAGGAAATCCCGGACTTTTCTCCAGGCGATACCGTGTCTGTAAACGTCCGGATCCGCGAAGGCGACCGTGAGCGCGTCCAGCGTTTCGAAGGCGTCTGCATTGCGCGGGCCGGCAAGGGCGTGAATGAGAACTTCACCGTCCGCAAGATTTCTTTCGGCGAAGGTGTCGAGCGGGTCTTCCCGGTCGTCTCCCCGATGATCGAAAGCATTGAAGTCAAGCGCAAGGGCCGCGTGCGCCGCGCCAAGCTTTATTATCTGCGCAACCTGCGCGGCAAGTCCGCCCGTATCGCAGAGCGTACCTCCGGCCACGGCATGGAAACGACGGAAGTCACCGTCTCCAAGACCGAGCGCCGCCGCCAGCGCGTCGAGCAGAAAGCTGCCCGCCGCGAACAGGCCGCCAAGGACCGGGCCGCTGCCGAAGAGGCAAAGCGCAAGGCCGCTGAGGCCGAAGCTGCTGCTGCCGAGAACGAAGCAGCCGCCGAAGACGGCGCCAGCGAAGAATAGAAATTCGCGAAAACTTACATTTTTAAGACCCCGCAACGAAAGTTGCGGGGTTTTTGTGTTTTCCGGGCAACACTTTCTTTCGATTGCCCCCTTTTAGCACGGCACACAGCTTGCACAGCATCCCTTCGGGCAAGCCCCGGAAGCTGCAGATTCCCCCAGTGGGACAGGCAAATTCAAGGACTTGCTCGCGTGCGAAGGGAATCTGGTTGGTTTCAAGATTACCGTTTCGTATACGAAATAAGCAAAGCCGTTATTAACGGCGTATTTACCTTTGTCCCGGGGGCGTTCGGGCGAAATTTAGAGATCCTTTTAATTGGCCGGTGGGGTCAGGATTGGGGAAGTGGAATGAAACTTAGCAAGAAACTGATGGTGGGTGTCGTTGCCTTGGCTACACTCCCCCTCGCCGCCCACGCCGATGGTGAAAAGGGTACCTGGGACAATGAAGCGGTCGGGGAGCGTTACTCTTCCAGCGGTTCTGCAACCGATGAGCGCGTCCTGACCGATGCGCAGGTCCGCGAGATTATCCAGCAGAGCGGCACCTCCGGCGGCGCCGATGTGCGCTATCTCGGGGGCGACCAGCAGGCCATCGACAGCGTCCTTTGCTGTGAGAATGTCGAGGAACGCGTCACGGAGAATGTCGAGGTCGAGGAAACGACGACCTATTTCGACGCCGTCACCCGCCGCGAGGTCGTCCAGCCGGTTGAGCGTACACTCATCCAGCCGATTGAGCGCCGCATCATCAATCCGCGCGTTGAGGAAGTGACCGAAGACACCGTCTATGAAGAAGAATACCTTCCGGTCCGCGTTGAGCAGGACGACGTGCTTGCGGTCCAGGAGAATGTGACCACCGATGTGCGCGAGGAATATGTCGAAGAGGGCACCGAGACCTATTACGACGTTGTGACCCGCCGCGAGATCACACAGCCGATTGAGCGCACCACGATTGTTCCGGTCCAGCGCCGGATCACGCGTCCGCGCACCGAGACGGTGACCGCCGACACCCGTTATGAAACGGTCCGCGCGCCCGTCCGCGTTGAGCAGGACCAAGTTCCGCAGGTCATCGAGAACGTCGTTGAGGACGTGACCGAGAACACCCGTCAGGAAGTCACCGAGACCTATGTCGATGCCGTGACCCGCCGCGACGTGTATCAGCCTGTCGTGCGCACCATGGTCCAGCCGGTCGAGCGCCGCATCCTTCGCGGCACGACCGAGACGGTCACCGCGCCGACGCGCTATGAAGAAGAGCGTCTGCCGGTTCGTGTCGAGACCGAAGCGGCCCCGCAGATCACCGAACAGGTCATCCCGCAGGTTACTGAACGCACCGTCCTCGAAGTTGAAGACGTCTATGTCGACCAGGTCACCCGTAATGTTGTCCAGCCGGTCGTCGTGACCACGATCCAGCCGGTCGAGCGCCGCGTCCTGCGTCCGCAGACCGAGACCATCGTCCGCGACACGATCTATGAGGAAGAGTATCTTCCGGGCCGGGTTGACGCTGAGCCCATTCCGGAGACCCAGGTGAATTACATCCCGCAGGTCACTGAGGAATACCGTGAAGAGTACACCGAATCCTATTTTGAGGCGGTGACCCAGCGCAATGTGATCCAGCCGGTCGAGCGCAAGATCATCCAGCCGGTAGAGTATCGCCGTGTCCGCCCGCAGGTCGAGCAGGTTGTTGCCCCGACCCGTTATGAGACACAGCGCGCCTCGCTGGTGGTCCTCAATGTCGGTCCGGGCTGCCCTTGCTAGGCCAGCCTGACGCGTAGAGTACCGATCAGGGCCGGCTCGATGAGCTGGCCCTTTTCTTTTCCCGCCCATTTCCCGGCGGCACCTTGGCGCCGCAGCCCTCACAGACTTGTCACAGACCGCTTTGCATGGTCTTTTCGCGCCCGCAGCAGGAGGCCTCAAACCGATGTCCGGCAAGACGCTTTATGACAAGATCTGGGACGCCCATCTGGTTCACACAGACCCGGCGAGCGGCGACGCCCTCATCTATATCGATCTTCACCTCATCCATGAGGTGACGACCCCGCAGGCCTTTTCCGGCCTCAAGGCGAATGCGCGCCGCGTACGCCGGCCAGAGCTCACCCTCGCCGTGGCCGACCACAATACCCCGACCGAGAACCAGGCCGCCGGGCTTGAAGGCGTGCGCGACGAAGCAGCCCGCAACCAGCTTGCCGCCCTCACCCGCAATGTCGCCGAGCATGGCATTGAATTCTTCCCCATGGGCGATGTGCGCAACGGCATTGTCCACGTCGTGGGCCCCGAACAGGGCCGCACCCAGCCTGGCATGACCATTGTCTGCGGCGACAGCCATACCTCCACCCATGGCGCTTTCGGCGCCCTCGCCCATGGCATCGGCACGTCCGAAGTCGAGCACGTCCTTGCCACCCAGACACTGCGCACCCAGAAGTCGCGCAATATGGCGATTGAGGTCAGCGGGCAGCTGCGCGAGGGCGTTACCGCCAAGGATCTCGCCCTTCATCTCATCTCCGTCATCGGCACAGCCGGCGGCACGGGCCATGTCATGGAATATCGCGGCGACGCGGTCCGCGCGCTCTCCATGGAAGGGCGTATGACGCTCTGCAATCTCTCGATTGAAGGCGGCGCGCGCGCTGGCCTGATCGCGCCGGACGAGACCACGTTCGAATATATGAAAGGCCGCCCGGCCGCACCAAAGGCCGGGGCCTGGGAAGCGGCCGAAGCCCATTGGCGCACCCTCTTCTCCGACCCGGACGCGAAATGGGACCGCGTGGTCGAGATACGGGGCGAGGATGTCGAGCCGACCGTGACCTGGGGCACCAGCCCGGAGCAGGCCATTCCGCTTTCGGGCAATGTGCCTGACCCCGCCACCATTAACGATCCGGCCCACAAGGCTGCGGTTGAGCGTGCGCTCCATTATATGGATCTTGCTCCCGGCGCCCCGATTTCCGGCACGCCGGTCCAGCGCGTCTTTATCGGCTCCTGCACCAATTCGCGGATTGAGGATCTGCGCGCCGCCGCAAAAATTGCGCAAGGCGCCCAGGTCGCTGACAGTGTCCGCGCCATGGTCGTGCCGGGCTCTGGCCTTGTGCGCGCGCAGGCTGAAGCCGAAGGTCTCGACAAGGTCTTCACAGAGGCTGGCTTTGAGTGGCGCGAACCTGGCTGTTCGATGTGTCTTGGCATGAACCCGGACATCCTCGCTCCGGGTGAGCGCTGCGCCTCCACCTCCAACCGCAATTTCGAAGGCCGTCAGGGCCGCGGCGGGCGCACCCATCTGATGAGCCCCACGCTCGCCGCCCGCGCCGCGATCACCGGCGTGATCGGCTAGGTCCGGCGACCAGATCCATGATCGACGCGCTCGACCATATCGTCCTCGTCTGCCCGGACATCGAGGCGGGCATCGCAGCTTACCGGACCGTGCTCGGCCGTTCGCCGGACTGGCGCGCCCGGTCCGATGGCGCGGCCACGGCGCTTTTTCGCGTCGACAATACCGCGCTCGAATTGATGGCGCCGGACGGTGACAGCGGCGCCGCCCCCCGCCTGCGGCAGCTGACCGCAAAAGGCGCGGCGCTCACCTCCCTCGCCTATCGCACAGAGGATATCGAGGGCACGCAGCGCCTTCTGGGCCGGCGGGGTCTCACGCCAGATGAAATTCAGCCCGGCCAGAGTACAGATACCGGATCTGGGGAGATCCGGCACTGGCGGCGTTTTCGCTGCAGCGATGCGGCCATGGCAGGGATCAAGACATTCGTTCTCCAACCAGAGCATGTGCCGTCACCCGTGTCTTGCGACCAAAGTTGCGTCCACAGTCTGGACCATATCGTGATCAATACGCCAGACCCCGACCGCGCCGCCGCTATATATGGCGCGCGTCTTGGACTGGACCTCCGCCTCGACCGCACGGCCGAGCAATGGAAGACGCGGTTTCTCTTTTTCCGCCTTGGCGGGCTGACCCTGGAAATCATCAACCGCCTCGATCAGGCCAGTGGCCCTGAGTCCGACGATCGTATCTGGGGTCTGACCTGGACCGTGAAAGACATCGATGGCGCACACACCCGTCTCGCCAACGCTGGCATCGAAACCTCACCTGTCCGCGCCGGCCGGAAGCCCGGCACCCGCGTTTTCACGGTAAAAAGCGGCACACTTGGCGTGCCCACCCTGTTCATTGCCCATTCGCAGGACTAGAAGACACCTCATGAAAGCCTTCACGACCCTGACCTCGACCGCCGCCGCGCTGACCCATAAAGGCCGGCTCATGGCCAATGTCGACACCGACATGATCATCCCGAAACAGTTCCTGAAGACGACAGAACGCGAAGGCCTGTCGCGGGGTCTCTTTTTCGAACTCAAAACGAAGGCCGATGGCAGTCCGGATCCTGACTTCGTTCTGAACCAGCCTGCCCATCAGGGCGCCGGCATCCTCATCGCTGGCGACAATTTCGGCTGCGGCTCGTCTCGCGAGCATGCCCCATGGGCGCTGCTGGACCAGGGCATCACCTGCGTGATCGCGCCCTCTTTTGCCGACATCTTCCATAATAACTGCTTCAAGAACGGCATCCTGCCCATCGCGCTCCCGGCAGAGGTTTGCGAGGCGCTCGCCGAGCAGACCGGCGGCGCCAATCACCGCTTCACCGTCGATCTTGAGGCCCAGACGGTCACCACGCCGGAGGGCGCCACCATCCAGTTCAATATCGATCCGGGCCGCAAGCAGAGTCTTCTGGAAGGACTTGATGATATCGGCCAGACCCTACAGGCTGGCGAAACCATTGATGCCTTCGAAGCGCGCCGCGCCCACGAGACGCCGTGGCTGCAGAGACGGGCGAGTTGAGCGAGATTGGCATGATTGTTATTGAGGGCACAGTACGGATCAATCCAGACCGTCTTGAAGCCGCGAGACCTGCAATGCAGAAAGTGGTGCTCGCCAGCAGAGCCGAGCCCGGCTGCATCGACTACGCCTATGCTGCTGACTTGATCGAACCCGACCTAATTCGTGTGAGTGAGCGCTGGCAGGACAGAGACAGCCTCAAGGCGCACTTTCAAACGCTCCATATGGCCGAATGGCGATCTACATGGCCGTCCCTGAATATCCACGCCCGCTCACTCCGGCTCTACGAAGCCGACCCGGAAGACATTTAACCAAGACGAGATCCATGAAACAGACCCTGCTTCTTTTGCCCGGCGATGGCATTGGCCCGGAAGTCACCGCCGAAGCCCTGCGCATCTGCCAACTCGTCGCCCCGGATATTGCGATTGAAGACGCCCTTGTCGGCGGCGCCTCGATTGATCGTCATGGCGTTCCCCTGACAGATGAGACCCTTGCCCGCGCCGGGGAAGTCGACGCAATCCTCCTTGGTGCGGTTGGTGGACCCAAATGGAAGGATGTCTCCCGTGACAAGCGGCCCGAAGCCGGTCTGCTCGGGCTGCGCAAGGGCCTCGACGTCTTTGCCAACCTCCGCCCGGCCTATTGTTTTGGGGCCCTCGTCGATGCGTCCAGCCTCAAGCGCGACCGCGTCGAAGGCCTCGACATCATGATTGTGCGTGAGCTTACATCCGGCGTCTATTTCGGCGAACCGCGCGGCATCGACACCGATGAAAATGGTGTGCGGCGCGGTTATGACATGTCGATCTACACCGCCCCGGAAGTCGAACGCGTGACCCGCGTCGCACTGGAGATCGCCCGTGGACGCTCCGGCCGGGTGTGTTCGGTCGAGAAATCCAATGTCATGGAAAGCGGCCAGTTCTGGCGCGAGGAAGTGACCACGGTCCATAAAACGTATGGTGAGGGGGTCGAACTCTCCCACATGCTGGCCGATGCCTGCGCCATGGAGCTGGTACG
>NVWP01000100.1 GCA_002733705.1 Henriciella sp. | reverse complement strand
CCCCGCCGGCGTGACCGCTCTCCTGCCCGGCATGACGCTGGAAGCGCCAATCCTGACAGTGCAGTCGGTGTCGGCCGGCGAGACGGTCGGCTATGGCGCCACCTACACGCTGGACCAGGCGCGCACGCTCGCCACTGTGGCCCTCGGCTATGGCGACGGGTTTCCACGATCTGCAACCAATTCGGGCTACGCGACCCTTGGGGGCATAAAGTGCCCGATTGTCGGGCGTGTCTCGATGGACCTGATCACCATCGATGTCAGTGACGCACCCGACCTTGCAAAACCGGGCCAATTCGCCCAATTCATCGGAGCCGCGGTCCCACTGGAGGATCAGGCAAGACGTGCCGGCACAGTCGGCTATGAACTCGTAACAGGACTGGGCCATCGTGTCAGACGCATCTACGACTAGTTCCGGCGGTTTTCCCAACCCGCTCGCCTGGCTTGGGCGCGGCACGCTCGGCCTGCTTTCCGAGATCGGCCGGATTTCCATTTTTTCCGGCCGCACCGGCCTTGCCGCGTTCAGTCCGCCCTGGAACCTGACCCAGCTATGGAAGCAGATCGTCGCCATCGGTTTCTATTCTTTGCCGGTCGTTGGCCTGTCGGCCGTCTTTATCGGCGCCGCGCTGGCCCTGAATATCTATACGGGCGGCAACCGCTTCGGGGCCGAACAGTTCGTACCCAACATCGTCGTCCTCGGTATCACGCGTGAACTTGGCGCCACGATTACCGGCCTAATGCTGGCAGGCCGGGTCACGGCGGGGATCGCGGCAGAAATCGGCGCAATGAAGGTCACCGAGCAGATCGATGCCCTGAAAACGCTCTCAGCAAACCCGTTTCGCTATCTCTATGCGCCGCGCTTTCTGGCTGCCGCGCTTACCCTGCCCATCCTTGTGCTTGTCGCAGACATTATCGGCGTGATGGGGGGCTGGCTGGTCAGCGTCTATGCGCTCGACTTCGACTCCACCACCTATATCCGCAACACTGTCGACTTCCTCACCATGGAAGATGTCAGTGTCGGCCTCATCAAGGCGGTCATCTTCGGCATGGTGATCGCGCTGATGGGCTGTTATCAAGGCTCGAAATCGTCAGCTGGCGCAACAGGCGTCGGCCGTGCGGCCACACTCTCCATGGTTGGCGCAGCCGTTCTCGTGCTCGCCGCCAACTATGTCCTGTCCACCTTCTTCGTTCAGATCGGCATCTGATGACCAAGCCCCTCCTCGAACTTATAGGCGTCGAGAAAAGCTTCGGCCCCAACCATGTCCTCCGCGGCGTCGATATCGATGTGGCGCCCGGCCGCTCACTTGTGATTCTTGGCGGGTCGGGCTCAGGCAAGTCTGTGATGCTCAAGAACGCGCTCGGCCTGATGACGCCGGATGCCGGCAAGATCGTCTTCGATGGCGAGGATGTCACGCATGATCAGGGCAAGGAACGCGAAGCGATGCGCGCTCGCGTCGGCATGCTGTTCCAGTCCGGCGCCCTCTTTGATTCCCTCACCGTGTGGGAAAATGTCGCCTTTCGCCTTCTGAACGCAGATAAGATGAAACGCAGCGACGCCAAGGATCAGGCCATCGAGACGCTCAAGAAAGTTCGCCTCGGCGCCTCTGTGGCGGACCTTCGCCCGGCTGAAATCTCCGGCGGCATGCAGAAACGCGTGGCCCTCGCCCGCGCCATCATCACCAAGCCGGACCTTATCTTCTTCGATGAGCCGACCACCGGTCTCGACCCCATCACGGCCGACGCCATCAATGATCTCATCATCGAACAGGTCAAAGCCCTTGGCGCAGCTGCTGTCTCGATCACCCACGATATGGCCTCTGCCCGCAAGGTCGCAGACGAGATCGCCATGCTCTATGAGGGCAAGATTATCTGGCGCGGCCCGGCAAGCGAGATTGATCACTCCGGCAACGACCATGTCGACCAGTTCGTCCATGGCCGCGCCGACGGCCCGATCCAGCCCGCGCTTTAGGCTGCCGGCGCCGCATTCAGGGACGCGGCAATCTCATTAGCTCCTGGCAGCCGCATGTCCCGCCCAGCGTCCCATGGCGAGGCATGCGGTGAGCAGATACCCGCCCGTCGGGGCGTCCCAAGCCACCATCTCCCCGGCGCAATAGACGCCGGGCATCGCCCTCAGCATCAAGTCTTCGTCCAGCGCCAACCAGGACACGCCCCCGGCTGTCGAGATAGCCTCGTCGATCGGCACAGTCGCCTCCAGCGTGAGGGGCAGCTGTTTCAACAGACCCGCCAGCGCGTGCGGGTCCTTCGGTGGTGTCCCGCGTGTCACTTCATTGACTAGCGCGAGTTTGGTCTTGTCGAGGCGCGCCGCCTTGCGCAGCCTGTTGGACGCGCTTTGCTTCGGGTTTGCCTCCGACAGCCGCCCCGCAAGGACCGCCGCATCGACATCTGGCACCAGATCGATGATCAGCGATGCCTGTCCCGAGGCTGCAATCTCCCTGCGCAGGCTGGCGGCGAGCGGATAGATGGCGCCGCTCTCGATCCCGCGCCGCGTAATCACCACATCCCCTTCAACCGATTTGCCATCATGAGACAGCCGGACGCCCTTGATGGGCGCGCCTTCCTGTGCCTCCAGAAGACGCGGCGACCAGTTCACGCAGAAACCGCAATTGGACGGCTGGAAAGGCTCCATCTCCACCCCGCGCACCTCCAGAAGACCGGTCCATGTGCCGTCGGATCCGAGCCGCGACCAGCTGGCCCCGCCAAGCGCCAGGACGGTCGCATCCGCGTTCAGCCTGCGGCGGCCTTCGGGCGTCTCAAACACCAGTCTTCCATCCTCGTCCCACCCCTTCCAGCGATGACGCACATGGATTTCCGCGCCTCGCTCCCGGAGCCGGGCAAGCCAGCTGCGCAACAGGGGCGAGGCTTTCATGACGTCGGGAAAAATCCGCCCGGAGCTGCCTGTAAAGGAGCTCACCCCGAGTCCGTCCATCCAGCGCACCACATGTGCCGGGCCGAAGGCCTCGATCATGGCCGCGAGGCGCCCATCGGGCGAGGTATAGCGCGACCGGAAAAGCCCCTCGTCTTCCGAATGGGAAATATTGAGGCCGCTCTTGCCCGCCATCAGGAATTTACGAGCCACGCTCGGCATCGCATCGAGGACAGATACCGAGGCGCCGGCGGCCAAGGCCGCTTCTGCTGCCATCAGGCCAGCTGGCCCCGCGCCAATGATCGCCACATGTCTCACCCGGCCTCTCTAGCGGCGCACGCCACGCCTTACCAGCGGAGGGATAAGTGTGCGGCGCGCTTCAAGCCGAAAAGCAAACGGCCGGTCCTTGCGGAACCGGCCGGTCGAATTCTGCAGGCCATGAGGCAATCAGCCTTCAGGGCTGGACCCAGTGTCGGCGATGTGGGCCTTCGGAGGATAGAGGGAAGCCAGAGCGTCGGTCTTCGCCAGGGTGATGCAGTCTCTCACACGCTGCATCTCGGAAACCGGCTGGCGGATACTCCCGCCAATATCGCAAGCCCGCTTTGCGGCGCGATCGATGCGGCGTTCGGCAATCGCCTTGCCTTCAGCGGTGTTCAGGTCGAGACCCGAAACATCGACTTCCACAGACTTCGCGCCAGTGGGGGCGTCGGCAAAGGCCGGGGCGGCGAAACCCGCACAAAGGGTGAGGGCGATGGCGGTGATAACAGTCTTCTTTTTCATTATAGGGGTCCTTCTTTTCTTCTTGTTTTTTGTTGTGACCCTGATCCCTGAGTGACTCTCCTGTAACATATTTATTGTTTTTCGATAATTAAATTATCGTAATTCGATATGAAACTTTTGCGACGGAATCGCTTTCCGCAGCTGCGGCATCAGTTTAAGTCTGAGGGCCATGGCCAAATCCAACACCGTCTTCGTCTGCCAGTCCTGCGGCGCCGTTCATCCGAAATGGTCGGGCCGGTGCGATGCGTGCGGAGAGTGGAACACTCTGGTCGAGGAGACTTCCTCGGCGGCTCCCGGCGGTCTCGCTGCGCCCAAATCGCTTTCTCGCAAGGCGGGCAAGGCTGAATTCACTGCCTTGAATGAGGTGACCGAAGCCCCGGCACGTCATGTCATCGGCGTCGACGAGCTGGACCGCGTCTTCGGCGGCGGCCTGGTCCCCTCCTCAGCCACGTTGATCGGCGGCGATCCCGGCATCGGCAAGTCCACCCTTCTTCTCCAGGTCGCCGCGCGGCTTGCCCGTAACGGCCTCTCCACCGTCTATGTCTCCGGCGAAGAGGCGGCTGCCCAGATCCAGGACCGCGCCAGACGCCTCAAGGTCGCTGAAAGCCCTGTCGAACTCGCCACCGAGACCGATCTTCGAAAGGTCCTCTCGGCGCTCAAATCCGCCCAGCCGGACTTCGTCGTCATCGACTCCATCCAGACCATGTGGTCCGACAGTCTCGAAGCGGCGCCAGGCTCGGTGGCGCAGGTGCGGGCCTGCGCGCAGGAGCTGACCCGCTGGGCCAAGAAGTCCGGAGCCGCCCTCATCCTCGTCGGGCATGTCACCAAGGAAGGCCAGATTGCCGGCCCGCGCGTGGTCGAACATATGGTCGATACGGTTTTCTATTTCGAAGGCGAGCGCGGCCACCAGTTCCGCATCCTTCGCGCGGTCAAAAACCGCTTCGGCCCGACCGACGAAATCGGCATTTTCGAAATGCATCAGTACGGCCTGGCCCCGGCACGGGAGCCTTCTGCGCTGTTCCTCTCCAATGAAAGCGAGAATGCGGGCGGCGCGGCGGTCTTTGCTGCCATGGAAGGCTCACGGCCCGTCCTCGCAGAAGTCCAGGCGCTTGTCTCCGCTTCCTCGTATGGCACGCCGAGACGCAGCATTGTCGGCTGGGACGCCAACCGGCTGGCCATGGTGCTGGCGGTGCTCGAAGCGCGCTGCGGTGTCTCCCTCGCCGGGCGGGATGTCTACCTTTCTGTCGCGGGCGGCTACCGGATGGCCGAACCGGCGGGCGACCTTGCCGCCGCCGCGGCCCTCCTCACCTCGCTGGCCGATAAGCCGGCGCCGGAAAAATCGGTATTTTTCGGAGAGATCGCCCTTTCAGGTGCGATCCGTCCCGTGGCGCGCATGGACCAGCGCCTCAAGGAGGCGCAGCGGCTTGGTTTCCGCAATGCATTTGTCCCGGAAGGCAGCTCTTCCACAATTGAAGGGTTGACCGTCAAGCCTCTCTCACGCCTATCTGAACTGGTAGATTTAGTCGGCCCGGACCCAGAGCCATGATGGACGCCCTCACAGCTTTCGATGCGATCGTGATCGTCCTTCTCATCCTGTCCACGATCATGGCATTCGCACGTGGCTTCATGCGCGAACTTGCCACCCTTGGCGCCTTCATTGCCGCGCTGGCCGCCGCCTATTATGCCCGCCTTTTCCTGCGCGACGGGTTCGCCACTTTTCTGCCAGAGGATACGCCTGCCTGGCTCCCGGACCTTATCCTCTTCGTGTCCGCTTTCCTGCTGGTCTACATCATCGTCGCCTGGTTCGGCGCCAATCTTTCGCGTTCCATCCAGGGCGTTGATGGTGTGGGTTTCCTCGACCGGCTTGCGGGTGCCGCCTTTGGCTTTGTACGCGGCGCCGTCGTGCTGGTCTTCTTCGTCTTTCTGCTGCGCATGGGCCTCGACCAGGACCGTATCCCCGAATGGATCCGCACCGCCCAGACCTATTCCATGCTTGAGGACGGCGCCGACTATATCGCGGAAAGCGCCCCTGCCCTCAGTCACAGTGGGACAGTCAGGGAGCCTTGACGAATCTCGGTACACGGCATATTTGCGCGCCATAGCAAGGCCGTGAGGTGTCGATGATCTGGGACCATGATGACGACAAGCCTCGCGAGGAATGCGGCATTGTTGGCGTGTTCAATCATCCAGAGGCGTCGCTTCTGACCGCCCTCGGTCTCCACGCCCTTCAGCATCGCGGACAGGAAGCTTGCGGGATCACCACCTATGACGGTGAGAAATTCCACAATGAGCGCCATATGGGCCTTGTGGGAGAGAATTTCGGCGGCGACCTGACAACCCGCCTGCCCGGCAGTTCCGCCATCGGCCACAACCGCTACTCCACCCAGGGCAAGCCGGCCGTCCGCAACATCCAGCCGATCTTCGCGGACCTCGCCAATACCGGTTTTGCGCTCGCCCATAATGGTAACCTCACCAATGCCGTGGCGCTGCGCCGCGAGCTCATCAATCAAGGCGCCATCTTCCAGTCGACCATGGACACCGAAGTCGTCCTCCAGCTCGTCGCCCGCTCGGCACGCACGCTGATGCGCGAACGGTTCATGGAAGCGCTTCAGGCAGTGGAAGGCGGCTATGCCTTTGTCGGCCTCACCAACAAGAAACTTATTGGCGCCCGCGACCCAATCGGGCTTCGCCCGCTGGTTCTCGGCAAGATCGGCAAGGGCTGGGTCCTCGCCTCCGAAACCTGCGCCCTCGACATTATCGGCGCCGAGTTCGTTCGCGAGATCGAGAATGGCGAGACGGTCATCATCACCGATGAAGGCGTGCAGAGCTACCGTGCTTTCCCGGAACGCCCGGAAAGCCCCTGCCTCTTCGAATATGTCTATTTTGCGCGCCCCGACAGCATTGTGCAGGGGCGCAGCGTCTACCAGGTCCGCCGGCGCATGGGCCATCAGCTCGCGCGTGAAAATCCGGCCGATGTCGACGTGATCGTCCCGGTTCCGGACTCCGGCGTTCCCGCCGCTCTCGGCTTTTCCGAACAGTCCGGCGTGCCCTTCCAGCTCGGCATCATCCGCAGCCACTATGTCGGGCGCACCTTCATTGAGCCGACACAGCTTGGCCGCCAGAAATCCATCTCCAAGAAGCATTCGCCGAACCGCTCTGTGCTGGAGGGCAAGAAGGTCCTGCTGGTCGACGACTCCATCGTGCGCGGCAATACCTCCAAGAAGATCGTCCAGATGGTCCGCGATGCCGGCGCCAAGGAAGTACACCTTCGCTCGGCCAGCCCGCCAATCGTAAATCCGGATTTCTATGGCATCGATATGCCGACCAAGGGTGAGCTTCTCGCCTCCAACAATTCGCTGGAGCAGATGCGGGACTTCCTGAATGTCGAGACGCTGGGCTTCCTTTCGGTCGACGGCCTTTATGCCGCAATCGGGATCAAGCGCGACATCGATATGCCGCAATTCTCCGATCACTGCTTCACCGGCTGCTATCCAACGCGCCTCGTGGACCAGATGCAGGAAGAAGGCGGCAAGGACAGACAGCTTTCGCTTCTGGACTAGCCGGGCCCTGACAGGCTAACCCGCCTCTTATGGACAAGCGTATCACCCTCATCACCGGCGCCTCGCGCGGGATTGGCAAGGCCGCCGCGTTGGAACTTGCCCGCCGCGGCCATCACATCGTCGCCACAGCCCGCTCCAAGCTCGCGCTGGAAAAGCTCGATGACGAGATCCGGGCCGAAGGGGGCAGCGCGACCCTCCTGCCAATGGACCTCAAGGAAAAGACGGCCTTCGAAGCGGCTGGCCAGGCCCTCGCCACAAAATTCGGGCGCATCGACGGCCTGCTTGGCAATGCCGGCGTGCTTGGCTCGCTCGGCCCCCTGCAGGCGGTCGGACCGCGCAGCTTTGAAGAAACGATTGAGGTAAACCTCACCGCCAACTGGCGTCTCATCCGCGCCATGCATCCTCTTCTGCAGCGCGCGCAGGCGCCGCGGGCCGTCTTCATCTCCTCCGGAGTCGTGCCCCGCCCCCGCGCTTTCTGGGGGCCTTATCAGGCGTCCAAGATGGGGCTTGAAGGGCTCGCCTATGCCTGGGCCGACGAGAATGAGAAGATGCCGCTCCGCGTGAACCTCTTCGATCCCGGCGCCACCCGCACCGGCATGCGCGCCGAAGCCATGCCCAGCGAGGATCCGATGACGCTCCCGACACCGGAAGAGGTCGTGAAGGTGCTCGCTCCGCTCCTTGAGGAAGGCGAGACGCGCACGGGTGAACGAATCAGCTTTAGAGGCTAGCGCCGCAGCCACCCTCGTCCCGTGTCACAGCAATCCCGCCGACCGTAGCCATCTGATCGCAAGCTCCGGCCATTCGGTCGTTACCGGATCAGACGTCTCGCGCAGGCCAAAGGCGTGGCAGCCATCGGCAAACAGGCGCATATCCACAGGAACGCCTGCCTCACTGAGGGCCAGGCCATAAGCGATCGAATGGCGGACATCATCCACCGGGTCATTCATCGCATGGATCAGCAGGGTGGGCGGAGCGTCCTTGCTGATCCTGACCCAGGGTGCCAGTTTCATGAGCGGCTTCGGGCTATTCTCATCCCAGAGGCGGCCCGGATAGGCGAGGATCGCAAAGTCGGGTCGCAGCGTCTCATCATCTGCCGCATCCACCCGGTCATAGCTTAAGGTATCGGCATTGCTCAGTTCCGCCGCTAGGTGCCCGCCAGCGGAAAAACCGATCACACCGATCTTTTCAGGATCAATCCCGTAGGCATCGGCGCCATGGCGAAGCAAGGCCATCGCCCTTTGGGCATCTTTCAGCGGAAGCTGAACCTCAGGGGCCTGTTGCACCCCATTTTCGTCCCGCTGCCAGACCTGGGGCACCCTGTATTTCAACACGATGCATGTCATGCCCTGAGCGGTGGCCCAGTGGCAGATTTCCGTTCCCTCAAGATCCATCGCAACGGCAGCATACCCTCCGCCGGGAAGGACCAAGAGGGCCGTCCCGCTATTCTCTCCCCTCGGAGAATAGAGCGTCATGCTCGGGCGCGAGACATAGGTCGCCCAGTGCCACAGACGCCCAGCAACGAGCGGGGAGCCGTTTCCCGTCCACTCGGCGTTCCCATCGGTCTCTGGCGCCTCGATGGCCAGCCCCTCCGGCCACAAGGGCACTTGTTCCCCATCAGGCCCAGGTTCCCAGACTTCCGGCCCTTCGACCTTCTCCACGCTGGTTCGGGTGCAGCTGCCCTCATCGCCTTCCGCATTCGCGGCGGCCCCTGTTCCGATTGCGATCAGCAGCAAAGCCGGTAACGCTATAAGTCGCTTCAACATCTGGCCTTTCAAACCTCGCGGACCGGCAAGTGAAGAATTATCTGTCGCATCGCTCGTCTCTGGAAGGCAATATACCTGTCGGAACGAGCCTACTTCTTCCGCCGCCCCTGCGACTTGTCGGCATAAGGGTTGGAGCTTTGCCGCACGAACAGGCGGATCGGCACACCCGGCATCTCGAATGCGTCACGGATCCCGTTGACCAGAAAACGCTTATACTGCTCGGGCATATGCTCGGCGCGTGACGCCATCAGCACGAAGGTCGGCGGGCGCGCCTTCATCTGCGCCATATAGCGCGGCTTGATCCGCTTGCCGTGGACGGATGGCGGGGGATGACGCTCGATCGTATAGCGCAGCCAGCGATTGAGATCGCCCGTCTTTACGCGCGCCGACCAGTCATCATAGACCTTGGCCACCGCTGGCATGAACCTGTCAACGCGCTTGCCCGTAAGGCCTGACAGCGTCACCACCGGCGCCCCGCGCGCATTCGGCAGCAGCACTTTCGCCATTTCCGACAGCTCACGCATCTTCTGGGCGTGGTTCTCGACGAGATCCCATTTGGAGATCACGAAGACCAGGCCCCGACCCTCGCGAATGGCAAGGTCCGCGATCTGCAGATCCTGTTTCTCGAACGCCTCATCGGCATCCATCACAAGCGCAATGATGTCGGCAAATTTGAGCGAGCGCACCGTTTCACCGGTCGACATACGCTCCAGCTTTTCCTGAACGCGCGACTTGCGGCGAAGCCCGGCCGTATCGACCAGTTTCACTTTGCGTCCCTCATATATCCAGTCGACCGCGATGGAATCGCGCGTGATCCCGGCCTCAGGTCCGGTCAGCACCCGCTGCTCGCCCAGCAACTGGTTGATCAGCGTAGATTTGCCAGCATTCGGACGCCCAACGATCGCCAACCGGATCGGCCGCTTCCTTGCTTCCTCGCGCGCGGCCAGCTGGGCTTCGGCCTCTGCGGCGTCATCAATCCCGGCAGCTTCCAGTGCGGCCGTCAGCTCCTCTTCGGAGAGGTTGGGATCGTCGACATCAATCTCGGCCATGCGGTCGAGGATTTCGTCATCGAAGCCCTCGCCTTCGGCGGCGTCCACTTCGGAGAAGGCCGCCTCAAACTTTTCCTCCCCCAGCGCGGTGCGGATGGCCGCGTATAGATCGCCCATCCCCTCGCCATGCGCCCCGGAGAGGCCGACAGGCTCGCCCAGGCCAAGGCCCCACGCCTCGGCGATACCGATATCACCCTGATTGCCTTCGGCCTTGTTCGCTGCCAGCACGATCGGCAGGTCAGCGCGGCGCAACAGGTCGGCAAAGCGCTCATCCATAGGGGTGACGCCATCGCGCGCATCGATCAGGAAGAGAGCAAGTTCGGCTTCCCGGATGGCGATTTCTGTCTGCTGGCGCATCCGCGATTCCAGCGAATCGTCATGCACGTCCTCAAACCCGGCTGTGTCGATAAGCACAAGCGGCAGGTCCGCAAGGCGGCCTGGCGCTTCCTTGCGGTCGCGTGTCACGCCCGGCTGGTCATCGACCAGCGCGAGCTGCTTGCCGGCCAGCCGGTTGAACAGCGTCGACTTGCCCACATTGGGGCGTCCGACAATAGCGATCTTCAACGGCATGCGCCGTCCTTTCCTGAAGCGGCCTGCAAAGCAGGGGTGGCCGTCTGGCGGCCTATTCTAGCGGATCGCGACCAGACGCGCATCGTCGGTCAGGACGAACACCTTGTCCCCGACCGAAATCGGCTCGAGATAGACCGGATCCTTGAGTTCGAGCGACCCGATACGCTCGCCCGTCTGCGGCGACAGCGCAATCACTGTGCCAAGCGAAGACGTCAGCAGGAGCTGGTTCGAGGCAAGCAGCGGCCCGGCATAGGAAATCCGGCCACGCTGTTTCTTCTCGCGCTCGAATTCACGCAGCTGCTGGACCCAGTAGACCTTGCCGCTGCCGGCATTGATGGCGGCAATGCGCGCGTCGGTTCCGGAGACGAAGATATACTGACCAACCAGCGACGGCGCAGAAGTCGAGCCGATGGGCTGGACCCAGACGCGGTCACCTGTGCGCCCGTCAATGGCCGCCATTACACCAGACTGGTTGGCTGCAAACACCAGCCCCCCGCCGACAATGGGGCGCGAGGCAATATCGTTGATGGAGGAAATCGGCGTGAACTGCCCCGGACGCGACAGCGCTTCAGTCCACAGACGGCGTCCATTGGCGGCCAGATACGCGATGACCTCACCGGAAGAATACGGCGCGATGATGATGTCCTCGACAGCCGCCGGGCTGGGCGAACCGAGCACGCGCGCCGATTCCGCAATGGCCTGGTCCGACCAGAGAACACGCCCGTCATTGAGGTCCAGCGCGAAAATCTCATTATTGTTCGACGAGACGAAAATCCGCCCGTCCACAATGGTGGGCGAGCCCGTCATCGGCGCTTCCATGTCACGACGCCAGATTTCACTGCCCGTCTCGGCATCAAGCGCGCTGACAAAGCCAAACCCGCTCGCCACGATCAGGCGGCCACTCGAATAGGCAAGACCGGATCCGATGCCGCGCTTGTCGCGGCTATTGCCGGAGTCCAGCTCACGCTGCCAGATGCGGCTTCCATTCTGCAGGCTGAAGGCGCGCACCGTCTGGTCGGCATCGACCACGAAAATCGTCGTCTCGCTGGCGACCGGGGGCGTCGTCAGTGCGCTTGCGCGCGTCGTGCCCTGTCCGGCATTGACGGACCAGGCAATCTCAAGCGCGGAAGCCGCCGCAACATGACCGGCCGACTTGGATGGCTTCGAGCCGGCTTCCGGCCAGCTCGCAAGCGGACGGGCCTCAGGCAGCTCGATTGTGGTCGAGGCAAGGTCGGGATCGGCTTCAATGGCCTCGTCGCCGAGAACCATTTCGATGCGCCCTTCCTTTTCTTCCTCGCTCAGGCGGCGCTTTTCATCATTGAGCCCGCGCAGATAGGAACAGGCCGAAAGCGTCATGATAAGCATGGCGGTAATGCCAAGGCGGACAGGAGTGGTCTTCATTATGGCTGGTCTCCGTCGCTGGAGCCGGCCGGGCCGGTCTCCGGGATTTCGGGTGTCTCATTTGCCGTATCGGATGCCGGTACGTCCAGATCGGCGGGCGCGGCCGCCTCACCGGTCTCCG
>NVWP01000099.1 GCA_002733705.1 Henriciella sp. | reverse complement strand
CGGCAGGCGGCCCTGAAGTTCAGGCAGCATATCCGAAGGTTTGGAGACGTGGAAGGCGCCCGACGCAATGAACAGGATGTGGTCGGTACGCACGGGGCCGCGCTTTGTGGAAACAGTCGTGCCCTCAATGAGGGGCAGCAGGTCGCGCTGGACCCCCTCGCGGGAGACATCGGCACCGCTGCGATTGCTGCCGCCCGCGACCTTGTCGATCTCATCAAGGAAGACAATGCCGTCCGATTCGACCAGGCGCACCGCTTCACGCGTCACGCTGTCCTCATCGATGAGCTTGTCGGCTTCCTCGCCGATCAGCGGCTTGTAGGCGTCGCGAACCGTGGTGCGCACACGCTTGGTGCGCCCGCCCATCGCCTTGCCGAGAAGATCGCTGAGATTGATCATGCCCATGGAGCCACCCCCGCCGGGGATGTCCATCATTGGCAGATCGCCGCCTGTATCCTGTAGCTCGATATCGATGTCGCGGTCATCAAGCTCGCCATCGCGCAATTTGCGACGGAAGGCTTCACGGGTGGAGTCGTGGGCGTCCTCCCCGACAAGAGAATCCAGCAGGCGCTTTTCCGCCGCCTCGCGGGCCTGTTCCTCAACCTGTTTGCGGCGCTGGGTTTTCACCATGCCGACAGCAGATTCCACCAGGTCGCGGACAATCTGTTCAACATCGCGGCCGACATAGCCGACCTCGGTAAACTTGGTCGCCTCGACCTTCAGGAAGGGCGCATTGGCAAGCTTGGCGAGCCGACGGGAGACTTCGGTCTTGCCGACGCCCGTTGGGCCGATCATCAGGATATTCTTCGGCGTAATCTCATCGCGCAGATCCTCAGGCGCCTGTTTGCGGCGCCAGCGATTGCGCAGGGCGAGGGCTACGGCGCGTTTCGCATCGCCCTGGCCGACAATATGGCGGTCCAGCTCGGCAACGATTTCCTTGGGGGTCAGAAGATCCATCAGTCGTTCAGGTCCAGTTTCTCGATCGAGAAGTTCGAATTGGTGTAGACGCAGATATCGGCTGCGATTTCCATCGCCTGCCGGCCGAGCTTTTCGGCATCTGCTTCGTAAGGGTAGAGCGCGCGTGCCGCCGACAGGGCGTAATTGCCGCCGGATCCGACGGCGACGACATTATGCTCTGGCTCCAGCACGTCGCCCGCGCCGGTAATCACAAGAGTCACATCGCGGTCTGCCACGATGAGCAGGGCTTCGAGCTTTTGGAGGTATTTCTCCGTGCGCCAGTCCTTGGCAAGCTCCACCGCAGCGCGCTGGAGCTGGTTCGGAAACCGTTCCAGTTTCTGCTCAAGCCGTTCAAACAGGGTGAAGGCATCGGCGGTGGCGCCTGCGAACCCGGCGAGGATGTCGCCCTTGCCGAGGCGGCGCACCTTGCGTGCATTGCCCTTCATCACGGTCTGACCCATCGACACCTGGCCATCGCTCAGGAGGACGACATGGTCTTTGGTGCGCACCGCCAGGATCGTTGTCCCGTGCCAGAGCGCCGAACGCTGTCTATCTTGATCTGTCACGCCCGGTGATGTGGCGCAGGGGTGGCCACTCTGCAAGAGGGCGAGCGCTGTATCAGGCTGCGGCAGGTTGACGGTTCTGACGCACCATCTCGATGAATTTCTCAAGCCCGACCGGTGGGCTGAAGAAATAGCCCTGATACTGGTCGCAGCCGCGCCGGCGCAGGAATTGCTGTTGTTCCTCGGTCTCCACCCCTTCGGCAACCGTTTCCATGCCAAGCGATTCCGCCATGCCGAGGATCATTTCAACGATGGCCGGGGCCTGCTTGTCGGTCTCAAGGTTCGAGATGAAGGCACGGTCGATCTTGAAGACGTCAAAGGGCAGACGGCCCAGCATGGCCAGGTTGGAATGGCCGGTGCCGAAATCGTCGATGGCAAGACGCACACCCATGGATTTGAGTGGACCCACCACATGGCGCAGACGCTCGGGATCGGTCACCGCGACGCTTTCCGTGATCTCCAGCTGGAGAAGCCGTGGCAGGAGACCCGCCGTTGTCATCGCGTCGATCAGCATGGTGCCGAGATCGTCATTCTCGAACTGGCGTGGGGAGACGTTCACCGCAACAGAGATGTCGCGAAAGCCCATATTGCTCCACCGGGCCGCGCCTTCGCAGGCCTTGCGGGTAATCTGCTCACCGATATCGCCAATCAGGCCGCAGGCTTCCGCCACTGGAATGAAAACGCCCGGCGAGACAATGCGTCCGCTTTCCAGCTGCCAGCGCGCCAGCGCCTCCGCGCCGACAATCTTGCCGGTGGAGAGATCCACCTTGGGCTGGAAGACGGGCGTGAAGGCGTTGGACTCCACGGCTGTGCGGACCTCTGCCTCAAGACGTTTGCGCGCGGCGCTCTGGCGGTCGAGTTTGGGCGAATAGAATTGCAGCTCGGCGCCTTCCTTGCGGCGGGCCTGCATGAGGGCCGTATAGGCGCGCTTGCGGATATCCTGCGGCGCCTGCCCGTCCTCCGGAATCATCGCAATCCCGGCAAATGCAGTGAATTTCACCGTCTTGCCGCCGATCGCATAAGGCTCCTTGAGCCGTGCGATCAGTGCTTTGGCGAACTTGTTGATTTCATTGCGCGAGCCGATGCGGTCAACAATGACGCCGAAGTCGTCCGAGGCGAGCGAAAAGGCCGGCCAGCGCCCGTCCGGCATGCTGTAAACCTTCTGCTGCTCGGCAACAAAACCGGTGATGCGGCGCGCCATGGTGGTCTGCAACTCCAGCGCAAAGGCGGTGTCGTGATACTCCCCGTCATGCTGAAAAGGCTCGGTGTCGATCTGGATAAAAGCCGAGGGATATTCGAATGAGGAGCGCGAAATGAACTGGGTCAGCTGGCGGGTCAGTTCAGCCCCGTTCCCAAGGCCCGTGCGCTCATCGGTATACGCAGTGCTCATCAGGCGCTCGTTTTCGCGCTGCATATGCTGAAGACGGCGTATCAGACTCGCGCGCAGACGGCGGAACTCTGAGAAGATGACCGGCCGGTCCTCTTCCGGCATGCCCCGTTTCAGTGTCGTCCGGTTGACCAGGCTGGTCAGCCGGTCGGCCTGCTGGCTGACGGATTGGGCAAATATGTTCGAGAAGAAATAGGCCGCCGCCGTCGTCAGCAGAATCATCCCTACGACCAGGGGCAATGGCACGCTGAGGTCGCCCGGAAGAGCCCGAAGCATCACAAGCTCGCCAACGACGTCCTCGCCTGCGGAAATGGGATAACGCCGGCCCTCGGAGAGGACCTGTTCATTGGCGTCGCCTGCGATCACTGTGCCGTCCGTTGAGAAGGCAGCGGCGCGGCCCGGAGAAAGACGCTCAAGCACAGCGTGGGCGTCGCCCGGCTCACCGAACGCAATCTCGACATAGAGGCCGTCGGCGACCCGGCGGGCAATGTCATCGGATTTTCTTGAAGCTGCCAGTTCGGCGGCCGTCAGATACATGATGGAGGCCCCGCTCGCGACAAGGAGCGCGAGAATTGCCGCGACAGCTGGCAAAGCATTCGCAAAGCTGATCCTGGATAGCAGCCGCCCTATTCCGGATGTCTTCGCCAGCTTACACCTCGCAATTCATGTTGGCCCAGTCCAACCTGAAGAAGACCATGAACGACAATCTTTAGAATTCTGTGAATGAATCTGCAGTAGCACTTGAGCTTCAAACGTCCTATCTCGGTGCACGATGACCAAGACTCGTACTTCTACCGTAAGCCGCAAGACGCGAGAGACCGATATATCGGTCACTGTCGACCTCGACGGCACAGGCAAGGCCGATATTGAAACCGGCGTCGGTTTCTTCGACCATATGCTGGATTCCTTTGCCCGGCACAGCTTCATCGACCTCAAGGTGAGGACGAAGGGCGACCTGCATATCGACGCCCACCACACGGTTGAGGATACCGGGATCGTGATTGGTCAAGCCATCAAGGACGCGCTTGGCGACTTTGGCGGCATCACCCGCTTTGGCCACGCCTATATCCCGATGGACGAGACGCTGAGCCGTGCCTCGATCGACCTCTGCAAGCGGCCCTATCTGGTCTGGAAGGCCGATTTCCAGCGCGACAAGATCGGCGAAATGGATACCGAACTCTTCAAGGAGTTCTTCCACGCCCTCGCTGGCAATGGCGGCATGTGCCTGCACATTGAAAATCTCTACGGTGAGAACAATCACCACATCGCCGAAAGCTGCTTCAAGGCCGTCGCCCGCGCCCTGCGCATGGCGGTGACCATGGATCCGCGCCTTGGCGGCAAGGCCGCGAGCACCAAGGGCAGCTTATAGGCTGGACGTCTTTCGTTTTCGTCCAAGCAGGACGCTTCGCCCGGCAGTGCTTTGGTCTTCAGGAACAAAGGTGAGCTCGCCAAAGCCTGCATCCGTCAGAATCTGCTTGTATTCGGACGGCGCCAGGCTGGCATGGTAAACTGGTTCGCCGCCAACCGTACCCGTCACCTCGCCTTCCGACGGCCCCACTGTGAGCAGCATTGCCCCGCCCTCCCGAACGGCGCGCGCAAGCACCGGCAGAAGCTGCCGCTGGTCTTCGATGCCAAGGTGAAAGAAAGCGTCCCAGCTACAGATTCCATCGAAGGTCTCTGTATCGGTCAGGCGCCGCATATCCTGTAACCGCCAGTCTTCGTTGGGGAAATCTGACCGGGCGAGCGCGATCATCGCGCTGGAATAATCTATCCCGGTAAGGGCAAAGCCCCTCGACAGAAAATAGGCCGATATCGGCTGGCCTGTCCCACATCCCAGATCAAGCAGCCTCCCATTTGCCGGAAGCTCTTTGAGAAATCGATCCAGCCAGACGCGTTCGTATAGGTCGCGTCGGCGCTTTTCATGCCAATGGCTGGCCTGCCTCTCATAGACCGCGCGCATTCCCGCTTCGATCATTGAGAGGCAGGCCGCCTTTTTCATGCCGGCCTAATTGCGATAGTCCAGTGGCGGCTCGCGGTCGCCGAGCAGGGATTTGTACTCGTAATCAGGGCCGCGCTTTTCCTCGAATTCTTCCTTCGCCGCCTCGACGAGGTCGGGGTTCTGGTAGAGCTCGATGGCAGCTGCCGTCAGCGTCTTGGCGGCAAGCTCTGCGCCTTTTTCACCGATGGACATGCCGCTCGCGGCGACAGCCTGCCAGCTATGGGCCGACGTGCCAGGCACCCAGGTCGCGGTGTTCAGGCCAACGGTCGGCGCGGCATAGGACACGTCACCGACATCGGTGGAGCCATAGCCCAGCGACACCTCATAGGGCTGTACTTCTTCCTGGGAGCCAAGCTTATTGTCCGGATTGTCGAAGGTGGATGCAATGCTTTCGGCAAATTGCTGCTCTTCAGGCGTATAGGTGATGCCGCCAAGCTCACGCAGCTTGCTGTCCATCATCTTGGCTAGCGTCTCATTCACCAGAAGCGGGTTATTGCCGTGAATGATCTCCCAGTCGACCTGCGTCCCTGTGCCAAGGGCGGCACCGCGGGCGGCGTTTTCAAGGCGGGCCCAGATCTCCTCGACGCCTTTCGGGTCGGGGTGGCGGACATAGTAGAAGACTTCGGCGAAGTCCGGCACCACGTTCGGCGCTTCGCCGCCTGACGTGATGACATAGTGCATCCGCGCATCCTGCGGCATGTGCTCATGCATCATGTTGGCCATCATATCCATCGCCTCGACACCATCGAGAGCGGAGCGGCCACGCTCCGGTGCGCCGGCAGCATGGGCGGACTGGCCGGTAAAGCGGAACTTGGCCGACCGGTTGGCCAGCGATGTGCTCGCGGCGGCGGAATTGCTGTCGGAGGGGTGCCAGTGAAGGGCGATGTCGACATCATCGAACAGGCCAGCGCGGACCATATAGACCTTGCCGCTGCCGCCTTCCTCAGCCGGGGTGCCATAGAGACGGACAGTGCCTTCGGTGCCGGTATCCTCCAGCCAGTGGCGGATGGCGACGGCAGCCGAAACAGATCCCGCGCCAAAGAGATTGTGGCCGCAGGCCTGACCGGCATGCTTGTTTTCAATGGGCTCGCGCGTCGGCGAGGCGTCCTGGTTGATGCCCGGCAGGGCGTCCATTTCCGCAAGGATCGCGATGATCGGGCCGCCAGAGCCATATTCGGCGATAAAGGCTGTCGGGATATCGGCCACGCCAGCCTCGATGGTGAACCCTTCTGCGGCAAGCTGGTCCTGCAGAAGTTTGGAGGATTGCGTTTCCTGATACCCGACTTCAGCCCAGTCCCAGAGGCTCTGGGCAATCTCAGCCGTCATCTGTGAGCGTTCTTCGACAAGCTCCGAAGCGGTCTCTGTCGAGGGGTCGCTGGCCGCCGGAAGGGCGAAGGCCGCTGAGGCAAAACCAATTGCCACAAGTGAGGGGATCAAGCGCATGAATGGGTCTCCACTTTCGATTATCGCGCGACCTTGCGACAGGGATGCACATCAATCAAGCCAAGCCTACTTTTCCTTGTCGCATTGGCCCGTTAAGAGCGCAGGCGATGGCTGACCTCATCCTGATCGATTACGGCTCCGGCAATCTGCATTCTGCAGAGCGCGCGCTGAAAACGGCGGCGCTTGATTGTGCGCGCGATATATCCATTACAGTCAGCGATGACGCCGAAAAGGTGCGTGCCGCCGACCGGATCGTGCTTCCCGGCGTGGGCCATTTCGCAGATTGTGCGCGCGGGCTTTTTGCCCGTCAGGGGCTTGTGGAGGCTATGACCGAAGCGGTTCAGAGACGCGGCATCCCCTTCCTCGGTATCTGTGTCGGCCTGCAACTTCTGGCGACACGCGGGCTTGAAGACGGCGTGACGGCGGGGCTCGACTGGATTGGCGGCGAGGTGGATCGCATCCAGCCCGGTCCCGGTCTGAAGGTGCCGCATATGGGCTGGAACGGCCTGAATATCCGCCGTGCCCACCCCGTCCTGCAGGGGTTAGGCGAGGATCCGCACGTCTACTTCACCCATTCCTATAGTTTCAGGGCCGATGACGAGGCTTCCGTTCTCGCCACGACCGATTATGGCGAACCTCTGGTCGCCGCCATCGGCCGGGACAATCTGGTCGCCACACAGTTTCACCCGGAAAAAAGCCAGCGCGTCGGGCTGCGGCTTCTTTCGAACTTCCTTGAATGGGACCCGTCATGATGCGCGATTTCGAACTCTGGCCGGCCATCGACCTCAAGGACGGGACCTGTGTGCGCCTGCTTCGCGGGGACATGGATCAGGCGACCGCCTTCAATCCGGACCCCGCTGACCAGGCCGCCCGGTTCAGAAAGATGGGCTTCGACCGGCTGCACGTGGTCGACTTGAACGGCGCCTTTGCGGGCGACAGCGCCAATGGCGATGCGGTGCGCGCGATCCTCTCGGCCGTCGATGTGCCTGTCCAGCTTGGCGGGGGCATACGCACACGTGCGCAGATCGAAGCCTGGCTGGAGGCCGGCCTTAGCCGGGTGATCCTTGGAACGGCCGCGCTGCGGGACCCGGACCTGGTCAAGACGGCGGCGAAGGCTTTCGAAAATCAGATCGTTGTCGGCATCGATGCGCGCGATGGGCGTGTCGCCGTGGAAGGCTGGGCTGAAACATCCGACATGGAAGCGGTCGAGCTTGCCAGACGGTTCGAGGGCTGCGGCGTCGCGGCGCTTATCGTGACTGACATTTCGCGCGACGGCACGAAGACCGGCATCAATGTCGACTTTACCGCCGAAATGGCTGCTGCGGTCTCTATTCCTGTGATCGCCTCTGGCGGCCTTGCGCGAGTGGAGGACATTTCAGCGCTGCGCAAAGCGGGCGGCGCGCGGCCCATTGCGGGCACCATCCTCGGCCGCGCGCTCTATGATGGCGATATTGACCCGCAAGCCGCGATCGACGCGGCCGGGGCCCGCTAGATGCTAAAGTCGCGCATCATTCCCTGCCTCGATGTGAAGGACGGGCGCACTGTGAAGGGCGTCAATTTCGTCGATCTTCGCGACGCGGGCGACCCGGTGGCGCTTGCCAAAGCCTATGACGCTGCGGGCGCCGACGAGCTTTGTTTCCTGGACATCACGGCCAGCCATGAAGGGCGCGGCACCATGCTCGACGTGGTCCGGCGAACGGCTGAGCAGTGCTTCATGCCGCTGACCGTGGGCGGCGGGGTCCGCAGCGGTGACAACCTTGTTGAGCTCTTACGGTCCGGGGCAGACAAGGTCGCGATCAATTCGGCCGCTGTGGCCAATCCAGCCGTTATTTCTGAATGCGCAGCACGCGCGGGCAGTCAGGCGGTCGTCGTCGCCATCGATGCGCGCCAGAGCGGCGACCATTGGGAAATCTTCACCCATGGCGGGCGAAAGCCGACCGGGATCGATGCCGTTGAATTTGCAAAAGAGGCCGAGAAACGCGGCGCCGGCGAGATCCTGCTGACCTCCATGGACCGCGACGGCACCAAATCGGGCTATGACATTGCTTTGTTGCAAGCGGTGACCTCGGCTGTCAGCCTGCCGGTGATCGCATCGGGCGGGGCCGGGTCTGCCGAGCATCTTGCGCCCGCCATACTGGACGGCGGAGCGACGGCGGTACTGGCAGCCTCGATCTTCCATTTCGGCGAAGTCAGCCTTGCCGAGGCTCGCGCCGCCCTATCGAACGCTGGCGCGCCCGTGCGCCCCCTCTAATAGTGACTGGAAACAACGACATGTCGAAGACCGAACTCGGTTCTGCCAAACGCCTGAACGAGCTCATTGCCCTTCTGTCGAAGACCGTGGACAGCCGGGTCGGCGGCAATACCGAGAAGAGCTATACGGCGCGGCTCATCAAGTCCGGGCCGATCCGCTGTGGCAAGAAGATCGCCGAGGAAGGCGCTGAAGTGGCGCTGGCGATTGCCGCGCAGGGACGTAAGGAAGTGGCGTCGGAAACGGCTGACCTTCTGTTTCACCTGCTGGTGGGCCTTCGGGCAAAGGGCGTTTCGCTGGATATGGTGGCCGATGCGCTGGCGGAGCGCCGTGGCGTTTCAGGCCTGGCCGAGAAGGCAGCTCGAACCCAGAAAGACTAGCGTTTTCTGAGGAATACGTAGAAAGCCCCTGCCCCGCCATGTTTTGGATGAGCGGTGGCAAAGCCCGAAACGAGCGTCCGGGCTTCGGGCATTTCGATCCAGCGCAGGAAGTTGTGGCGCAGAATACCACCGCCTGCCTTGCCCTTGCCGGTAATCACGATGACGCAGCGGCTGCCGCGCGCCTGTTCGCGGGCGAGAAAGGCAGGCAGCGCGCTCCAGGCGGAAGCCTGGGTATGGCCGTGGAGGTCGAAGCGGGCGGAGATGGAAACTTTCCCCCTGCGTACCTCCCTGTCGGCGCTGCGATCACGCGGTGCATGGACGGTGTCTGGACGGTGCACGGACGGTGTTTCTGAAGTGCTTTTGGCCGCCGGCTGCTCCAGAAGCGGTTTTGTGGCGGCGGGTCCCCGCGCGCGTGGCATGGTTTTGCCGCCATGAAGCGGGCGGACCGACCGGCGCACCTGTTCCCAGGCTTTCTTTTCTTCGGGTTTGAGAGGCCGGTCGCTCATTGGCCCGATCTAGTGGGAAGCGGGCCCCTGGCCAAGGTCGGCATAGGCATCGACGCCTGGAATGCGGTCTGCCACCGCGCGCGGCAAGAGGGCCCAAAGCCTGCCGGGGGCGTTCATCGTGCCCGCCCGTTCACCTGCTTCCTTGCCGGTGCCGAAATAGATGTCACCCCGCACAGCCCCATTAATGGCCCCGCCTGTGTCCTGCGCCACCAGAAGGCCGGACCAGTCGCCGCCAAGACCGGGTGCGCTGGTATTGACGAACATCGGCACGCCCATGGGGTTATGTTCGCGGTCGATGGCGAGCGAGCCGAGCGGGGTCAGCGGCACGCCCATGGCCCCTTTCGGCCCGGTCTCGCCATCTTCGGGCGCTTCGAGCGTAAAGAAGATATAGCGGGGATTGGCGTTCATGGCCTGTCGGACCTGTTCCGGCGTGGCGCGGTCCATCCAGGCGCGGATGCCCTGCATCGAGGCTTCACCGCGCGAGATCCAGCCCCGTTGCAGAAGCCAGTTCGCGGTCGAGGCGAACGGATGACCATTATGGCTGGCATAGACAGCCTTCATTGTGGTCCCGTCCGGAAAGACGAGTTTGCCCGAGCCCTGAATCTGAAGGAAGAACACATCGGCGGGATGGGCATAGGCGAGCGGTTCGACGCCCGCTTCCGTAATGGCCTTACGGTCCGGATAGGGCCGGCGCGCGCCATTTGGCAGGCGCTGGAAGATGCCGACCCCGTTTTCCCGCTCCAGATCCGCCGGATAGGCAGGGATCGGCTCTGTGAAGGGGGGCTGGGGAGTCGTGCGGGCTTCGTAGACAGGCTCAAAATAGCCGGTAAAGCGCGACTCGCCATTGGGGGCGCTGATCTCCACCGGGCGGAAAAGTGCCTGGATGACAGCGCGGGCGCTGGCCTCGTCCTCGACCACCTCCAGCGCCGCACAGGCCGGCAGCCAGTCGAGGGTCCGGCCAGCCCATGGCGCCACATCGGAAATCGGTGCGTCGGCCGCGCCTTCCCGGAAGAGGCTGCAGCTTTTCCGGAGCGCCATTGTACCGGGATAGACATCTGCATCGGACCAGCCCGGCAGGCTGGCGAAAGCCGCGGGCGCGGGCGGCATCTGCTGGGCACCGCCCGGCGTGATTTCCTTTTCAGGCGGGCGTTCTGACGGGCGGCGCGAGTCGGGGGTTGGCGCAGGATGACCCATGGCGACATCGGTGTGAGCCGCACCCCGTCCGGTGTGTCCCGGACCCTGCGGATTGCTGGCGCAGGAGGCGGTCAGGCAAGCAGCGAAGATCAGGCCGGTCAGTCTTTTCATGAGGGCGAGATTTGACCGGATTTGACGTTATCGACAACCGGGAAGTCGCAGACAGGCCTTATGGCGTATCGACATCATCCAGTATCCAGTTCGGGTCATCCGAGCCGGTGTCGCGCATGAAGGTCCAGTATTCTTCGGAGCCCCGGGTCATGTCCCCGATGCCGAGTTCCGCCTCGAAACGCACTGTGACCCGGGCGGCCCCCTGCTCATCAAGATCGGCCGCATCGATTTCGCTCTGGCGCAGGCGCAGGAGCTGGGGCGCTTCGCTGCCCGTCTTCTCGCGCTCTGCAATAGCGGCGTCCCATGCCTCATAGACATCGGTGTCGAGCCAGCGTTTCAGCGTTTCGCGGTCACCGTCTGCGAAGGCCTTCACGAGCATTTCATAGGCGCCGCGCGCACCGGTCAGGAATTCCTTCGGATTGAAGGAGGGATCGGCCGCATGGATAGTTTCAAGACCGCTGGCGGCGGGCCCGGTGAAAGCGGGGCGCAACCCGGCCGGGTTTTCACGCGGCTGGGATGCTGGCGTCGCCGGAGAGGACGGCTGCTGATTGCGCGGGCGTCCATCGGGCGACCCGGAATCGCTTCCGAGCGTCGTATAGAGCCGCCAGCCGACAAAGACGGCAATTGCGGTGAGGAGGAGAAGTTCGATCATCGAAGAGGACATTTCGTCTCCAAGGGGGCTTACAGGGAGTCATATAGTCAGCTTTTGCCCTATGCCACCCGTTGTTGCGCAAGCAGGGGCTGCATGATAGGCGCGAAACCCAGTTTTCAGAGGATTTCCCTGTAATGTCAGACACGACAGATACCGCTGCGCAGCCGCAACAGCCGACCGGGCCGAGCCTTCGCATCCTTAATCAGTATATCAAGGATCTGTCGTTCGAAAATCCTGGCGCCCGCGTGAATGAGCAGCCGAATGTCGATCTTGGCATTGATGTCCAGGCAAATGCCCAGAACCGTGACGAAGGCGTCTATGAGGTCGTTCTGAAACTAAATGCCCGCGCCGGCACAAAAGATACCGCCCTTTTCCTGGTCGAGCTTGAATATGGCGGCCTGTTCCAGCTTCAGGGCGCTTCGCAGGCCGATACCGAAGCCATGCTTCTGATCGAATGCCCGCGCCTGCTCTTCCCGTTCGCCCGCCGACTGGTTGCAGACCTCACACAGGAAGGCGGGTTCCCGCCGCTGCGGATCGATCCGGTGGACTTCACTGCCCTCTATCGCCAGCAACGTGCCCGTGCCCAGCAGCCGGCCACGAATGGCGGCGGCGCTGCAGCAGCACCTGCCCCGAACGTCGTCAAACGCCACAAAAATGCGTCTTACCCCAGGATGTATAATCGCTCAGTTCGATCGTTTCTAGGTAAATCTACTTCATGTCCATCTTCAATCAAT
>NVWP01000098.1 GCA_002733705.1 Henriciella sp. | reverse complement strand
CACTGGTTCGAGCGTAGCGGACACTTCCCGATGTGGGATCGGCCAGAGGAGACTGTTCGCGTGATACTGGATGCAACGAGCATCTAGGAATCGAAATAATACTGCCGCTGGGTAATTAGCAAAATGAGGGCCTATGCAGGGGCTGGCCCCATTGCAAAGTCCTTTGTTGGGCCGGTAGCGGTCTGTCTGGTATTGGCGTGGGACCGCGTGGAACCGGACCCTCAGCACCGATCCGAGGCCTACCTCTCCGATTGTTGCGGCTTTAGGCAGAAGGCCTGAGACGATAGGGCCCTTGGAGTTTCCGCGCATGGATTGCAGCATCGGTGCGCACAAACAAACCCTTACAATGCAACGGTCACTTGTTCCGGTTTACGTTGTCCTTTTTCGAGCTGTCCGGATTGTCTCGCACGTACTCGCGGTTGTTGATCTTCATGACGTGCGCACCGGGATGTTCGCCCCGTTTAACCTCCGCCACGGCGTTGCGCCGCGGAACATTCTTTCGGTTTCCGATATCATAGTGCTCATTTCGACCGCCCGGACCGTCATTTTTACCCTTGATTTTCGTCATGTGCTTTACCTCTCTCAGAATTCCAATATTGAACCAGAAATACAATCCAATCGTCAATATGGTGTCGGACCTTGTGAATTTCATGAGGTGAAAGACTATGAAATTCATGTCGAATTGACCTAAATTCTCGGGCTGGTTTGGGTGCTGTTGCGAATTGCAGTTTATTAAAGGGGGGCGTCATGGGAGGCATCACAGTCGAAAGCCGATATCTGAGCGATATTTCGGTGGGTGATCTCAACGTTAAATGGAGCGCGAGAGGCGATCGCATCCTCCGCTACTACATCGACTTTCGCCATCGAACCTTGAATCTTCACCGCGAGGTCGGAGCCCCGGACCTTTTCATCCTGCAGGAGAAGGCGAATGCGCTTCTGGCGTCATGGGACGAGAAGACGGACAAGCACAATGTGAAAACGATGTTCGCTGACGGCAAAGCCGAAGCAGAACGCCTCACGGTTCAGTCTGAACTCGAACGCGACCAGCTTTCGAACATCCTGTCGCATACCCTCGGGATCGACGACACCGTAGACTGGGACGAACTTCGCCGGAATGATGCATTCACGCGTACGAACACGTTCGACAAGCCGCGCCCGCAACTCGAGAGTGAAGATGCGCCGGCCTACGAGGAGCCGAAGATATCCTTCTGGGACACATTGCTCGGCAAGAAGGCGAGACTCATTCAGCAAGCTGAAGAGACCCACGCTGTTCGAATGGAGGAATGGCAACGACGCGAAGCGGCGCGGAAGGATGCGCACGATAAGTCAGTCGTCGCCTACGAGATGGAAAAGTCTGCATTCCTGGCCAAGTATGCCGAGGACAAGGCGGCGCATGAGGGAGAGGTTGCAGAACATAACCGGGCGATTGAAAAGCTGATTGGATCCCTGCGAGAGGGGCAAGAAGAGGCGGTTATGGAACACGCGTCTCTTGTTCTGGAGGCTTCGGACTATCACGGCCTCATCGAGAAGGAGTTCGTCCTCGACTATCGATCGCAGGACAAGACTTTGCTGGTCGAATACGAACTGCCGAACCCCGACGACCTCCCGACCGTGAAAACCGTCCGTTTCGTACGAGCTACCGGCGAGCTGAAGGAAACCCCGCTTGCTGCCAAAGCCAAGAAGGATCTCTTCGAAGACACCATCTACCAGATTGCCTTGCGAAGCATTCACGAGGTTCTCGAAGCAGATGAATTCCAAAACATCGAGAACGTGGCGTTCAATGGCTTCGTGACCGCAATCAACCCCGCCAACGGGCTCTCGAACCGCAACTGCATCCTCTCCGTTTTGTGCACGCGAGCGGAATTCGAAAAGATTGATCTTGCCCGTGTCGAGCCCAAGGCCTGCTTCAAGGCGCTGAGCGGCGTTTCCGCTGCCTCCTTGGCGGCGCTGGCACCTATACCGCCAATTATTACGATCGATAAAAGCGACCGCCGCTTCGTCGGTGGCCGCGAGATTGCCGATACCCTCGATGCTTCGGTCAACCTGGCAGCGATGGATTGGGAAGACTTCGAGCACCTGATCCGCGAGTTGTTCGAGAAGGAATTCAATTCGCGGGGCGGGGAGGTCAAGGTCACGCAATCGAGCCGGGATGAGGGCGTCGATGCGATCGCATTCGATCCCGACCCGATCAGTGGCGGCAAAATTGTTATCCAAGCCAAGCGGTACACCCGGACCGTCGGTGTCGCTGCGGTCCGCGACCTATATGGCACCGTCATGAATGAAGGAGCAACCAAGGGAATTCTGGTGACGACATCGGATTTCGGTCCCGATGCGCATAAGTTCGCAACCTCGAAGCCGCTATCTCTGCTGAACGGAGCGAACCTATTGCACCTCCTCCGCAAGCATTCCTATGACGCGCGGATCGATTTGGCAGAGGCAAGAGAAGCTTTGGGTTGAAAACGTCTCAAGTGCGCTGGCGTCTTTGCTCAGAATGGCCCAAGCGCCGTGCCGGAATGGGCCGTCAGGCGAGTGACCGGTTTCAAGTTTAAGATAGCGAAAGCAGACGTCAAATCGTCAATACTTGCAGTATGCCGTAGTTGACCACACTTCGAATCTGGACAACGGGAACGGATGCCATAGTGTCACGAAAAGTGGCCGAAACATCCTAGGGAGATTAAACATCGTGGCGCCGACGCCAAACGCCACAGACATCAGCGTGAGAGAGGTGCTTGCGAAGCTGGATGGTGAATTCGATGCAGTCACGCGCGGCATCGAAGCCGGCGAATTCTCTCTCTGGCTTGGTTCAGGTATCTCGAGGCGCGCGCCCAGCCTCGGGAAACTCATCGACCGCGCCATGGAGTTTATGCGCGCCCGTGCAGTCGACGCACCCACCGCAGCGACGTTCCTTCCCGCGCTCCGTAAGGCGCTCACGCTGGGTGGTCACGATGCAGACGCGCTCGCGCACCGGTTCTCCACGCCATATGCGGACTGGCCCGAGGCGAAGGCGATCACCGGGGTCCTCTGGAACAAGTACTCGCGCCTACTCGACATCCGCATCGCAGGCACACCTTCCGACTACATCCTATGGGACGCGATCGACATCCGGGACGCGTTCTCGCACCCGAAGCCGCCGGCGGCGCAGCACCTCTGCATCGCGATCCTAATCCTCGAGGGCGCAGTCAGCACGATCGCCTCGGCCAACTGGGATGGCTTCATCGAGGCCGCAGTGAGACGGCTGAGCGGCCAGACCGACAGCGTACTCCAGGTCGTAGTCGATCCAGAGCAGCTGCGCGATCCGCCGGGCCGCGCGCAGCTGCTAAAGTTCCACGGCTGCATCGTGCACGCGACAGCCGACCCCGGCAAGTACCGCGAATACCTGACCGGCAGCCACACGCAGATTATCGAATGGCCGGAGGATCAGCGCTTCGCCGCGATGCGCGCGCTGGTGGTGGGCGCCGCCACCAACAAGAAGACGCTGGTCCTCGGCCTCTCGATCCAGGACGCGAACCTGCAGAACGTGTTCACAAAGGCGAAGGCCGTGAACGCGTGGCCATGGCCGCCCGCGCCGGCGGCCGCCGCGCACGTCTTCTGCGAAGACGAGATCACGGATGGCCAAGTCGATGTGCTGCGCGTCGTTTACGGCGACGCGTACAATGACAACATCGACGACATCCACACCGGCTCCCACATCCGTGCCTGGGCCGAGCAGGTGCTGCTCGCCCTGGTCCTGCGTGTCGTCACGGACAAGCTGGCGAAGCTGATGGAAATCTGGCTCGCCGACGCAGGCAAGGCACCGATCGGAATGGATCTCGTCGGCCCACTTCGGACGCTTCGCGATTACGTCGCAGATCTCGCGACCGTCGATCCAGTGGATGAGAGCCGCACTCCCGCCACCGACATCGGTATCCGGCTCTGGTCACGAATGCTGTCTATGTTCCGCCTCGGGGCCCTCCCCCCGTCAGCCGAAACCTATCAGACGCTTAGCCCACTGAACCTACCGCTCCTCGCCACAGACCCAAACGCACTCTCGAGCGGACTTGGCCAGCTGGCAGTCGCCTTGGCCCTGCTACAGCACGGCGCGGGACGCTGGACGATCTCGGCGCCAGAGACGGACGACGTCTCGTCCGGCTGCGCCACGGCTCGCGGCAACCGACCCGGTGCGCCCGCCAGACCGCTATTCATCATCAAGTCCGCTGGCGAGGCGATCGCCCTTCAGCAAAGCGGGGCATTCGGCAACGATAACGCCGTGGTCATCCACGCCGACGACACGTGGTACCGCATGGGCGCGAGTCCGAGAAGGGTAAGCGACGCACCGGGCAGGACCGGCGGTGCCGCGACAATCCACGTAAGCGTCGCGGACCTGGTTGGCCGATCCGCCGACGCGAGAGAATTGCACGGCGCGTTCGCGGCGGAGATGATCCTATGACAGCCTCCCCTATCGTCGACGCGGTGATCTCCCGCCTTCGCGCCGCCAACTACAAGGAGCTGGGAACCCCTCTCCGCGTCGCCGGCGTCGAGTTCCCATTCACAGCTGCAATGCGTGGTAGCGACGGGCGCGCCCTCGACCTCGTACTCGTATTCGACACGACCACCGGCGACTTCGGCGACACGGACTCGACCCGCATCCGGCAGCGCGTCGAGGCGCTCAGCCGCGCGCTCGACGTCACCGGATCGCGCTACGTGGTCACCGCGATCCTCGTCGGCGCCACGCTCGCCAGCGGGATAGACGCGCTCGCCGAGACATGCCGCGTGCTGCAGGTAGACGCGGTCCCCCTCGACGGCTCGGGCCAACCCAACGGCGAGGTCGCCACAATGCAGCTCGACGACCAAATACGCGTACTGCTCCCCCTGACGCTCCCGCCCGCCGTAGCTCTCGTGGAAGGCAGTGGCGGTCCAGCCTTGGACCAGCTTGCGGCTGCGCTGGGCAAGAACGTCGACGCGATCGTTCTCGAGTCGCTGATCGCCGCAGCCGCAGAAGGCGAGGATGAGGTGATCACTGCGATCGGAACCCTGATCGATGAGACCTTTGAGTCCGACGACATGACGGAAAAGGAAAGGCCATGAACGACGCCATGCTGCGCGAACTTGACATCATGAACTTCCGAAGCATCCGTGGCCACATCCACGCGCCGCTCGATGCGCAGGTGGTGCTCGTCCACGGCGAGAACGGCGCGGGAAAGACCAGCCTGCTCTCCGCGATTGAGCTTGCGCTGACCGGGAACGTGCAGTCGCTGCAGCGAGCGGACCCGCTCTACCGGGAACAGCTTCTGCATCGCTCCGCCGAGAAAGGCCGCATCCTCCTCGCGACGACCCTGGACGGGACGGACAAGAACTTTGAGGCGGCGCTCGACGCAGAAGGTGCCATGGCCCTGGGAGCACTCAGCGTCCAACGGGAAACATTCTTCAGCGAGCGCGCCTACCTTCCGCAGTCGCTGCTCAGCCAGCTGATCCAGATCTACCAGGAATCTGGTTCCGACATGGACTCACCGCTCGCGAAGTTTGTGGGCAAGCTGCTCGATCTCGATCGGCTCGACGCGCTCGAGGCAGGTCTCCAGCCGCTCGCCGACGTGCGAAACGTCCGGAAGATTACCTCTGCCTGGAGTGTCGCCGAAACCGAGAAGGCCCGCGTCGAACGCCTGCTCGACAGCGGCGTCCGGACACGCAAGGCTGCGGCTGAGCGGATCGACGAAGACGTCCGACGCCTCGCGGCGCTCTGCGCCGAGCTCGGGGTAGAGGCAGCGCTATCCGAAGGGATGCTCAACGAGGCCCTGAAAGCGCTTGAGGACCAGTCCGACGCGGGTGAACTCGAGGTCCGAACCGACCAGCTGCGCCAGCTGGGTTCGATCGGCCGGGAAATGCAGGACGCCCAGCGCGCCCGCGACGACTACCAGCTTCCTGACGCCGCAGCGGCCGCCGCCGACTTCGAGGACTGGGACAAGGTGCACGGAGCCGCCTACGCAAACATTAGGACGCGGGTGCAGGCGCTAATGCCTGAGGATGCCTTGCCAAGCGAGCTCGCCTCGTTCGCTGGCGAAGCGCTCACGCGACTCCGCGCAATCGCCGCCGAGCTTTCCGACCGCGTTTCCCAAGCCAGCGCCGCCGACCTGCGACTCGCCGCCGCCAAGGTCGAGCGACAGCAGGCCTCCAACCAGCGCGACGCGATCGACGCGGAAATCGCCTCCCTTCCCGCGGACGCCGGAAGTCTCGCCTCTGCGCTTTCGGAGCTGACCAGCTTCATCGACTCGGACATCTGCCCGGTATGCGACCGCGACTACGCCGACATGGACCGCGGCAGTCTAAGCGACCACGTCCAGGCGAAGGTTCACAAGCTGTCGGGATCGGCGAGCCGCCTCCTCGCCCTCGGTCGCTCACGCGGCGAGGCGCAGGTCCTCGTCGAACGCCTTGACGGCGAGATCGAGACTCTGGCAGCGAGGATCCTGGACCCTCAGAAGCTCGCGCAGCTCGAACGCGACGCCACAACCGCCTCGGCCACCGCGAGCGAGCTCGACGCGATGGCGCCCATGCTCGCCGAAGGTGGGCGCCTCCTCGGCCTAGATATCGGCGCCCGGCGGGCCGTCAATGACGCCCAGTCGCGGAACTCCGCGCTGCTCGCCGCACGTGAGACGCTGCGTAGCTTCTCACTCCAGGTTGGCGCGCCCGAGGTGACGACGACCGAGAGCATCGGCGACGCCTCCGCCCGTCTCCAGATCTACCTCATGGCGGAGATTAAGCGCCTCGGCGAACGCCTGACGAACCGGCGCCAGGGCGTTGAACTGGTCGCATCGATCCGCACCGCCATCGAACGCCGCGACGAGATAGACGCCTCGATCAAGACCGACGCAAAGGCCCTCTCCGCGATCGAGCTGTCGCTCGAACGCGCCCAGGCAATGCGCGACCAGGGCCAAGCCATCCGCCGCGCGGTCAACACCGTCCGCTCCTCGATCATCCGCCGCGAGTTCAACGACCGGCTGAACCTCCTATGGCGAGACCTCTTCGTCCGCCTAGCGCCCAACGAGCCGTTCGTGCCAGCCTTCCGCATACCGACGGGCGATACCCAGCGGCTGCAGCCTAAGCTCTTCACCATGCACCGCCTTGGCGGCGACGCGGGCGGCGCGCCCGGCGCGATGTTGAGTGCCGGCAACCTCAACACCGCCGCGCTCACCCTCTTCATCGCGCTCCACCTCTCGGTACCGAAGGAGTTGCCGTGGCTCATCCTCGACGATCCCGTGCAGTCGATGGACGACGTCCACATCGCGCATTTCGCCGCGCTGCTGCGCACGCTGGCGAAGGAGCACGGTCGACAGGTCATGATCGCAGTGCACGACCGCCAGCTGTTCGAGTATCTCCGTCTCGAACTGAGCCCGTCTACCCCCAGCGATAGCCTAATCACTCTCGAGCTGTCGCGCGGACCTCGCCGAGATACACTCTGTCGACACGAGCGTCTCGCCTTCCGCGAGGAGACAGCGCTGATGGCAGCATAGTTTCAAAGCAAGGAACGACAGGTAGCGATTTTTACTACGACCGCATTACTCCGCTGTTCGTTGGCAGAGGTCAATTCTCTTATGCGCACCCTTCTTTGTGCAGGATAAGCAATTGATAGGGTTCGGGATCACGCGGGCCCGAGCGCAAAGACTGAAAATAGGTCGCCTAGCCGCCCTCCCGGTCATCCTGAACGAAAGGCAGCTTTCGGGTTGCAGCGCGCAGACCTCGAACGCCCGAAATTAGGGCGCAAAGCAGACCCAACCAAGCGCGCCATTGGATGTCCGAAAGGGTTTGTTAGCAGACTGTCGGCTTCCGGCAGCCCATCCCACAATACCTGAACGGCAGCAATCGTCCCATAAGCTTCCACTGTTTGACGATGACAGCCTGATCACCTCCGCAGGGAAATTTAGGCCAGCACGATGCCGTATGTTGGTGCCACTATATGCTTTCGACAGATCTCAGAACTCGAACGCCAATTGACCAGGCGCGGCAGCAATAGGAGCGGTCCGTAGGTTCAAGCGAGCCTTCTGCTCGGCATAAGCAGCCACAAGCTCGGGTTTAGTAAGGCTGGGGTTGCCGACTTCGAGCCGAAAATCTCGGGGGCCAATTTCACGACCACGCTGTCCGCTATATACAGCCCCGCGGGCGCGCGATCGACCCCCAACCACATCGACACTTGCGACGTTCTCGCCGTCCAGCTTCACGGCGAGAAGAGCTGGACGGTCGACGACCGGCCGAGAGTGCTCAACGCGTTGCCCAGCCAGACCGACGCGCGACCCGACGAATGGCATTTCTCCAATGCGATGGACGTGACGACGCGGGTGGGAGATGCCTTGTTCATCCCTCGCGGCGTGCTGCACAACGCAATGGCCTCCGACGTGGATTCGCTGCATCTCGTCATCGGGCTTTCCCCGCTGACATGGCACGATGTCCTCACCCGCAAGCTTCAGGACCTGTGCGATACCGACCCTGCCCTCCGGGGCTCGGTCCTCTCGACCACGGGCCCCTTCGGCCAACACGGGGCGGGCGAAAAGGTCGCTGCGCTGCTCGCCGGAATGGCGAGCGAGGAATCGCTGGCGACCCTCGCCAAGGAGACGATGCGCAAGCGGGGTTACGAATATGCGCTCAATTCCGATGGACAGGTGTTCGCAAAGTCGATCGAGGATCTGTTTTGACAGGCGATTTGCGATAGCCGATCATCGGTAGGGCACCTCGATCAAGACTTTCATGCTGGCATCTTTTTCATACTACCTGCGATGCTTCATCGCTTACGATCGCGAGGGCGTTTTCGCTGCCCTAGCATTGATCCTGGCATAGGCGACCATGGATGCCGCGCTTGCTTTGGCTCTCGTTCCCCTGCTCGAGGTTTTCTCGGCGTATCAGGGAGTGGCCTCTGCGCGGGCCTGATCCGCGTTCTTCAAAGCGCGGGCCTTGCAGGTGCAATGCCGATCGAGGCGACGATCCTCGTCTTGTTCGCCGGCTTCGTCTTCGCGCGCAGCGTGATCGTGCGATGGCGGACCCTTTGGCTGGCACAGCTATCGCAAGGCTTCGTGCGCCACTGGAGGGTACGGCTTTTCGCCGCGCTTGACAGGGCGGACTGGCAGGATGCGCTCGATCAGCGGCGGCACAATATCCACCACGTGTTGACCGATGACGTCGGCCGGATCGCATCCGGTGCGGAGAGCACAATCCGGGCGACGACTGGGATCGTCATGGCCGTCGCGCAGGTTTGCGTCGCACTGTTCATCGCCCCGGCTCTGGGTGCCGTGTTCTTGGTCACTCTGGCGATCGCGGCAATACTGGCTTTCGGCAGATTGTGGCGCAGCGCGCATTCGCGTGGCGAAGTACAAGTGAGCAATGCTAGGCAGCTGCACCGCCACCTGCACCAATATCGCGCGGGCCTAGAATCCGCGAAGGTGCATCCGCATCGAGATTTCACATTGGGGATGAAGGAGGTCGCCGACGCGATCGCCGACAATTCCCTCGCCTTCCTGCGCGGACAGGCGAATGTCCAGTTCGCGTTGCAGGCCGGATCTGCAGCGTTGCTGTTTACAATGCTGGCGGTGGGATTGCGGGTCGTTGGTACGCCGCCCGCAACGTTGATCGTGTTCCTTGCAATCATCGTCCGGATCAGCCCGGTGGTCCTCGCGCTCGCGGGAAACGCGCAAGTCATCGCTAACACCCTGCCTGCATTCGAAAACGTGATTGCGTTCGAATCCGAGCTTACCACGGACGGATCGCCAACTGGCATCCCGGCGGAACCTCGACAACGCGCGAGAGGGGGCAAGAGCGCAATCGGCGTCGGTTTCGACGACGTCTCGTTCCGCTATCTCAGGGCGGCGGAGCCGATCATACGGGGCCTGTCTTTCGAGATAGAGCCGGGTAGCTTCAACGCTCTGGTCGGACCCACGGGTATTGGTAAGACGACGGTTCTCGATCTCGTAGCCGGTATTCTGCAGTCGGCAACGGGTATTATACGGCTCGACCGGCGAGATGGCGAAACCGTCGGCGCAGCGGAAATTCCTTCGGTGCTTTCCTATGCGACGCAGGAGCCCGTCCTATTCGACGCAACTGTGCGGGAGAATTTGCTATGGAACGGCACCGAGGCGGATAAGGAGTTGATCGGCGACGTGCTCGACATCGTGGCGCCACGGGAATTCGTGGAGAACCTGCCGCTGGGGTTGGATACCCGTGTCGGGGACATGGGCCTGACCCTGTCGGGTGGTGAAAGGCAGCGTCTTTTCCTTGCGGCGATGGTCTTGCGCCAACCGGGTTTGCTGATCATGGACGAGGCGGTGAGCGCAGTCGACTTGAAAACTGAAGCGCGGATTTTCGCCAGCCTACGCCGACTCGCGCACAAGATGACTATCGTTGCCGTCACTCACCGTGAACCCGACCCCGCGATCTTCGACCGGGTGATCGATCTCGGCAATCCAGTGTCGAAGCTTTAATTCACACACCTCGGAAAGGTAGGGCAGCGTGCCAGGTGGAACTGCCGGAGTGGAATAACCCGAACACCCCCAGCACTTCGATGCGGTTGCAATCGGACAGGGACCTGCGCCGCGCATAGGATATCAAGGCCAGCGGTGTTGTGAGCCTCACACAATGACCGGACACATAGCTGCCTCAACCCGCTGAACTAAGTTTAACCACTCCTTAATCCCGCGTTTGCGCAGAACTATGTCCGGGTTTCTCGTGTGCAAGATGGTGATTGGAAGACAAACCGTGCAGGGGCCAATTGTCAGCATCGTTCAGCTGGAAGCAGAACCGGCATAATCGATGCGCCGGCGCGCACTTCCTGGGGTCTGCATGAAGGGTGCTAAGGAAATTTGTTCCCGCCTGACGTCAGGCTTCTGACACACCTGCGGAATGACGTGTTTCTGACTCTGTAGGCGAGCGCGAACGTCCGATTATCGTCCCGAAAAGCCAATAGCGCGCAGTCCGGAGCCGGCCCAATATCCGCCATTTGTGCCGTGCCGACGATAGTGGCAGCTACTGGGCCGATTCCTGACCGGCGGCTCCTGACGTGGTGCTGGCGGAACGCCGACGTTCTGGAAGCGACTTCAATCTCAGCCACATGCGCGAGGCGTTTAGTTCGCGAAAAGCGGACGCCGTTTGCGTTAGCTCGGTATCTCGAAGCTGGAGGCTCGGTTGCCGGCTGTGCTCGGTCTTCCTCGACTTTGTCGGTCGGATCAGTCGACGAAAATCCTAGTGCAGTAAGATTCCGGGCGATGGACGCGGCAAGCCTTGCGCGGGTTAGCGGGTGAAGTTCGCTTAGGCGGCCGAGCAGGTGTTGTGCAAGTCTTGCAACCCGCTCTCGTTCGCTCGCGCTGCCCTTTGTGATGGATTTCGCCGATGTAGATCGGGGTGGAGAAGAACTGGTAGATATGCCCGCGGGTAAACGCCTTACCGCCCATCTTGCGCCCTGTGCAGTGAAGCGCTCAGGGATCAGTACCCCCCGTCATCGAGCCGCTTCTGAGCAGCCGGACGTTGCCGATCTCGACATAAAGCCTCAAGACCGAGACGGAGCGGACTTCGGCGCGGTCCATCGTCTCGACCAGCTTTGCAAAATCGATGAGCGAGCGGGTCAGCCGGTCGATCTTGTAGACCACCACGATGTCAATCTTGCCAGCCGCGATAATCGCTAAGCAGCCGCCGGAGGGCAGGGCGTTCCAGTGTCCTGCCAGGCAGCCCACCGTCAATCGCTCACAATCGATCCCGTACTTGTCAGCCCCCGCCTCGATCGGGAACGGAAAAGCATTGAGGGATTCTTTCGACGTCGCGACCAGCCAATACCCGTAGGCGGCTGGCACTGGCAGTCCTGAGAGCTCATGGGCGGAACAACCAGTCGCGCCGCCGCCCATCTACGCCTGGATCATATCGACCGAAGGCGGCCGACCGGTTCAACTATCCCAAGGTTTCGCCTTCGTTGGGAAGCAGGGATCGATAACCGCGGGTTATACGTGAAGCAATTGACGCTCTTGGCGCTGCCCGATGCGGCGCCCGTAGGCTTTGTCGAACCCAAACGGAGAGGCGAGCAATTTCTTGAGAACCAGCAGATGCATTAAGGCACTCGCAGCGTTCGCCGGGCCTGTCCTTGCAGTCTTGGTGCTTGCGGCATGCGTTGGCCCCGCACAGCTTGCCGCGCCCAGCGACCCCGCGTCCGCCGCTTCCTCCCATCGCGCAGTCGTGGTCGCTGCCCATCCGAAAGCCACACAGGCGGGTCTCACCGTGCTGGCCAAGGGCGGCAACGCAATCGACGCCGCTATCGCGGTCCAGGCCATG
>NVWP01000097.1 GCA_002733705.1 Henriciella sp. | reverse complement strand
GTGCGCGGCGCCATGCCGGTGCTGCGCGACGCCGGCATTCCGGCGATCACCCTTTCCGCCCGTTCGATGCCGCTGATGGCCACAGCACTGAAGGAAGGCTGGCCGCTGTTCCGCATGGCGCCCAATGATCAGGACGAGACCGACGCGATCGTCGAGTTCATCATGGGCGAATGGATCGACCAGCCGGTCGCCCTGCTCGACGACGGAACGATCTATTTCCGCGAGATGGTCAACGCCGTCCGCAACGCGCTGGAGGAACGCGGGCTGCAGCCGGTGCTCGTCGATACGTTCCGCCCCGCGCAGGAACAGCAATTGTCGCTGGTGCGCCGCCTCGCCCAGGCCGGCCAGACAGCATCTGAGAATCGACAAGCCGATCGCCAATGCGCGCCTGCGGGCCGTTGCCCAGAGGCTGACACACCTCAGCCAGCATCCAGAGTAAGCTGCGATCTCGGAGCTGTTCTACGGTCCTTGAACAGCGCGCCCCTTCAGAAGGTCGTATGCGCGCATTGAGTAACGCCTCTTAAAAAAGACGCCCCCGGTTTGGCCGGGGGCGTTGAGTATTGGGATGAATGAGGGGACGGCCCCTCTTTTGCCGGTGTCAGAAATTGACCCGTGCCTGGATGGCGACCTGACGGCCCTGAAGGAAGCGGCCATGGTCGACATTGGCGCCGAATGTGCTGCCTGAGAGGGGGACGGCGGACGTGTACTGGAGCGGCGTTTCGTCGAACACATTCTTGCCCATCAGCGCGACCTGCCAGGCGCCCGAGCGGGGCGAGAGGGCGAGGCGCAGATTGACAAGCTCATATCCATCCACACGCCCGTCCGGATCATAGGTCTGCGAGGCATCATATCCGGAGGTGAAGAAGACATCTGCGCCTGCTTCAAGCTCATAATTGCCGAAGATATCGCGGACATAGTCAGCCCCGAGCGTGCCCTGGACGTCGGAGACGAGCTGGTTCGACTTGCCGGTATAGTCGCAAAGCTCCGGCACGCCATTGCCGTCATAGTCGACGTCCGGCTGCTGTCCGAAATAGCACTGGCCGTTCCTGTAGTCGGTGAACTCGAAATCGGTGAGCGCGAGTGAGCCGGAAAGGGTGAGGTTGTCCGTTGCGGCCCAGCGGCCGTCGAGCTCCAGACCTTTTACTTCCGCTTCGCCGGCATTGCCGACATTGAAGCCCAGGATACCGTCGAAGATCGACACCTGCAGATCGTCATACTGGGTAAAGAAGGCGGCGACGTTCAGTTCGGCCGATCCGCCGAGGCCGAACTTGCCCCCGACTTCCCAGTTGATGGCCTGTTCGTCCTCGAACTCGAAGGAGTCAGCCATTGTTGGGTAGACTGATCTGTTATTGGCGCGGAAGTCGAACCCGCCGGATTTGAAGCCCTTGGCCCAGGAAGCGTAAAGCAGGTCGTCTGCGCCGAGGTCCCAGATCAGTTTCACATCTGGTGAGAACTGGGTTTCCTCGCGGCTGCCCGAGACTTTTGCCTGACCGAGTGAATTGACAAAGAACGCGCCCGTTGGGCCGAGCCCGGAGAGGTTTTCGGATGTGATGCCGAGCAGGTTAGCAAAGACCAGAGGCGCGCCGAGCTGGGCAGTCGGCAGAGCGTCACCATCATCGCTCAGGATGACCATTGTGCGCTCGCCATCCTTTGATTCCTTCGTCACACGGGCCCCCACCTGGAGAGAAAGCGGGTCCATGAACCGCCAGGTGAATTGTCCGAATGCCGACAGGACATCGGCATCGACCTTGGCCGACCGGGCCGCTTCTGTTCCTGCGACCAGGTTGCCTGCGCCGGGCGAGCGCGCGTTGACGGCCGGGACGAGAACAGAATTGTCCGGCACGATGATCTGGTCACCATATTCGTGGCTGGAGGTCTGATAGTAGGCCCCGAGGAGGTAGTCGAAATGGTCGTAGATCGGTGAAATCAGGCGGATCTCCTGACTGAACTGGTCATAGTCCTCCTGGATGCCTGCGCCGAAGATATCCGCGCCTGAACCGTCGCAGTCGCAATATTCATCATATTTGAAGGCCGAGTATGCCGTCTTGGACTGCAGCTCGAATTCACCCGGTGTCCATTCGAAGTCGACCGTATAAGTCTCAAGTTCGTTTTCGGAGAATTCTCCTGTTCCGGACCGTTTCCCGTCCCGGACCTCATTCAGCGCTGAGCTATCCTGGCCGAAGACATTGACCAGAACCTGACCGTAGGTCAGCCCGGCAAATGGCCCTGCTGCGATCGGGTCGGAGTTGAAGACTTCGCGGCTGCGGCCATAGACGTCGAAGTCCGAAACCTCGGCCTTGGCGCGGGCCAGAAGATTGTCGGTGAGGTCCACCTCAATCGTTCCGCGCGCGGAGATATCCTCGCGCTGTGGGTTTTTGTTACCGGTGCTCAGATTGATGTCATAGCCCTCAGCGTCCCGATAACGAAGCGCCAGACGTCCGCGTACACGATCACTGAGAGGGCCCGAGACATAGCCCTCAGTGACAATCTCGTCGGCGTCGAATTCATATGACGCCATCAGGGAGCCTTCGAAGGTGCGTGTCGGCTTTGCCGTGGTGATCGACAGCGCGCCGGCGATGCTGTTTTTGCCGAACAGGATGGATTGCGGCCCGCGCAGAACTTCGATTCGCTCAAGGTCGAAGAGCGGCGTCCGCGTCTGCTGCGCCCGTCCGTAATGGACGCCGTCGACATACATTCCGACGGATTGTTCGAAGCCCTGATTGATGCCGGACCCGATGCCGCGAATGAAGATGTTGGTGGAGATGCCGGTCTCGGTCAGGGTGAAGTTCGGCACGGCATACTGGATATCCTCAAGGCGCTGCAGATTCTGATCGGCGATAATCTCTCCATCGACGACTCCGACCGAGATCGGAACATCGCTGAGGCTTTGCTCACGAGCCTGGGCGGTGACGGTGACGGTGTTGAGCCGGGCCGGCGCCTCGGCTTCCTGCCCCTCCTGGGCATGGACCGGAAGCGCGATAGCGCCAGCAAGGGCCAGTATCGAGATGCCTGAAATCATGTGGCGTTTCATGGTGTTTCCCCCTCTGGAAATGTCAGACCCTCGGCCTGATGGATGATTGGGCTGGGTGAGCGGTCAGCCGGTTGCGCGCGCGCCAAGGCGCGCCTCAAAGAACCGGGTCATGTCGCGGTAGAGCTCGTCTTCCTCCGGCACGTCAGAGAAGGCGTGCCACATGCCTTCATAGACGAGCAGCTCGCTTCCCTGGCCTGAGGCGCGAAGCTTCTTGTGAAACCGGGCCGTATCGCTGAGCAGCAGGTCACGCGTTCCTGTCACGAGCAGTGTTTCCGGAAAACGGGCGGGCAGCTGGGCGTTCAGCGGGGAGAGGCGGGGGTCTGAAAGATCGCGGCCATCCGCATAGAGCTTTGCCGCTTCCTCGATCACGCCATGATAGGTGTAGAGCCCCGGATCGATCGTCTCGAGCGTCGAGAAGCTGTCGCCTGACGGTGTCATATCGGTCCAGGGCGAGTTGAGCACGAGCGCCTGGGGCTGAGTGAGGCCGCGGCTGGCAAGCTCCAGGCAAAGACAAGCGGCGAGATTTCCACCAGCGGACGTACCAAAGACGCCGACCCCGGAGGGATCATAGTCCCCCAGAACCGCTCGATAGACCGAAAGTGCGTCGTCAAGCGCGGCCGGATAGGGGTGTTCGGGCGGCATCCGGTAATCCACCGCCAGGACGCTGTAGCCGGACCCGGCCGAGAATTTCAGGGCACGGGTGAGACCTGCGAGACCGTCATAGAGGACATACGCCCCGCCATGCAGCTCCAGAACGATCTGGGCGGTTTTTCCGGCAGGCTGGTCGTGGGGCGTGATGCGCCGCACCGTCACGCCGGCGATCTGGGTTTCCTTCACTGTGACGGGGAGCGTCCGCATCATGTGTTCGGCCTGATTGCCCCGGAACGGATTCATGGCGTGCCGGATCGCGATCCACTCCTCGCTGCTCGACGGGCGGACGAGGAAGGGGGCCGGATCGACCTCATTGGCGAGGAAGGCGCGGGCCTCCTTGCTGATGGAGGCGGCGGGCGGGATACGACGGGGCGTCAGGTCGCGCGGCATGAGCGTGTCCTTGAAGAAAGGGATTAATCGGGAACGGACAGGGCCCGCAGGTCAGGGCAGTTGCTCGACAGTGTCGGGAAGGATCTCGTAGATCACGCGGAAGGAGTTGCCGCCCATGATCCGAAGCGCGTCCTCATCGCTGAACGGGGTGTCGAGACAGGACGGAGACGACCAGCTTTTCTCGCAGGTGAGGGCCCTGGTGTAGAACACCATTTCCGCGACATCCTTGAGCATTTCCACGCCGCCGTCGAAATCGCTGCCCATGGCGATATGGTCTTCGCCGCGAATCCACTTGTCGGGTGTGCAGGTCTTCTCCGAATAGAGGCAGACATGCGCATCGTTGACGAGATCGACGGCATAACGGATGGCTTCCGCCCAGACATGGGCTTCGACGCCGCAGACAAAATCATCGGTCGGGCCGATGCCCACCACGCCGCCGGTGCGGGCGATGGCGACGACCTGGTCATCCGAGAGGTTGCGGGCCTTGCCTTCTTCAGGGTTGGCATTCGGACAGCTGCGGACGGACTTCTTGAACGGATAGGTCGGCAGGAAGTCGCCGAGGCCGCCATGGGAGTGGACGATCGGCGTCTCATGCGCGGCGGCAATATCGATCACGTCCGCCTGCAGCGCGCCCGAGGCGTGGGCCACATCGACGACGACGCCGTGCGAGATGGCCTGTTCGATCATGAAGCGGCCTGCTTCAGACAGGCCCCGCCCGTTGGAATAGCCGTCCGATGTCTGGCCGCCAAAGGGCGGGAACCAGGCGGGCATCGGCTCTGGCGCGAAAGGATTGTAGCTTGTCGGCGCGTTCCCCATGCCGGTGGATGAGCCGCCATAGTCATTGTCGAGAAAATGGGTGAGGGCGATCATCCGGTAGCCGGCATTGTAGAGTGCGTTGAAGCGCGCCTGCATTTCCTCTTCGGCGTTGAGGTCCAGCACACCGTCGCGGTCTGAATCCGGCGCCGGGAGATAGAGCCCTTCTGTGGAGAGCAGCCCGCCGACATCGCGGTTCGGCCAGGACTGGGTGCTGCGCGCCTCCAGAAGCGCATCGAATTCCTGTTTGGACCGGACCATCCGCAGGCGATGGCTGGTATCCGCGTCCGTCGCCGAATAGGCGGCCGCTTCGCGCAGGCGCTCTGCGGTGATCAGCAGGCGCTCAAGATATTCCTCGCGCGCTTCGTATTCAGGGCAGGTAGCCGGCGGCCAGTTGCCCCGGCCACTGCCATGTTCGTTGCCGCCCCAGGGCCAGGTGCCACGTTCGGCTTCCTGAGAGTACCAGGCCCGGCAGTTCTTCTCCCAGGTCCAGTAGGGCGCATTGTCGTCCCAGCCGCCATAGGTGGTGCGGTAGGCATAGGTGTAGATGTCGCGCGGGATCGGCAGGATGTCAGACTTGCCGTAGTTCAGCTGATAGGGCGCGCCGGGATCATCATAGCGCCGGCCATAGACGCCGTGCTGGCTGTAATTGTAGTCGATGCCATCCCTTGTCTTCTTCAGCGTGATGACATGCGGGTCGCGTTCGAAGTTACGCCGCTGGCAGTCCTCATCCCAGGGGCAGGGATCGGAAAAACCCGGAAGGTCGGCGGCAAGAATGTCGGCTGTCGTGCGGCTGGCGGCAGAGAAGACCTGCAGGAGCATGTTGCCCTCTGCGAGGCGTTTGAGATCGACATGGCCGTCTTCATCATTGTTGACGAGCAGGTGTTCGTGCGGGGCGATGACGCCGTCGAAATAGTCATCGTCATAGTCGCGGCCATCGAAGTCATCGTCGCGGCCATTGTCGTCATCCTCATCCGGCAGCATCAGCGTGTCTGCGTGCAGGTCGATCATGGTGGGGAGGATGGCGTCGCCCTCTTCACCGGCAGGAATGCCTTCATTGTGAAGCTCGAGAAACCTGTCTGCCGGACGGATCGGCATGTTGCGGTATTTCTTCGGCGAATTGAGGTCGTCGTGGAGGTATTCAGCAATCCCTCTCGGCGTCGGCTCGACGGTACAGGCGCTGAGAAGGCCGGGGACGAGCAGCGCGAATGCGAGGGCTGTGCGCGATGGGCCAAGTGTCCTGCAATGACGCTCGGATATCTGCTGCGGTGTCTTCATGGCCCTGGTCTCCTCTGCCTTCTCGTGCTGCCGGTCCGGCGGGCCCGCAGCGTGTCTCGTATCGGAGAGGAAAGGCGTCACTTTGCTCGCGGCGATGTGCGGCGTGCGGGGCGAGCCCTGATTTCCTCCCGGTGCCGCCAGATCTTCTGATCCGCCTCGGCGGCGGTGGATCTTGTCGGCAGGGAGGAACCTGCCATCGATTCATTTGTGGATAAAACGCAATGAATTATGCTAATTCCATCAAAAATTAGAGGAATGGATATGAAGCTGGATCATCTTCGCTATTTCCTGGCGGCTGCGAGCGAGGGAAGTTTCACGGCGGCCGGCCTCAAGATGCACATCACGCCCACCTCGGTCGGGCATGCGGTCAATGTGCTGGAAGGCCAGCTGGGTACCGATCTCTTTGTACGAAAGCCGTCCAGAGGGCTGACGCTGACGGTGGATGGCCAGAAGCTGTTCCAGCAGTGCCGGCAGGTGCTGGCCGACCTGGAAACGCTGCAGGATCAGTTTCGGGGTCCCGCGGACCAGTTTCGCGGTGAGCTGATCATCGGGTGTCAGGAAGCGCTCATCTGGTCGCTGCTGCCCCGGACCATCCGCAACCTCGCCGAGCGCCAGCCGGGGCTGCGCGTGTCGATGAAGACAACGTCGCTCGACACCAATTATGAGGCGCTCGAGGAGGGGGAGATCGATGTGCTGATCACCTTCCGGAATGATGACGCCGCGCCCTCAAGCTGTGAGGTGACAACGCTTTGCCGGCCCGAAGTCTGCGCCCTTATGCGCAAGGGGCATCCGCTGGATACAGAGAGCGAGACTGTGAAGCTCGATGATCTCGCGCGCTACCCGCAGGTCATGAACAATGAGCCGGAGGCGTTCGATCTCGCCTACAATGCCTACCGGGCGCTGGGCTATGCACCGGAGGTGATTTTCTCCAGCAATGTCAGTTCGGGGGCACAGGCACTGGTCGGGCAGGGGGATGCAGTGTCACTGCGGGTTGTGCGCTCGTGCAGCACGGTGTCCCCGCTGGGTGATCCGCTGACCTATAAGCGGATCGCGGGGGACTTTTTCAGACCGTGCCTGGTGGCGGCGAAGGTGAAATCGCGCACGCCGGGCATCCGTAACAAGCGGGACGCCTTCATCGAGGTCTGTCAGGAACTGGTCACCAGCGGCGAGATGCGCGACCACCTTTACTATTGAGCGGCTGGCGTCATGAGGGTTTCGGGCGAGGGCCCGTGCACCGCCGGCTCATCCCTGACGCGGAGCATCAGAAGGCTGCCAAGTACGAACAGGATGATGAGACTGCCAAAGCCGATGCGCTGGCTGCCGCTCAGCATGGTCGCCACTGAGACAAGGCCAGGACCGAGCCAGACGGTGACGGTGCCGGTCATGGCATATATCCCGAAGAACTGGCCGATCCTGTCGGGCGGGCTCAGCGCGACGAGGAGGGAGCGGCAGGAGCTGTAGGCGCCGATGATGAAGGCGCTGAGCGGCATGATGCTGATCAGATAGACGACATCCGTCGGGTTGGCGAACATGCCGGTCTTGCCGGCGGACACGGGCAGGTGGACGAGACCGAAGAGGAGGGTTGTCTTCGTCATGCCGACCTGAAAGGCGAAAATCGCCGTGATGCAGAAAAGCTCGATGAGAATAGCGCGTCTCGGCCCCACCAGCCGGTCGAGCACGCCGCCGACAAGGCCGCCAAGCACGGCCGAGACCGTGGCCAGAATGCCCATCGCTGCGGTTTCGGCCGGACTCCAGCCGAGCACGCCGGCGACATAGACCGCGCCTATGGTGAACAGAGCTGTGAGGCCGTCCATGAAGATCATGCGTGCGATGAGGAAGCGCATCATGCTGGGATGGCCGGTGAAGAGGGTGCGAAGCGTTTCCATCGGGCGCAGGGTTTCGGGCAGGAACCGCGCCCGGCGCCAGCTGGCACCGGGCCGGTGAAGATCGGGCATGCCGAGAAAGAAGGGCGCCATGAAGAGGAGAATCCACGCCCCGCAAAAAGCGCCGGAAAGGCGCGCGATATCCTGTTCCAGCAGGCCGGCAGGCGGATGGTTCAGCAGGTAGATAAGGATGAGCAGGGCCACAACACTTGCGCCGCTGCCCATGGACAGGCCGAGGCCGGAGATCAGCGGTACGTCGCGCGGCGTGCCGGCGGCCGGCAGCAAGGCATTGTGAAACAGTTCCGAGACCGTATAGGCGCAGCTGGAAATGACCAGAAGCAAGCCCGCGAGCGGAATGGCGTAGGGAACGCCCGGCGCGACAAGGGCAAGGCCCGCGCTGGCCGCGGCGAGAATCAGCATGAGGGCGAACAGGACGGGTTTCTTGGCCCCGCCCCTGTCCATGAAGCCGCCGAGGAACGGGGCCGCGACCGCCATGATGAGGCCCGCGACGGTGGCGATACTGCTGAAGATCGCCTGACCGCGCGTGCTGTCGCCGACGACGCTTTCCGCAAAGTAGGCGGAGAAAACATAAATGATGACAATGTAATAGTACGGACTTCGCGCCCAGTCGAAACTGGCCCACCAGAAACCGGTCAAGGGAAAGCGATGTTTCTTGGCTGAGGTCGCAGGGCTCATGTTCACTCCGCGTGAATGAAAATAAATATAGTAATAACTATAGACGTGATGCGACGCACTTATCAATGCGAGACAGTCAATCGATCGCGAGTGGTGGATTGGTACGGCCGGTCGACATTGGGCCCGGGATAAAGGCCTGCGACCACGCCTTTCTCGGCCGCGTGGCGACCCGCATCATCAATGAGGTGAACGGCGTGAACCGGGTGGTCTATGATGTGACCTCGAAACCGCGCGGCACGATTGAGTGGGAGTAGGGTGCCCGATCCCTGATTGGGGGACCGGGGCTTTGAGGCGCTAGAGATCTTCAGGCCGGTGCGGTCAGCGATGCCGAGCTGTTCGGAAGTTGATCATGGCGCCGGCTTTCGCCAGCGCGCCCTTTTTGTCTTTATTCGGTCAGGGCGTTCAGGATTTCTGAAAAGTGCCCGTTGGTGTCGAATTTCGCGTCGCCTGTGGTCCAGCCGAGACGGACAATGACCGTGTCCTGCGAGGGGAAGATGCCGACGATCTGACCATTATGGCCCATGGCGAAATAGGCGTCTTCTGGCAGGCCTTGCAGGAATCGGCCGTCTCCGTCTTCGGCCATGCCGTTCAGCCAGAAGCCGGCCCCGTAAATGCCCAGCTCATTGGCAGGTGCCGGCGTGTGGACGAAGTCGACCCATTCGGGACTGAGGATCTGCTCTTCACCAGCTTTCCCCCCATTCAGGAAAAGGAGGCCGAAGCGGGCCCAGTCGCGCGGCGTGGCATAGATATAGGAGCTGCCGACAGGTGTACCGGCATTGTCCTGTTCGAAGGTGACATTCTTCATGCCGGCCGGGCCGAACAGGCGTTCGCGCAGATAGGCCTGCGTGGCTTCGCTGCCGCCGAGCGCGGAGGTCAGGGCCCGCGCGACAATATTGGTGGAGCCGGAGGAATAGGACCAGTGAGTGCCGGGCGTCTCGATGAGGGGCTTGCTGGCGGCATAGGCGGCCATGTCAGGCTCAAGGAAGAGCATGCCGACGCTGTCATTGCCGGCAGTGTATTCCTCGACGAATTCGAGACCGCTGCTCATCTGGAGGAGGTCCTGCAGGGTGATGGCGGAGCGGCCTTCATCCCCCTCCCATTCCGGCGCGCCGAGCGGTTCGTCCAGCGCCATGAGGCCATCGCCGACGACAAGACCGGCAAGCGCTGCCGTCACGCTCTTGCTCATGGACCAGCCAAGCAGGGGCATCGACGGGTCGAAGCCGTCAGCATAGCGTTCGCCGACGATCTTCCCGTCCTGAATGACGACGAGCGCGCGGGTGCGCAGATCACCGGACGGATCTTCCATGGCAGCGTCGAAGGCAGCAGAGAGGGCCTTGCCGGGCTCAACAGGCGGGGTTGTTTCCGACACGGGCTGCGCAAGCGCGGTGCCCTCATCTGCCGGGACATCAACAGTGCAGCCAATTCCTGTCCGGTAGGTCGCCGTGCGTGCGGTCGAACCGAACCGGGCGGTGACGGCATGATTGTCCGCATCGACCTCATAGGCGACCAGTCCGGCGGGCGGCCAGAGCGGAACGATATCATTGGCGATGACATCTTCCTTGTCGCGCCCCGAGATGAAGAGGCTGGAACACAGCACCTTCGCGCCGACGCCTGTTGCGATGGCGGCCTGTTTGGCAAGTTCCCCGCCATTGCCTTTTGCGGGCGTTTCCGCGTCCTGGGCGCTGACCTGGCTGGCCGCCATGATCAGGCCTGCGGCCAGAAGGAAGGGGCGCCAGGAAGCCCCGGTGAGCCGCCTCGGGGCTTGGCCTCGGCTGCTGGCCTGTACTCGCACTCTGGATGCCTTGAGCATGACGCTGTCCTTCCTGTCTGCATTGTGGTCTGAAATGCTTGGCGCGGCGAGTCCGATCAGAACCTGACCCGCGCCTCGGCGCCCCAGCTCATCGGTTCGCCCCGGTATTCGATCAGGGCGCCAAGGAATTCACGGCCATAATTGACCAAATAATCCTTGTCGGTGAGGTTGCGGGCATAGAGCGCAAGCTCCCAGCCGCTGGCGCCTTGGACACCGATGCGGGCATCGAGAAGACCGTAGCCCGGCACCTTGCCCCAGTCGATTTCCTGACCGGCCACGGTGCGCGTCTCGGTGTTGTTTTCCTCGACATAGTAGCTGGAGCGATAGCTGTACTGGGCTGACGCGAAACCGGTGAGATCTGACGTCAGCGGGCGGTCATAGTTGAAGCCCAGCGTGCCCTGGAATTTCGAGGCGCGCGGCAGACGGTTTCCGGCGACATTCACACCGCCTGTTCCGCCCCCCGGGAAATCTGTGAAGGTCGTGTCCAGAAGGCCGATGCCGCCCTGCAGGCGAAGATTATCGGTGGCGTGGAATGTGCCTTCCGCCTCAATCCCCTCACTGCGCACGGCGCCGGCATTGCTGATCGCGATGACGGTCTGGCCATTGCCGAGGTCGCGGTACTGGTTGACCTGATAGTCGCTATAGTCGGCGGTGAAGGCCGTGACGTTCAGTGTGGCGCGATTGTTGAAGAAGGCGCCTTTCAGGCCGATCTCGAAATTGTCGACCGTCTCCTTTTTGAACTCCACGCCGTCCGGGAAGATGGACGCGGAGATAAAGTCGAGATTGTAGCCGCCGCTCTTGTAGCCGGTCGAATAACGTCCGTAGATGTTGACTTCAGGCGTGATGGCATAGGTGAGCGTCGCGGTTGGCGAGAGATCGCGGTCCACCCGGTCGGTGTCCACAGTGCCTGTTGCGATATTGAAGGCCGGAGCGGCGCTGCCATCAATGGACCAGTCGACAGTCTTCTTTTCCCAGGACCAGCGCAGGCCGACGCTCGCCTCGAGCCTGTCTGTCAGATCATAGGAGGCATTGCCGTAAAGGGCTGCGTTCTCTGTCTTCAGGTCGCCGCCACTGAGCACGCCCGTGCCCGGAGCGATGCCAAGCGCGAGGCTCTGGGCGCCGCCAATGGCATCGCGCTGCGTTTCGCTGTCCTGGGCGTAGAGATAGACGCCCGCCAGATAGGTCAGGCGGCCATCGCCGGGCGAAATCAGCTGCAGCTCCTCGGAGGTCTGGCGGTAGCTGTCTTCGTAATTCACATAGAGCAGGTCCACTGCGGCGCGGTCGGCGTCGAAGTTCGTGGTGAAGTCGGTTTCGCGATAGGCGGTAATCGATTTCAGGACATGGTTCGAGGGAAGCTCATATTCGGCTTCGGCGGAAACGCCCCAGATGGTGCGGTCATCATCCTTGATGCGGCCGGGCGTATAGCTGACCGAGTTGCGGGCAGGCGCGGCGGTATCGATGGCCGAGCCGAAGGAATTGGTCAGCGGGTCGCCATTGTTCGGCCGGTCATTGGCAAACTGGGCATCTGCCGACAGGTAGAGGGTGAAGGGGCCGCCTGAGTCGATATTGAGCTGGCCGCGCACGCTTTCGGAATCGCGGGTGGGGAATTCCGCACCATCGGTTACGTTGCGGATAAAGCCGTCCCGCTTCGAGCTGGAGGCAGAGAGGCTGGCGGCGACGGAATCGGTAAGCGGGCCGGAGACGCGGAAGGCGTATTGTTCCTGGCCGCGATTGCCGATGCGGGC
>NVWP01000096.1 GCA_002733705.1 Henriciella sp. | reverse complement strand
TACGTCGAGATTCCGGTAGTGGAAGAAGTCTTCCAGTTCGGGCATGTACTTGACCAGGAATCGGCGATCCTGACCAATGCTGTTGCCGCACAGGGGTGACTGGCCCTTTTCGACGTGCTTCTTCAGGAATTCGATGGTCTGCCGCTCGGCCTCAAACTCGGAAATATCGCTTTCTTGAACGCGCTTGGTGAGGCCGCTTTCACCGTGGGTGCGGGTACACCATTCATCCATGGCATCGAGCAGCTCGTCGCTCTGATGGATCGCGATGACCGGCCCCTCGGCAACCAGCTCCAGTTGCTCATCGGTAATAATCGTGGCCATCTCGATGATCCGCTCTTTCTCCGGATCCAGGCCGGTCAGAAGGGCTACGGGAACATCCGATGCGCTGAACCTTGCCATGGCGCGCAAGCAATCAGGTGTATCGAAATCAAGATCAACGACAGCAGCATCGAACCTACAGTACCAGGTGTCCGGTTGCTCGAGGGCCGCCAGTCCTGAATAGGCCTCCACCTCATATCCGGTTTCCAGGAGCGTCAAACGAAAGTCTTCTGCGATGAGACCCGAATCCTCAACGATACAGATGCGCTTGCAAAAGGACATGTCCCTTTGTACCGGGTCTAGCGCGGAAGTTGAATTGTATTCCCCTTTATTCAACCATTCGCTTGCGCGAGGTTAAAATCTCAGCCCCTATTCCCACTCAATCGTGCCGGGCGGCTTGCTGGTCACGTCATAGACCACGCGGTTCACGCCCTTCACCTCATTGATGATGCGGGTCGCGACGCGGCCAAGGAAGGCGTGGTCATAAGGGTAATAGTCCGCCGTCATCCCGTCGGTGGACGTCACCGCCCGCAGGGCCAGCACGGCCTCATAGGTGCGCTCGTCGCCCATCACGCCGACCGTGTTGACCGGCAGCAGCACCGAGAAAGCCTGCCAGATCTCGTCATAGAGCCCAGCCGCCTTGATCTCCTCGATATAGATCGCATCCGCCTTGCGCAGCGTGTCCGCCTTCTCGCGCGTAATCTCGCCCGGTATGCGGATCGCAAGGCCCGGCCCCGGAAACGGGTGGCGTCCGATAAAGCTCTGCGGCAGGCCAAGCTCGCGGCCGAGCGCGCGCACCTCATCCTTGAAGAGCTCCCGCAGCGGCTCGACCAGCTTCATGTTCATGCGCTCTGGAAGGCCGCCGACATTGTGGTGGGACTTGATGGTCACCGACGGCCCGCCAATCGCCGAAACGCTCTCGATCACATCCGGGTAGAGTGTGCCCTGCGCCAGGAAATCGGCGCCGCCAATCTTCTTCGCCTCTTCCTCGAACACATCGATGAAAAGGCCGCCAATCGTCTTGCGCTTCTTCTCCGGGTCCGAAATCCCTTCCAGCGCGCCAAGAAACGTCTCGCTCGCATCCACATGGACGAGCGGGATATTGTAATGGTCCCGGAAAAGCCCGACGACCTCCTCACTCTCATTGAGGCGCATCAGCCCATGGTCGACATAGACGCAGGTCAGCTGGTCACCGATGGCCTCATGGATCAGCACGGCGGCGACAGACGAGTCCACGCCCCCTGAAAGCCCACAGATCACCCGGCCCTCGACGACCTGTTTGCGGATCTTCTCAATCGCTTCCTCACGATAGGCTGCCATGGTCCAGTCGCCGGACAGCCCTGCAATCCTGTGCGTGAAATTGCGCAGCATGTCGCGGCCATGCACCGTATGCACAACTTCCGGGTGAAACTGCGTGCCATAGAAGCGGCGCTCAAGGTCTGCGATGATGGCGAGCGGCGCGCCCGGGGATTTCGCGATGACGCCAAAGCCCGGGGCGAGCTCCGCGACATGGTCGCCATGGCTCATCCAGACTTCTTCCTTGGCGTCCTCACCGCCGAACAGGCCGTCCAGCAGCTCGCTTTCCGTCACCTGCTCGATAAAGGCGCGTCCGAACTCGCGGCTGGTACCGCTTTCCACCTTGCCGCCCAGCTGCTCCATCATGACCTGCTGGCCGTAGCAGATGCCCAGCACCGGCACGCCGCGCTCGAACACCGCCTGGTCGGCGCGGGGGCTGTCTTCCCAGGTGACGCTGGCCGGCCCGCCCGACAGGATGATGGCCTTTGGATCAAACGCGTCCAGAAACGCGGCATCTACCTTGTTGAAGGGATGGATCTCACAATAAACGCCGCTTTCGCGAAGGCGTCGTGCAATCAACTGGGTCACCTGAGAGCCAAAATCGACGATCAGGACGTGCTCGTGCTTGTCTGCAACGGAATCGGGTGAACTGGCCATGTTGCCTCCTAGCGTCTAATCCTGAAGGCTGGAAGAGGTGCGGGTGAGAGTAAGAGGGCGAAAAACATGACCGACAAGCAGGCTGAGGCACGCGGCTATGCCGCAGAGGGAATGCAGGCCCTGCAGCGCCGCGATGCAAAAGGCGCCGAAGCGGCTCTGACCAAGGCAATCGCGCTTGACTGGCCCGGCCCGGATATCTGGGTGGCGCTCTCTTTCGCAAAGTCCCTGCAAGGGGACATGGCCGGCCGCATCTCCGCCATCGAAAAAGCGCTTGAGATCGAACCGGCAAGCGTGCGCGCCCGGCTCCATCTTGGTCAGGCGCTTGTCGGATCGGGGCGCGGCAAGGAAGCCGAAGCGGAATTCCGCCAGGGCCTCGCCGGGGTCACGCCAGAGCTGAAACGCAATCCTGAGATTAACCAGCTCACCCATGCAGCAGAGGCCTACCTTGCCGAACACGGCGCGCCCGAGCCGCCTGAAGAGGCACCGGATGGGATGCAGGAGGCCTTCGACGCCTTCATCGAGCAGCATGATATCGGCAGCGCCCCCGATGACGATCTCTTCCGCCAGAGCCTCGACCTGCTCTCCGGCCGCGCCCAGCACTATCCCTCCAGGCCGACACGCTATTTCTATCCCGGCCTCCCTGGCCGCCAGTTCTACCCCACAAGCCGCTTCGACTGGGCCAGCCCCCTCGCCGCCGCGACAGGGGATATTCGCGCAGAGCTTCAGGCCCTGCTCAGCAAACAGGCCGCCGCCGACGCCGGCTTTGCGCCCTATGTCGAGAAGACCGGACGCGAAGGTGTCTCTCTCTCCCACCCGTTGCTCGACAATCCCGACTGGAGTGCCTTCTATCTTATCAAACAGGGCCAGCGCATTGAGGAGAATATCAGGCGCTGCCCGAAGACCTGGGCCGCCATTGAGGCCATTGGCGACGCGGCAAACCCGGCCCCTGCCCCTTCTGTCCTCTTCTCCCTGCTTCAACCCGGCGCCGCGATCCCGCCCCATCATGGGCAGATCAATACCCGCCTTATCTGCCATCTTCCCATCGTCCTGCCGGGCGATTGCGGCTTGCGTGTCGGCAACGAGACGCGTGAATGGAAAGACGGGGAGGTCTTCATCTTCGATGACACGGTCGAGCATGAAGCCTGGAACAATAGCGACCAGCCACGCTATGTGCTGATCTTCGAAATCTGGCACCCGGACCTCTCGCAGCGCCAGCGCCGCCTCCTCACCGACTTCTTTAAACTGGCGCAAAGCCGCGTCGCTGGCACGGGCTGACGTGAAAATTGCCTTTTTGTGCGAAAGCAGTCCTTAAATATTCGCACGGCAAATATGAAATATGTTTTCTGGCCGCTCGATATGCCTTCTGACGACGCTGGGCGCCCTCATTCCTGCGGCCAGCGCGCAAGACGAATGTTCCGCGCTCGACCCGCTCCTCTCTACCGTCGATACCGTCCATGAAATCCGGCTCGATCGCCCGGGCACGATGGAAGAGGAGCTGCTGACCGATCTGGCATTCAGCCTCGCGGCAGTCTCCCTGACAGACATCTACAGCCACACCGACGGCCCTTCGGCGGAAGGCGAGCGCGAGGCCCTGACGCGCTATGTGGACGCCCTTCGCAAGGCGGTCGGACGGCAGGTTCCAGCCCGGGAACTTCGCGCACAAGTCATATTCAAGCAGGACGTCCCTCCCGGCGCCCGGCGTGAGCTGAGCCGGCTCCAGCAACAGCTCGGATGCCTGGAGGAGCCGCCGGTCCAGACCTCACCTCCAAAAGAGGCCGCCCCGCCCCAGTATGAAGCGCGTCCTTTGGGGCCCCTATCGCTCGACGCACAACACCAGCCCTCCGGTCCCCGGCGTCTTCAGGCCCTGCAGCTGGACAACGCCTACGATCCGGCGGCGCGGAAGGTGGAGTTCGAGCGTGCCAGCCATCTTTACAGCTGGGCGCTTCCGGCCCTTTCTACCCTTATCCTTCTTGGATGTTTCGGCACCTGGCTCCATCCGCGGATACGCCGCTGGCGCCTGCGCGATGAACGGCGCACCTGTTATGTCCACGTCCCCATCCGCTATGGCGGCAGGGCCTATACGATGACGATTATCGACTACACACCGGACGGCCTGCGTCTCAAGCATGACGGACGGATTGGCCGGCGGCGGCGCATTTCACTGCACCTGGAAGAGAGCTGGATCAAGGGCAAGGTGGCCTGGTCAAACAGCGTCCATGCCGGTGTGGGGCTTTTCTCTCCCATGACGCCAGAGCAGATCTCATATCTCGCCGGTGAAAGCATCGCAGGAAGTGCCGAGCGATGCGGGGAAGAGATCAGCGTCGCCTAAATGTCAGGCCCAACAAGATCCTCCGGCCAGCCAAACTGCCGTGGATGAAGGTGAAAACTGATCTTCCCGTCGGCCTTCGTCCCAAGGCGGATGAAACGGCGCAGCAGGCCCTTTTCCTCTGTCGCAGTCACAACGCTTCGCGGAATCGCCAGCGGCGGATGCGCCCAGCGAAACAGAAAATGCGGGTTCAGCCACAGCGTATCGTCCGTGAACTGGGCCCACAGCATGCCGCGATAGTGCACGCGCGGGAAACGGCCCCGGCCCAGAGTGACCAGCATCAGGCGCTTGCCATCAAAGCCTTCCGGCACCTCGCTTTGGTACACACGGGCCAGTGTGCGCCACCCACTCGCCCAGGAGAGAAAGACGACGATCCCCACCCATAACGCGCCAAAGAAGACGGGAAAGGCGAGGATGATGATCCAGGCCATCAGGCCGCGCTGCCCGCCTGAAGCGCGCGCTCGCGGAACCCATTCAGCAGGCTGACAAGCCTGGACCCGTTGATCCGGTAGGGTTCGGTCAGTCTCACCTTCCCATACATGAGAAGCCCGGCCATGCGTGGCAGTGCCCGGCGTTTCTGGTCACTCAGTTTGAAGGCCACCTGCCGCGAGGCCGGCATCCCCCGCCCGCCCATATGGTGAAGGCTGAATTCGCTGACCTCGGACCAGCCGATCTTGCCCAGCGATTTGAACTCGCTTGATTCGAACCCCTCCGCGTCCAGCGACAGCCAGGACCGCTTGAACAGCGCGGCCGACGCACCGATCAGCGTGGTCATGGAGAAAAAGACCGTCAGCCAGACATTGATCTCTTCGGCTGGTCCATTGCCGGTCCACCGCATGGCCGTAAGCATGGTGGCAAACAGCGCGCTCGCCCCTGCCAGCACCAGATACTGACGGTTTGTTGACTGCAGATGGATATGGTCGGGAAGCTCGCGTTTCATACCGACAGAAAAGCACCGATTCCGGCCTGAAGCCTATCCTGCAGGGCAGGTTTACGCCTTGCGCATCACCGCAAAGAAGAACCCGTCCGTTCCGGCGCTGCGCGGTGTCAGGCGGACGGACGTCCCACCCTTGCAGCCTGCCGTCACAGTCGCCGCGCCTTCCTCCGTCAGCAGATCCGACGCAATGACTTCCTCAGCCGCGTTCACCTGCTGAAAGCTGTCATGGCGCGACAGGAAATCTGCCACCCGGTCCTCATCTTCCTCGATCAGGAAGGAGCACGTCGCATAGACGAGCTTGCCGCCCGGCTTCACGAAAGCCGACGCCGCCTCAAGGATTTCGGTCTGCTCTTCGATCCGCTTTTCCAGCTGCTTGTCTTTCAGCCGCCATTTCGCATCCGGCCGCCGGCGCCATGTCCCGGTGCCTGTGCAGGGCGCATCGACAAAGACCACATCCATCTGCCCCTTGAGCGCCTCCAGCGCCTCAGGCTCTTTCGGGTGGACCAGCTGCACATTGTGCGCGCCAGAGCGTTTGAGGCGGGGGATCAGCGCAGACAGCCTGCGCCCGTCAATATCATAGGCATGGACCTGTCCCTTGCCGCCCATCATCGCCGCAATGGCCAGCGTCTTGCCGCCGCCGCCCGCGCAATAGTCCAGTACCTGATCGCCGGGCTGGGCATTCGCCGCCGCCGCCGCGATCTGGGAGCCGGCATCCTGCACCTCGACCCAGCCTTTTGAATAGGCCGGAATACTCTCAAGCGAGGCTTCGCGCTCGGACGGGTCGCGCGCCGGTATGTGATAGGCATTCTTCAGCAGCGGCGAGGCTACCGCGTTCGCAGAACGCATCGGTCCGCCCGCCTTCTCAGCGTCCACTTTCAGCGTATTCACCCGGATATCGACATCGGCGCGCACCGCCATGGCCTGCGCCTCGACGACTTTCTCCTCACCGAAAACGCGGTCCATCATCGGCTCCATCCATTCGGGATAATCGCCGGACACCCACGGCTCCGCCGTCACATCCGGCGCCATGACCAGCCGCTCGCGCTCCTCCAGCGTCAGTTTGCTTGGCGCGTGCTGCTCATCCATGGCTGAGTCGATCTTCATGATGTCCCAGCCCCAGGCAAAGCTGAGCGCGCCGAGCACCAGTGCGCGCGGTTCATCAGAGCCCATCGCATGCGTGATGGAATTCTTCTTGCGCAGCGCATCCAACACCAGGCCGGAGACCCATGCCCGGTCCTTGGACCCGGCATAGCGCGCCCGCTTGCCCCAGTCGCGTGCCGCCGACTTGACCGGCTGGTGCCGGTTCAGCACATCGCCCAGCACATCAATCGCTGCTGCTATCCGTCCACCGTCGCGCATGATCTTCCAAGCCTCTCTTGCGAAGGGGCCGTCCTAACGTCCAATTAGGCAAGAGGAAACCGGGGGGAACACCACATGAAGATCGACCTGACACCAGACATACGTCTCGCCAGACGGCGCGACTGGCGCGCGGTCGGTGAGATTACTGCCGAGGCCTTCCGGGACGATCCGGTCAACCGCTACCTCTTCGGCACGGCCGAGGGCGTGCGCGCCGCCATGATGACGCTCGCCCGGCATGTCTACGTGCCCGTGGGTGAGAGCTTTCTGATCGAGGGCAAGGGCGCGACCATGTGGGTGCCACCAGGCGCTGCCCCGAAATTCGGCCTCTGGGCCCAGCTCGGCTTTGCCATGGGACAGCTGCGCCATGGCTCGAAAGGGGCCATGAAGCGCGCGCTCCACGCTGCCGGCCTGATGGAAAAACACCATCCGGATACGCCCCATATGTACCTCTTCTCCATCGGCACCACAGCCAGCGCGCGCGGCAAGGGGGTCGGCAAGGCGCTGCTAAAACCCGTGCTGGAGGCCTGCGACCGCGCGGGCATGCCCGCCTATCTGGAAAACTCCAACCCGGCCAATCACGGCTTCTACAGCGCCCATGGCTTCGAAAAGATTACAGAGTTCCCCGTCGGGCCGGAGGGGCCGCCCATGGCCCCGATGTGGCGGGAGGCGAGAGCCCCGTCATGAGCTTCATCATCGACGAAAGGACGTTCAGCGCCATTGCCATCGCGCTGACTTTCCTTGCTTTTTACCCTTATATCCGCGCCATCCTCAAAGGGACGACCCGCCCGCATGTCTTCTCATGGTTCATCTGGGCCGCTGTCACCTTCACCGTCGCCACAGCCCAGCTTGCGGGCGGCGCGGGTGTCGGCGCCTGGCCAATTGCCCTTTCCGGCCTGATCACCGGCGGGGTCGCCCTGCTCGCGCTCTCGAAATCGGCCGACACCTCCATCGCGCGCATGGACTGGGTGTTCCTGACCCTCGCCGCGACCGCCCTGCCCCTCTGGTGGCTGACCAATGATCCGCTCGCCGCCGTGCTCATCCTGACCAGCGTCGACCTCCTCGGCTTCGGCCCCTCCATCCGCAAGGCCTGGGCCCTGCCGCATGAGGAGAACGCCCTCTTCTTCACAATCGGCGCCATCCGAAACGGCTTCGTCATTCTCGCGCTTGAGCACTATTCCTGGACGACAGCACTGTTTCCGGCAGCCGTGGGACTGGCCTGCCTCGCCTTCGTCGCGATGATCCTCATCCGGCGCGGTGTTGTCAGCCCTGCCGCGCAGGCCGGTCGCTACCGCCCAATCGAATAGTTCGGCGCTTCGCGCGTCATCGTCACATCGTGGACATGGCTCTCTGAAAGCCCCGCGCCGGTGATCTGGACGAACTCGGCCTTCTCGTGAAGCTCAGCAATCGTCTTTGCACCCACATAGCCCATCGCCGCGCGAAGGCCGCCGACCATCTGGTGGATGATATTGCCGATGGGGCCCTTGAACGGTACCTGGCCTTCAATGCCTTCAGGCACCAGCTTGTCGCTGGAGACTTCCTTCTGGAAATACCGGTCCGCCGAGCCGCGTGACATCGCGCCCAGCGACCCCATGCCGCGATAGGCCTTGTAGCTGCGCCCCTGGAACAGGAAGACCTCACCGGGCGCCTCTTCAGTGCCCGCAAAGGCAGAGCCCATCATCGCGGTCGAGGCGCCGGCCGCCATGGCCTTGGCAAAGTCCCCGGAGAACTTGATCCCGCCATCGGCGATGATTGGCGTCCCGGAGGCCTGCGCGGCCTCTGCGCAATCCTCAATGGCGGTCAGCTGCGGCACGCCTACGCCGGCGACGACCCGTGTCGTACAGATCGAGCCCGGCCCGATACCGACCTTGATCGCATCGGCGCCCGCATCGATCAGCGCCTTGGTCGCCGCAGCGGTCGCCACATTGCCCGCAATGATCTGCACCGAATTGGAGAGCTTCTTCGCGCGGGTCACCGCATCCAGCACGGACTTGCTGTGGCCATGCGCGGTATCGATCACGACCGCGTCTACGCCTGCATCGATCAGCGCTTCGCTCCGCTCGAACCCGGCATCGCCCACCGTGGAGGCCGCCGCCACGCGCAGGCGCCCCTGCGCATCCTTGGCTGCATTCGGGTTGAGCTGCGCCTTCTCCATATCCTTCACCGTCAGCAGGCCGACGCACTTGCCGGCCTCATCGGTGATCACCAGACGCTCGATCCGGTGCTTGTGGAGAAGCTGGCGCGCTGCCTCAATCGACTCTTCCATCGTCACCGAGACGACATTGCGCGTCATCAGGTCGGCGACCTTGGCATTCATGTCATCGACAAAGCGCGTGTCGCGATTGGTGATGATGCCCACCACGGTCCCGTCCGCCTCGACCACCGGTACGCCGGAAAAGCCGGTGCGGGACTTGATGTCGTTCAGCTCTTTCAGGCTGGCCGTCGGCGCGATGGTGATCGGGTTCATCACCACGCCGCTCTCATACTTCTTGACCTGCGTGACCTGCCCGGCCTGCTCTTCCACGGTGAGGTTGCGGTGAATGACGCCAATGCCGCCCGCCTGCGCCATGGCAATGGCGAGGCGCGCTTCCGTCACCGTGTCCATGGCGGACGACAGGAGGGGAATGTTGAGCGGGATGGACTTGGTCAGCCAGGTCGACGTGTCCACATTGGCCGGCATGACTTCGCTGGGGCCGGGCTGCAGAAGCACGTCATCGAAAGTGATTGCTTGTCGGATTTTCATGTGGGGAGCTCCCTTTTCGGCCCCTTAATTGAGTCTTCCCGCCTTGTGAAGACTTGGCAGCATGACGTTTCTGCAAATCTGCTCTTCCGCCCTGGGCCCAGGCCTCTTGCCGCAGGGGAGGCTTGCAGGCTTGGGCTCCTGCCCGAACCGGTCTACTTCCATCACCAGATAGACGCGCAGCCAGATGAAGGAGGATTGGGCAGATGATCAGGACAGGATTTGCATGGGCGGGGGCCGGTCTGTTGCTGGCCGCCTGCGCCACCACCTCACCGGAGGGCGACGGCACGCAGGACACTGCCGAGGCGGAAATCAGCACCTCCAACATGTCCGAGATCGTCCGGGTCCTTGCCTCAGATGAGTTTCAGGGCCGCGCCCCCGGTACCGAAGGCGAGACAAGGACCGTCGCCTATCTCATCGACCAGTTCCAGGCCATCGGCCTTGAGCCCGGCGGCCGCAATGGCGGCTGGACCGACCCGGTCACCCTCAACCGCTCGCAGATCACCGATGTGGAAACGCTGAACGTCACCGGCACAGACGGCACCATCATGGAGATGCAGCAGGGCAGAGATATCGTGATCAGCTCCGCCAATGCCCGCCCCGTGATCGAAATCGAGGACGCCCCCATCGTCTTTGTCGGCTTTGGTGCAAGCGCGCCGGAACGCGGCTGGGATGATTATGGCGATGTGGACCTCGAAGGAAAAGTCGCTCTCTTCCTCGTCAACGATCCCGATTTCGGCGTGCCGGACGACCACCCGGCGGCCGGCCTCTTCGGCGGCAAGCGCATGACCTATTATGGCCGCTGGGCCTACAAGTTCGAGGAAGCCGCCCGCCGCGGCGCGGTCGCCGCCATCGTCATCCACGAAACCGAAGCGGCCGGCTATGGCTGGAATGTCGCCGCCTCCTCGCCCGGTGAGAACTATGCCGTCGCCAGCGGCAAATCCGCCAAACAGGCCGTGGACCTTCAGGGCTGGCTGAGTGAAGGCATGGCCGAACAGTGGATGAGCGCTGCTGGCTACGACCTTGATGAGCTTCGCACCTCCGCCCGCCTGCCCGACTTCGAAGCCTTCACCCTGGAGGAGCTGACCTTCAATGCCGGTCTCGGCCTGGATGTGGAGACCATTGAGAGCCAGAACGTCCTCGGCAAGATTACGGGCACGGAGCGCCCGGACGAAGTCGTCATGCTCTCTGGCCACTGGGACGCCTATGGTGTCGGTATCCCGGACGCTCAGGGCCGCACTGTGATGCCCGGCGCGAATGATGATGCTCTTGGCATGGCCGGCATCATGGAAATCGCCCGCGTCATCAATGAAGGCCCCGCGCCCGAACGCTCCATCGTGGTCGCCGCCTGGACGGCAGAGGAAAGCGGCCTGCTTGGCTCTGAGGCCTATGCCCAGGACCCCATCTACCCGCTTGAAAAGACCGTCGCCAATTTCACGCTCGACATCCTGCAGACCGCCGGGCCTGCCCGCGACGTCATCCAGGTCGGCGAAGGCCAGAGCGAGCTGGAAGAGATGATGGCCGAAGCGGCTGAACGTCAGGGGCGCTACGTCTCGCCCGAAGGCCTGCCGCAGAACGGGCTCTTCTATCGCGCCGACCATTTCTCGCTGGCCCGCCGCGGCGTGCCGGTCATCCTCATCATGGGGATCGCCGGCGGCGCCGACCTCGTTGAGGGCGGACGCGAAGCCGGGATCGACTGGGTCGCTGGCTATATCGCAAACCGCTATCACAACCAGAACGACGCCTGGGACCCGGATTGGGACCTTCGCGGCGCAAAGCAGGATGTCTCTCTCATCCTCGACCTCACCCGTGATCTCGCCAATTCCACCGAATGGCCACAGCTCAAGGACACGTCAGAGTTCAAGGATGTCCGCGAAGAAAGCGCCGCTGCGCGCAACTAGGGCTTCCACCCCTTCCCAAAATGAAAGCCCCGGCAGCCAGTGCCGGGGCTTTTTCTTTGCCATTCGCCGCCCCGGTCACGAAGGCGCGCCGAGGCCGCGCTCCCAGGCCTCCACACGCCAGCGCCGCGCCGTCGCCCGGTGCCGCTTTTCCATCGGCACGCCCCCCAGACGTGCCATGAAATCGCGGTGCACCGTCGCCGCGCTGCGGGCCCGGTCCGGGAAATTCTCAGCGTGGTGCAACAGGACAAGCCGCCCGCCGGGCACAAGCGTCCGGCTGACTTCCCCCGCCAGCATGGCAAAGGGCTGCGGCCCCAGATAATACAGCAATTCGGCAATCACGATCAGGTCGAACGCGTGTCCCGGCAGTCTTGCGGCAACATCGTGCTGGATGACGCGCACGCGTGGCAGGTCCGCCGCGACCTGTCTAACCAACTCGGTGCCGGACCGCGTGCCTTCGGTCGCGATCAGGCGCCGCGTATGCTGCGCAATCATGGGCGTATTGGACCCGTTGCCTGCCGCAAGCTCGATCCCGCGTCCGAACCGCCCTGCGCCGATCGCCTTGGCAAGGGCGCCGCGCTTCACCGCTTCATAGCGAGCAGACCAAGTGTCCCACGGGTCCGCATCGGCGTCGAACTTTTCCGCAAAACCGGCAAGGGAGATCGCGCCGCGCCTCATGCTGGCTCGAAAGTCTCGGCTGGCGGACAGAACCCGGCAATCATGGCGCGGCTCATCGTGAACCCGGCGGGATCATCATCAACAAGACCGGTCTGGCTTCTATAGCTGCGAATGGCCGCGTGCTTCATGCGCCGGACCGCACCAAGGGGCAGCCTGTATCTGGGTTTGAACCGGCTGGCCTCCTCTGGCCAGACGACATAGCTGAACTGGCGCACACGCGCCGGCCAGGCTGCCTCGCAGGCCCGCGCAACCACCTTGTGGTCGCCGTGATAATCCTTGACCGAGGGACGGAAGACCAGATCCGGCGCCCCCTGCCCACGAAGGGCGCGCACCAGCCTGGCGAACTCCTCTTCGCTCAACCTCTCAAGCCCGCTATCTGGCAGGCCGAGAAAGCTCACCTGGCCCCGACTCAGACCG
>NVWP01000095.1 GCA_002733705.1 Henriciella sp. | reverse complement strand
GCGCAAGGCGCCGGGGTTTGGTTCGTCTGAAAGCCATGTCAGCGGCCTACCTTTCCGCCTTGCGCCACCGGCTAAGGGGGTCCGGCCTGCCGACTTTCTCGCCGCCCACCCCCGCCTATGTGGCCTTCTCTAATCGGACATGGTTCGTCAACTCCGTTTCCGGATCGCGTCGTTGCACCTCGGCAATGCACCTCGGGCTTCACCGATGATCACCCCTGTTTCATCCACCACGCACACGCTCGACTCGTTCAGCGAAACATCAATCCCAGCGAAATACTTCATAACTGTCTTCTCCTTCTTCTGACCGGAAGTCCCTTCCTTCCCGCAAGTTATCGGAGTGACAGCGTTCGGGGCAGACGCTCCCGGCGCGATGTGGCGTCCGATTATCCCATCTGCCTTGCGGCGTATAATTCCGGCTATCTGCACGGGACATGGATTGCTGCGACCACACCGGACGGGATCATGGACGCGGTCCGCGCCATGCTGGCGGCCTCGCCGCTGCCGGACGCGGAAGAATGGGCGATCCATGACCATGACGGGTTCGAAGGCGCGCCCCTGTCCGACCTCACAGTCCGGCGTCGACGGGGACAAGGAGTTCCCTGAGACCAAGCCAAGGAATGAAAAGGAGACCCCCATGGTAAACACACTCGGATACCCGATGACCAGCTCTTGCCCAGCGCCTGGCTGACGCGGAATTCTTTCATGTCGCCATCGGTCACCGAGCCGATGCGGGCCGCATTCTTCGAGAGTGAGACGCAGGGGCTGAAGGCACCCTCGAATTCAAATTATTAGAACGTTTTGAACGCAATCACCTCAGTGCGAAGGTGATGAGCACTATTGTTAAGCAAATCACGCCAAGCCCAGTTGCGCGAGCGCTTCCAATAGATAGCGTCGACTTCTCGATCATCCGAAACAAGGCGCTCACTGCAACACATCCACGTTGGCTTGCTGGTATGAATGCCGACTCCTAGAGGTGTTGCGCAAATTGTTTTGTTCGCAACAACTATTGACCGTCGTTTCCTGTGCCGGAACCACGACCCGGAATTGACGGCTTTAAAGATCCATCCGCCTTAAATGCATGCGAAAGATATTCGCATTCCCGCTCGAATTCGCCTGGTTGGAACCAACGGCTAACGGTGCTCGGCGAGACGTGCAGCAGCGCGGCCACTGTCCGAATTGTGGCGGTCCCGTCTTTTCCATGCAACTGAGCACCAATCCAGACAGCGTTCTCGCGCAATTCGTGCGAGACAATCTGACGGTGGTACTGGGGGTCTGTTCCCACTAGTCGAGCGTTGATTAGCACGATGAGTTCTCTGTTCATCTCCATCGAGAACCTTCATTATCTCTTCAACGGAGAACCCGTGGGCAGCAAATTCCGATTTCAACGCGAGAACGGAGTCGAAGCCTCCAAGAACTGAAACTTCGATCTCGGCGTCGGCGCCAGCGCGGCGCAGCTTTGTAGGCTTTGCTGGCCTGATTAAAACCGCCTTCGGGACCGCTTCCGTAAGACATAATCAATTTAATCCATCAGTCGGCATTCGTTTTGCTGACTACCAGCGATAACCGAGCTGGCGGCGAACACCAGTCTTCCCGATGCGCCAGTTCGCGAGCTGTTCGCTAATGCCAAAGTGCGTGGCCACGTCCGGAGCCGCCAGCCCTCGACCACAATGATACAGAAGACCGTCTCTAGGGGCTAACATACATCCCGCTAGCCAGTCTGCCTCGTCCTCAATCTCTGCAGGATAGTCACTTAGAAGCAGTATGCCGCCGACCGATCGGTCGGCTCGGCTCGGCTTATGACGCAGTTCTATATGTGCCCACTCATGCATAAGAGTGTTGGCCTGACGCGTTACCGGATGGGCAGAATTCACGATGATCGCTGTTCTTCCACCTTCCTTAACGGTTACGCCGGACCAGCTATCGGGATCAGCCTTCGTGAGTTGCCGCACATGAGATGCATCCATTCCCGGAATTTCCTCGGGGGTCCATACGATTAGGCCCATATCTTTCAAGAACAGCCGCGGGTCGAGACGGTCCTGGGCCGTGACACCGAATGACGAACGGTGTTTCAGCGCCAGCTTCTCGGCTTGGGTTTTAAAGCCGCGCCGCATTGTTAGATGTTTTCGAGATCACGCAGTGCTTGTTGCGCAGCGATGATCATTCCTCCGAGCGCAGTGGCGGTATCCGCGGACGTTGTCTTCTTCTTGCGCAAATGAACCGTTGCCGATTCCTCGCTCGCCTCCGCTGCCTGCATGCCAAGGAAGCGCGTTGGATCGACTTTCAGCCATCGGCAGATTGCGGCAAAGGTGGCTAGGTCGGGGACATGGCCGTTTTCGATCCGCGATAATGTTGATGGGCTAATCCCGATTTCATTTGCGGCGGCCCGAACGCCTAGCGTTCCCCTGCGTTCAATCACCATTTCTCCGAGTTCATTGATGTTCAGGGTCATTTTACGCGTGTCGTACGACACGCCCCTTGACGACTCATGGGCAGTGTTCCTAAAGTGTTTCATGAGTGAGACAGAAAGCGTCTCATGCGTGAAAGGCGTCTTACTTCTAGGACAAAGAATCACACTGCGCGCTTTCCGTCAAGCTCCGCTGGGCCCGGCGCTGGGGCGAAACAACTATGGAGTAGTCCAATGGCGCAACCTGCCTCTCGACCCCAATATCGACTTGTCTTCGACAATCGCATTCTGGAAACCGATGATCCGGAAACTTCAGGACGCGACGTCCTGAACTTGGGCCGCTATCGGCCGGCATCTGACTTCTCGTTGGTCCTGTACGCGAACGCTGGAACCCAGGTTCTCGGGCTTGATGAGACCATCAGGCTCGATATCGACACACCGCCGGTATTGCGGGCGTTCAAAGGCGACCGCCTCTTTCGGGCGACCCTCAATGAACGGGAGGTCGTTTGGGGCGATGACGAGATTTCTGTTGCCGATCTAAGAGTCATCGGCGAAATTTCAGATGACCAGGATTTGTATCTGGATTCAGACAGAGACCGTCTCGTTCCCGACGACGGCAAGGTCCGCCTGCGCCGCGAAGGCGTGGAACGGATTCGCTCGGGGGAGCCCCATGACGCGACCCTCCACATCATTCTGAACGGCGAACAGATCACAGTTGATAAGGGACGGATTTCCTTCTCGGAACTCGCGAAACTCGCATTCCCCAAACTGTTCGGGCGAGACCAGGTTTGCTTCACGGTCTCGTTCTCAAGGGGGCCAAAGCGCCGGCCGGAAGGTTCGCTGCTGGAAGGTGGGAAAATCCGCGTCGTAGAGGGGATGGTCTTCAATGTCTCAGCAACTGATAAATCGTAGCACGGATCTGAAAAGGCTCGTCGATGAGGGTTATGCCGTCCGAGTTGAGGACGGTCACCTTGTCGTCGAAGAAATTCCCTATCTGGATTCGGGGGGAAACATTCGCCGTGGCACTTTCGTTTGCCCGCTTGACGCCACGGCGGAGGGCACGGTTCCTCCGAGTAGACACGTAATGTCGTTCGCAGGAGAAACGCCTTGTGACCGCAAAGGCCGACCGCTGGCGGCGCTCGGACCGACCAGCCCGACGATCAAAAGGCTCGGCGAACTCAATCTGCGCTGCGGCTTCTCCAATAAGCCTCGTGAGGCAAATGGGCGCCGAGGTTATCGTGACTATTACGAGAAGGTGACCACGTATGAGGCGATTATTCTAAGCGAGGTTCACGCGATCGACCCCACGGCTAGTTCGAGGGTGGGAGCCTTGCCACCAAGCGCCTCAGAAAACGATCCCTTCGTCTTCCCCGATAGCGCATCGGCACGGGCGGGGATCTCGCAGCTTTCCAAGTTATTTAAAGGCGAAATCGTCGCTCTCATCGGGCTTGGCGGCACCGGCTCATATATCCTTGATCATGTTTCCAAGGCTCCGGTTGACGAGATCTGGTTGTTTGATGGTGACAAATTCTACCCACACAATGCGTTTCGCTCGCCTGGCGCACCCGCGCGCTCGGAACTACAGCCACCGCCGCATAAGGTGGAATACCATGCGCGCCGCTATGCTCAGATGAAGAACAGTATTATTCCTCATCCCATCAGTCTTTGCGCAGACAATATACACCATCTCGATGGCGCGACATTCGCGTTCGTCTCTATGGACGCGGGGCCTGCCAAGGCAAAAGTGATTGCTAAGCTGGAGGCGATGCAGCTCGCCTTCGTTGATGTCGGTATGGGACTGCACCTCGGATCACGAGGCATCGGCGGCACCCTCCGTGCTGTTCTTAGCACGCATGAAACCCGTGACGCGATCCGGCCGCATATCCCGCTCAACAATTCAGGCGAGGATGAAATTTACACCGCCAATATTCAGGTGTCGGACATGAACAGTCTGAATGCCGATATGGCGATCCAACTCTGGAAAGCACATCGTAGGTTCTATGCCAGCTTCGGCGAGCCCGTATGGATTTACCAGGTCGAGACACACACGATGATCCGGGAAGCGGCATGACGGCGAAAATTGAGGTTCTAACGCCTCGGTTCGTGGAGTTCATTCCTAAAGATCTAGAACCGGGCCTTCTCTATATCTCCATCGAGTACACGACGACCGCGCACAAATGCGCGTGCGGATGCGGCGAAAAGGTTGTGCTTCCTCTCCACCCCACGGACTGGAGAATGACATTCGACGGCATTTCAGTGACCGTGAGACCTTCCGTGGGCAATTGGAGCTTTCCGTGCCGGTCGCACTATCTGATCACCGCAAACCGGATCGTATGGGCGGGTGATTGGAGCGAGGAGATGGTTCAGACGGGGCGGAAGCGTGACGAAGCCCGGAAATCGAACTGGCATCATGAAGCGGACGGAACCGAACGCTCAACGAAGACAATAGGTTCGGCGTCTAAAACCCCAAGAAGCTGGCCCGAACGCATCCTGGATTGGATACGACGCCATTTCGGAGGCGCCGGATAATGCGATCCGGACGAGCCGCAGTCCCGGTATTTTGCGCGCTTATGCATGTGATTGCGGCATGTGCCTTCGGCTCGAACTTATGAACGCCATGGCGATGCGGAAACTGCATCATGCAGTTTCGGATGGATCCTTAAGACTCGCTCAGGCAATAGCCGCGGAAATTGTGGTTCTGTACGGCTCGACATTCTCTCCGATTCTGAAAGTCCTGAATGACGAAATCCGCCGGCGGTAGCTGGGGGCGAAAGAGCTTGGCGCGGAGCGGGGCGATTTCGACTTCGAAGAAGCGCGGCTCACGCGCCTCCGATATCTTCAACCGGGTTACACCGCCGCCCCCACGCTGCATCGATGTGCAGCAATCTGGACGCGATCCAATTGGGCGCCGAACTGGTTTGCGACTATAGCGCCATGGCTGTCACGGACGAAGAACTACGCAATGCGCACATGATACTGGAGCTAATCGCGTTCACGTACGATCAGAAATACTATCCGCTCTATGACATGGTCGACGCGGAAGTCGCGGCTCGCGCCCCGTCTCCCGAACGGCGCAAGGAATTGATGCGGCGGTGCGCCCAGTGTCACAACAACAGCGCGTCGGAACTTGTCTAGGACAAGCAAAGCCGATTGGGGAAGAGTTTAAACGATATTACGGCCAGATGCTATCTGGGATGCGGCGGCTGTAAGAGCTGGAAGGCGAAAGTACTTCGCTGAAACGGATTGTTGCTGACTTGTCACTCGACAAGAAGATGCTGCAGGACGTGCTAAAGCCAAAGCTGTAGAGCTTTGGGTAAAAAGGAAAGCATTTGGCAGTCGGCAAGAAGGGAACGAAGCTTATGTTCTTACTTCTTCAAGCTGGCCTGGTTGTCCGGCATCACCAGATCCACATGTGATACGCCGAGGGCCTGGGAGAGTTCATACAAGGTCACGATCGTCGGGTTGCGTTTGCCTCGCTCCAAACCACTCAGATACTGTTGGCTGAACCCGGAACGGGTCTCGACTTCCTCTTGAGTCAAGCGCTTTTCGCGGCGCAGACGCGCAAAATTTCGACCCACCAGCTTGCGCATATCCATGCCACAAGAATACCGGTTACATATTCTAGTGTTATGTACTATAATATGTATTTTGGGGCGGGTATCTGACGTAGTCCGCAGGAGGTGAAAGGTGCCGATTAAGTTTCAACGTAAAGAAAGCGCCCATTTTTTCGTGGGCGAACTCATCGGCATCTCGATTATCTCCTGTTCTTCGACGATTGCGATCCGCGTCGGGAGGATCGCTCGTGAGCCATGAAATGTTGACGAGCACCAGAGATGCGAGGTGCCGGTTTGGAGCGAGGCAGGAAACCGAGGGTGTCCTGCAGGATGTCTTCTCCCGCCAGTATGGCCAGCTTGTACGGCTGGCGCGCTTGCGTGTGGGTAACGCGGCGGATGCGGAGGACCTGGTGCAGGATGCTTTTGTGGCGGTGCAGCGGGCCTATGGTGACCGCGAGGGGGAAGAGCTTCGCAAGCTGCTGTTCACCACAGTGCGAAACCTGACCGTAAATTACCTAAAATCCGGTCATGTGCGGCAGCGAAGGGTCTCTTCGGAGATCGGAGACATACAGGACGAGGTTGCCTGCGGGCGGGGCGTGACTCCCGAGCGCCAACTCATTGACTCGCAGATGCTGGATATTGCCACGGCGGTGATGGCTGCTTTGCCGGAGCGCGCGACCGAGGCTTTGCGGCTGCATCGCTATGAGCGTCTGACCTATGATGAGATCGCGAAACGTCTGTCAGTCTCACCACGAACGGTGAAGAGGGATATAGCCGGGGCGCTTGCAGCCATCGCTGAAGGCCTCGCGAGAGCGGGGTAATCATCATGGCCACACGATCGGACGATCACACAGAGCGGCTGCGGGCGGCGGCGCGCTGGTATGCGCAGCTGACGGAGCCTCATCTTTCAGAGGAGACTTGGCAGACGTTCCAGGCTTGGGAGGTCAATCCCGCCAATGCTGCCGCCTTTCGTGAGATAGAGCGGAGCCTGGCGGTCCTGGATCGGACCGGTCTCGGCAAGTGGGGTCGAGGTGAAGGGGCGTCCGCCTGGGCTGCTCGCTGGCGGGCAGGCTCTGTGTGGCTGTCAGGTATTGCGGCGGTCCTGGTGCTTGGTGTGGTCGTGGCCATAGCCTCCGAAAAGGGGGTTGACGAGAGCGACCGTGGCCATGCCGGCGCCCATGAACAGTGCCACCGAGACCATCGAGCGGGGCGACAGGCGGGACAGCCGCATGCCGTAGCGACAGGCGCGGGGGCGGCCAGCCCTCCATTGCGCTAGGCATTTTCATCCTGCATGGAATGCGCGCAATGCAAGACTAAGGAGAGGCGCGCATGACCCCCCAGGACATCGCCGCGAAGGTCGGCGAACAGATCGGCACCAGCGAATGGATCGAGATTTCGCAGGATCGGATCAACAAGTTCGCCGAAGCGACGGACGATCACCAGTTCATCCACGTGAACGAGGAAGCGGCCAAGATGACGCCGTTCGGCGGCACCATCGCCCACGGCTTCCTGACGCTTTCGATGATCCCCTATCTCACCCAGAAAAGCGATGTGCCCCGGCCCGACGGCATCAAGATGGCCGTCAACTATGGGGGCAACAAGACGCGTTTCCTCAACCCCGTGAAATCGGGCAAGCGTATCCGTGGCCACTGGAAACTGCTGGGCATGGAAGAAAAGCGCCCCGGCCAGTGGCAGCACACGGTCGAGATCACCATCGAGATCGAAGGCGAGGAAAAGCCCGCCCTGATCTGCGAGTGGATGTCGATGTTCTACGTCTAGGATCCCTCCCCTCCCCTTCGGGGTAGGGGATCGAGGGGTGGGGCGCTGGCGCCACGCATGCCGGGCCCCACCCTGCTGCGACGAGGGCTTGCGTCGCAAACCCAGGTTTCGCTGTCCCTCCCTTGAAGGGGAGAGGCAAGTTCAGTTTCAAGGAGTTCACATTATGCGCAGCGCAGTCATCGTATCCACCGCACGCACCGCCATCGGCCGTGCCTACAAGGGCGGCTTCAACGACACCAAGGGGGCGACTCTCGGCTCCTACTCGCTCGCCCCCGCGATCGAGCGTGCGAAGATCGAAGCCGGCGAAATCAACGACGTCGTGTGGGGCGCCGCGCTCCAGCAGGGTGCGCAGGCAGGTAACCTGGGCCGTCAGGTCGCGCTGCGTTCGGGCTGCCCGATCGGCGTTTCGGGCATGACGATCGACCGCCAGTGCTCTTCGGGCCTGATGGCGATTTCGACCGCCGCGAAGCAGATCATGGTCGACAACATGGATATCGTCGCAGGCGGCGGCCAGGAATCGATCAGCCTCGTCCAGACCCCCGAAATGCGCGTGATGCCCGATCCCGAGCTGATGGGCATGCACAACGCGGTCTACATGCCGATGCTGCAGACGGCGGAAACCGTCGCCCAGCGCTACGGCATCAGCCGCGAAGCGCAGGACGAATACGCGCTCCGCTCGCAGCAGCGCACCGCTGCCGCGCAGGAAGCGGGCAAGTTCGATGACGAGATCGTGCCCGTCACCGTCACCATGAAGGTGAAGGACAAGGAAACCGGCGAGGTTTCCGAGAAGGAAGTGACGGTCGCCAAGGACGAAGGCAACCGTCCCGACACCAAGCTGGAAGGCCTCGCCTCGCTCAACCCCGTCCTCGGCCCCGACACCACGATCACCGCCGGCAATGCCAGCCAGCTGTCGGACGGTTCGTCGGCCAGCATCCTGATGGAAGAAAAGCTCGCCGAGAAGCGCGGCCTGACCCCGCTCGGCCGTTATGTCGGCATGGCGGTTGCGGGCACCGAGCCCGACGAGATGGGCATCGGCCCGGTCTTCGCGATCCCCGCCGTGCTCGAACGCACCGGCCTGAAGATGAGCGATATCGGCCTGTGGGAACTGAACGAAGCCTTTGCGGTGCAGGTGCTCTACTGCCGCGACAAGCTCGGCATTCCGGACGAGGACCTCAACGTCAACGGCGGCTCGATCTCGATCGGCCACCCGTATGGCATGACCGGCGCGCGCTGCGTCGGCCACGCGCTGATCGAAGGCAAGCGCCGCGGTGCCAAGTATGTCTGCGTCACCATGTGCGTCGGTGGCGGCATGGGCGCGGCTGGCATCTTCGAAGTCCTCTGACGCGGGACCCAGGAGCAGGGGCGGCGCATTGTCTCGATAACCAACGGGAGAATTTCATGCGCTTGCCCCTTTCCGCCCTGTCGCTGGCATTGGCCGCGACAGCTCTGACCGCTTGCGGTGAGACCGTACCTGCCGATCAGGCGCGCGAGAGCAGCGTCGAGGATGTGACGATCGACGAACCGCAAATCCCGCCGATCGGGGAGACGGCGTCCGAAGAGACCCCGGACGAGCGTTTTGCCTCTGCCTATGGCACGCTAGACCTCGACCAGTGCGAAGTCCTCACGCAGCAGGAAGAGGGTGAGGGCGCGACCTTCCGCTGCGGTCTGATAGCCGGGGTGCCGATCTTCGTGCAGGCGGGAGATGGGCGTTTCGATCTCGATGCAGGGGTCGAGAACGATCGGTTCCAGACGATCGCTGCCTTCAACGAGATCGCGCCGCGTATCGAAATCCGCAGCGACGAGGGCGCACCCTTCGCGGTCATCTTCCGCTACCAAGACGCCAGCCTGCAATCCAACAATCGCAGCGTTATCGCGGTCGAACGGATTGGGACGCGCGACGATCCCGGCTGCCGCATCGCGCAGATCGGTGGCGGAGCGGGTGCGGCCAACCAGCGCGCACGCGAGATCGCCGATCTGGCAGCCGATGGCGAGACCGATTGCACTGCCGAACCGCAGGTGATTGGCGACGCCGAATGAAGCGCCTTGCCGGGGGCTCCGAAGTTCGCTGATCGCTCTCGCGCAAACGTGCTATAGGCACGGCCATGGGTATCATCGAACTGCTTGGGCTGGCGGGTAGCGTCAGTCTGCTGTCGGGCTGGCGGCTCTATGCAACCGTGCTCATCACGGGGCTGGCGATGCGATCCGGCTGGGTGCCGCTGCCCGAACAGTTGCAGATGCTGGACGTCCTTGCCAATCCCTGGGTGCTCGGCATTGCAGGCGTCGGCGCGGTGATGGAATTCTTCGCCGACAAGGTGATGTGGCTCGATTCGATCTGGGACGCGGTGCACTCGCTGATCCGGCCGGTCGGCGGCGCGCTGCTGGCGCTGGCGATCATCGATCCGGGCGATCCCACCTGGCAGGTGATCGCCTTCCTGCTGGGCGGCGGTGCGGCCTTTGCGGCGCATGCGGGGAAAGCCAGTGCGCGCGCCGCCGTGAACACCAGCCCGGAGCCTGTCAGCAACGTGATGGTCTCGACGGCGGAGGATGTGGCTACTGTAGGCCTGCTGGCGCTGGCCATCGCCAATCCGGTGATCGCAGCGGTGATCGCGGTGGGGCTGCTGGCCCTCAGCATCGCGCTGATCGTGCTCGTCGGGCGCACCCTGCGGCGCATCTTCCGCCCCAGGCCGCGCCAACCCGGCGCGCCCTGAGCCGGACAAGACTGGCGCCTCGCGGCTCAGCCGTGGGTGGCGATGAACTGTTCCACCACCGGGGCCACCTTGGTGCGCCACTTGCTGCCGTTGAAGATGCCGTAATGGCCCGCGCCCTCGGCCATGTAATAGCGCTTCTTGTCTTCGGAGAGGTTGCGCGCCAGCGGCAGCGCGGCCTTGGTCTGGCCGATACCGGAGATATCGTCCCGCTCGCCCTCGACCGCCAGCAGCGCGGTCTGCTTGATATCGCCCAGATCGATCACCTTGCCGCGATGTTCGAAGGCGTTGTTGGGCAGCGAGTGTTCCTGGAATACCTCTTCCACGGTCTGCAGGTAGAATTCGGCCGTCATGTCGCAGACGGAGCGGTATTCGTCGTAGAAATCCTTGGTCTGCTGCGCGCTTTCATCGTCGCCCGCGACCAGATGCTTGTACATTTCGTAATGGCTCAGGATGTGGCCGCCCAGGTTCATGCTCATGAAGCTGGCGAGCTGCATGAAGCCGGGATAGACGCGGCGGCCCGCACCCGGATACTGGGCCGGGACGGTCGCGATCACGTTCTGGCGGAACCAGCTGAGCGGGCGCTTCATCGCCATGTCGTTGACGGTGGTGGGGCTTTCGCGCGTGTCGATCGGCCCGCCCATCATGGTGAGGGTTTTCGGCGTCGCCTTGTCCTTCGCGCCGTTCATCAGCGCTGTCGCGGCCAGCGCGGGGACGGAGGGCTGGCACACCGCGACCACGTGCGCGGCGGCGCCTTCGTTGCGCTCCGCGATCGTCTGCAGGAATTCGATGATGTAATCGATATAGTCGTCCAGATCGAAGCGCCCTTCGGACAGCGGAATGTCGCGCGCATCGTGCCAGTCGGTGATGTACACTTCCGCGTTCTCGACCATCCGCTCCACCGTCCCGCGCAGCAGCGTGGCGAAATGCCCGCTCATCGGGGCGACGATCAGCACGGATGGTGCATCATCGGGCAGCCCGGCCCGGCGGAAGCGCTTCAGATCGCCGAACGCGCGGTGCAGCACCAGCGTTTCGGCAACGGGATCGTCCTTGCCCTTCACGTTCACGCTTTCGATATCGAACTGCGGCTTGCCCCGGCGGATGGTCGCGTGCGCGAACACCTCCAGCGCGGAGCCCGCGACCGGGCCGATCCCGCTGTAGGCCAGCGGGTTGCGGGGATTCGTCAGCCATTCGGACCCGATCGAGGCCATGGCACTGGCGCTGTTGAGCCAGGCGGTCTGGAGTTCGTGGGCGTGGTAGAGCAAGGGAAACCTCTTGGAATATTTGCCGGTTAGCGTGGCGGATATATTGGTATTGCCTGCTCCCCTTACCATCCTTGTGCAATGCACAAGAGAATTTGTCGCTTCCTCCCCTGCCGAAACGCAAGGGGCGTGGATTTTGCGGGCGGCCCCCGCTAGGCGGGCATCCTGATGGCACGCGACAACCCCGGATCGAAACGAAGCAGGCGGATCGAGGCCTCTCAGGCGGACGCGCCTGCGGAAAAAGCGCGCTCTCTGGCACCCCTGCGCCTCATCTTCAGCGAGGCTTTGCGCTATCCGGACAAGGTCGCCTACGCGCTGCTGGCCCTGATGGTTACGGCCGCGGCCACGCTGGCCATCCCTGCCGCGCTGCAATTGGTGATCGACCGCGGGTTCGCCGATGGCGGCGATCCGGGAAGCATCGCGCGCTGGTTCCGTTACCTGTTCCTGATCGTATGCGTGCTGGCGCTTGGCACCGCCCTGCGGTTCTATTTCGTCAGCTGGCTGGGCGAACGCGTGGTCGCCAATCTGCGGCTGAAGGTGCAGCAGAACCTGCTGCGGCAGGAACCGGCCTTCTACGAGGCAAACAGCCCCAAGGAAATTTCCAGCCGGCTGACCAGCGATACCGCGATCATCGAACAGGTCGTCGGCACCACTCTGTCGGTCGCGCTGCGCAACGTGCTGATCGCCGTCGGCGGCACGATCTACCTCTTCGTGCTGGCCCCCAGGCTGACCGCGATGCTGATTATCGCCATTCCGGTCATCATCGTGCCGATCACGCTGTTCGCGCGCCGCCTGCGCTCGGTCAGCCGGGCGAGTCAGGATCGGGTCGCGGATGTCGGCTCGCTGATCACAGAGACGCTGTCGGCCATGGCCATCGTGCAGGCGTTCACGCAGGAGCGCCGCGAGCAGGACCGGTTTGCCCAGGCGGTGGAGCGGATATTCGACACCGCCCGGCGGCGCATTCTCATCCGCTCGATGATGACGGGCGTGGTCATTACGCTGGCCTTCGGGGCCATCGTCTTGCTGATGTGGCGCGGCGCAGTGGCCGTCACCGAAGGGACGATCACGGGCGGCACGATCGGTTCCTTCGTGCTGACCGGCGTGTTCGTGGCAGGCGCATTCGGCGCGCTGACCGAGGTTTACGGCGACCTGCTGCGCGGCGCGGGCGCGGCCGACCGGCTGGCCGAAC
>NVWP01000094.1 GCA_002733705.1 Henriciella sp. | reverse complement strand
CCGGCGACCAAGGGCCGCTACGCCTGCCCGCCCATCGGCGCCTCAACCACCTTCCAGTCCCCCGGACAGGTCATCCCCGCCATCGGCGAAGACATGGGATACCTCGTCTGGCGCAAGAGGAATTGCTGCGCGCTATGAGAAACGCTTTCCCCATACTCGTTGGCCTGAGCCTCGTGATCGCTGCCGGATTTGCCGCCGCTTCGGCGCAGGATGCCGGGCCCGATCTTGACCTCGCTGAGATCCGCGCACGCGCGGCCGAACATGCCGCCGACGCCGAGGCTCTCGCCACATCGGTCAGGACAAAAGCGGATGCCCTCGCAGAAGACGCGCGCGCCGCTCAGCAAACGGCTTTCGACAATCGCGCAGCCTATGCCGAGACTGCGCAGGCGACCGCGAATGCCGGGCCGCTCGATCTCGATGGCATGATCCGCGCCCAGGCCGACGCGGAAGTGGCAGCGATGGGCGACACGCCCCGGTTCATCGCTTTTGCCTCATTGGCAATGCCCGAGCCCTCATTGAAGGCGCTGGTTCGCGATGTCTCAAGGGCCGGCGGCGTCACCGTACTGCGCGGTTTCCCGCAAGGCGACAGCTCGAGCTTCAAGAAACGCATCGCCGCCATCTGGAGCGATAGCGATGATGCCGGCGCGCTCGGGATCGACCCGCGCCTGTTCCGCGCCTTCGATATCAAGGTTGCCCCGAGCTTCGTGATGATCGCAAGCGATTTCAGCCCCTGCGACGGGTTCGACTGCAAAGACGTCTTGCCGCCGCACGACCGCATTGCCGGCAATATCAGCGTGGCCGAAGTGCTTGACACCTTCGCTTCGGGAGGCGGTCCGGGAGCGCAGCTCGCGCGCCTCCATTCCCGCAGGCTCGAAGGAGAACGGCCATGAGGCTCATACAATCGCTTCGCATAGGACTGCTCGGTCTTCTCGCCGTCGCCGCGCCCCTTTCCGCGCAGCAGCAGGACGCGCGTGCCGATGGCAAGGCCTTTGGCCAAAGCCTGCGCGGCGAAGCGCAAGAAGCTGCCAGATCGCAGCCCAATGCAGCAAACCTGCCCAATTACGACCGCGACGCCGTGCAAAACCTCGAATCGCTCGCCGGCGACCCCGACCGGATCGAGAGCAATGCGACAGCGGCAGCCTCCGGACACCAGGGCTATCGGGCAATGCGCGAAAGCGTGGCCAATCGCGCGCGCTTCGATCCAAGCGAGATCGAGGACGTCATCGCGCGCAGCCTCGCCATCAACGAGACCCCGCTCGACTATACCAGTGGCATGGATATCTCCGGCGGCCAGGGCAATTGTGTCCCGCTGCCGCCCGGCTCGAGCGCGGCGGGAACCTATACTGCGACCTGCAACACCGGCACGCGGATCGACCAGTCGGTGGGTCAGTGCGCGGTGCCGCTCGTTGCCAGCGTGACCCGGCGCCAGCAATGGCACTATCTCTGCAATGAGACGAGCACAGTCTATGGATATCCCTGGTGCTCGGCATTCGATGGAGGCTCGTGCCGGATCACGGGGTATCGGCCCGGCCCCTGCCTCCAGTGGCGGCAGGACCAGTTCTACAGATACTGCACCGAACCTGGCGACCCCATCGCCGAAATCACATGCGACACTCCAGATGCGCGCTACACGCCCTATGCGGTGACCACGGACAACTCGATCGATACCTTTTCCGACGAGAGCCAGTGCACCGGATTTGCCGATAATGGCGACTGTACGCTCGATACCGAGATCTGCACCGATGCCGATCCGCAGACACGGGTGATCGACGGTGTCTCGGTTACGCGGCCCTGCTGGGAATGGCAGCGTAGCTACACCTGCACATCGCGCGATGCGGCGACCGACTGTTCGGACATCGAAAGCCAGGGCACCTGCCGGTTCATCGGCGAGGAATGCCTCACCGACGAGACGCCCTGCGAGACCTGGGAGCGCATCTACGAATGTCCCCTGCCCGGTACGGACAGCTCCACCCAGTATGTCTGCGACGGCGATGTCTATTGCATCGATGGCAGCTGCGAGACGATCGAGCGCACCGCCAATGACGAGTTCAAGGATGCGGCGGTCGCATTGCACGCCATGGACGAGGCGCGCGGCCAGTTCGATCCGAACACGCTGACACTGTTCCGCGGCACGCGCAACACCTGCTCGTCCAAGGTCTTCGGCGTGCTCAACTGCTGCAAGGGTAAGGGTTTCCCGCTCATTCCGGGGATCAGCCTGCTGGTTGCGCTCGGCTGCGATCGCGAGGAAGTGCTACTCCACCAGCGCGATGCGCAGGGGCTGTGCGCCTATGTGGGGACCTATTGTTCGGACAAGTTCCTCGGCGTCTGCCTCACCAAGAAGAAGGTCTACTGCTGCTTCGAGAGCAAGCTGTCGCGGATCCTGCAGGAACAGGGCCGCAAGCAGCTCCCCAAGCCATGGGACAAGCCCAAAGAAGAACAATGTGAGGGGTTCACTCTCGACGAGTTTGCCCGGCTCGACCTCAGCCGGATGGATTTCAGCGAAGTCTATGCCGAGTTCACCGACGCGGCCCGACTTCCCGACGAACTCGAGACCTCCATCCTCATCCAGCAGAAGATCGAAGACTACTACGCAAGGGGCGGCCAATGACCCATCTGCATCACCTCACGGCGCTCGCGCTCGGCATCGCTGCCCTGCCCGCCACTCTGGCCCAGGCGCAGGAGCGGCGGGACACAAGATCGACCACCTCGGCAGACGCGCTCTACTGCGAAGAGCGCAGGCTCGGCTACTGGTTCTACTGCGTGAAGCCCGCTCCCATTGAAGAGCCACAACAGCCTGAAGCCGAGCAGGTCGCGGCAACGCAGGAACTCGACGCGATCACCTCCGAGCTTCGCGAACTCAAGGCGCGCGCGATCCTCTATCCGACCGAGGCCAATGTAGCGGCCTATATCCGCTTCCAGCGCGCGCAGCTCGACCGCGCCTCGCTGTTCTCCGATGTCTGGCAGCGGGCGATCTGGCAGGACCCGGACCTCGACTACACGCTTGAACGCCCCGTCGGAGCGGTCGCCAAGAAGCAGTGGCAGGATGCCCGCAGCGCGGAGCGCGATCACGTCATGGCAACGCTCTCGCAGCGCTACGGCCTTTTCTATTTCTTCAGTTCGACCTGCGGACCGTGCGAAGTGATGAGCCCGATCGTGAAGGGCGTCGCCGACCGCTGGCGGATCACCGTGCGCGCGATCTCCACCGATGGCGGTCCATCCCGGCATTTTCCCGACTATCGGGTCGAGACAAACCAGCGCGGCAAGCTTGGTCTCGAAGGCAAAGCCACCCCCGCTCTGGTGCTGTGGGACAGCGTGACCAAACGCCCGATCCCGATCGGTTACGGTGTGCTCTCGGCCGACGAACTCCAGGACCGCATCTACCTTCTCACCTCCAAGGAAGCAGGACATGATTACTAGCATCCGCAATGCGGCATTGACCCTCGCCGCCACCAGTTTGGTCGGCTCACCTGTCGCAGCGAATGTTGGCGACAGCATGGACCGCTTCATTGACGATATGGGCGCGGCGGCGAATGTCACCGGCCCGACCGCCTTCGAAGGTCAATCGGCGGGCTATTACAGCCTCGGCAATGTCTGGACACGCTTCCCGCAGAAGACCACCAATATCGCCAATCTCCAGCTGCCGCGCGCAAGGGCGGGCTGCGGCGGGATCGACATCTTTGCGGGGTCCTTTTCCTTCATCAATGCGAGCGAGATGGTCGCGCTCATGAAGGCGGTTGCTAACAACGCGGTCGGGTTCGCCTTCAGCCTGGCGATCGATACCGTCTGCCCCGAGTGCAACAAGATCATGCAGGAGTTCAGCCAAAAGGCTCAGCTCATGAACAATCTGTCGATCAACTCGTGTGAAATGGCGCAAGGGCTGGTCGGCGGCATCTGGCCCAAGGGCGATCTGGCCGACAAGGCAATCTGCGAGGCGATCGGCAATTCGGAAGGGATCTTCACGGATTACGCCGCAGCCAAGCATGGCTGCGGCACACGCGGACAACGCGCTTCAACCAACGACAGCGCCGGCACCGACTATGCTGACGTCAATCCCGGCGTCGCGCGCAACTACACCTGGCACGTCCTGAAAAAGAGCGCCTTCTTCAATCCCGGCGGCACTTTCGACCGCGAGCTTGCAGAATACGCCATGACGCTGATTGGCACGGTCATCTACGTGCCGCCCAAGGATGACGAGGCAGGCAAGTTCGTGCCGTTCTCGGGCGACGCGTCCTCGACGCTCGTAAGCGCGCTCCTAGACGGGACGCAGGGCCAGACCGTGCGCGTTTTTCGCTGCGACGAGACCGATCTTTGCCTCAATCCCACCTTCGAGCAGATGAGCCTATCGAATGCGAAGGCCATACGCCCACGTGTGGCGCTGCTTATCGGCAATATGGTTGATGCAATCCGCACCGACACCGCGATCGGCAATGCCGAAAAGGAACTGCTGCAGGTTGCCTCGGTGCCGCTCTACAAGATCCTTACCGTCCAGGCCGCCTATGGGCGCGGAATGCCGACCGACGACCGTGACACGCTCGCTGAGATCGCTAGCATCGACCTGCTCTATGCCATCCTCGACCGGATCGTCTCGGAAGCCGGTCGCTCGATGGCAAGCTTCATCGCCGCCGACGAAGCCAAGCTCGCAATCTGGCGTGGCCAGGTCGCCGAGGTGCGCTCTGGCCTCGTCCAGCGGCAGGCAACCGGACAGGCCAAGGTCTCCGCGATCATGCAGATCATCGAGAAGACCGCGATGATCGAGAACGCGCTTGCCGCCTCGATGTCGCCTTCGATGTCCGCCGCGCTCGACTGGTCGCGCGGACTCCAGTCGCGCTCGATCGTCCCCTGAGGCGGGCACCATGGTCGAGATCTTCACCACCGGCGGCGGCGAATACATCGTCAATGTCTTGAACGCCGTCGCCGCGTGGACCGGGGCCGGTGGCTACAAGAGCCTGATCCAGGTGGCATTGGTCATGGGGATGGCGCTTGCGGTCATTGTCGTCGCGTTCAACCAGGACTGGCGCGCCTGGCTCAACTGGTTCCTCGGCGCGACGCTCATCTACATGTGCCTGATGGTGCCGCGCATGGATGTGCAGGTCACCGACCGCGTCAATCCGAGCCTTGCACCGGCCACGGTCGCCAATGTCCCGCTGGGCCTAGCGCTCATGGCAAGCTTTACCAGCCAGGCGGGCGACTATCTAACCCGTTCCGCAGAGCTCGTCTTCGGCCTTCCCGACGATCTCAACTATTCGAAGAACGGCATGATTTATGGCGCTCGTCTGCTTGAGGCGACACGCTCGCTGCGCATTGCCGATCCGGAATTTGCCGCCAATTTCGATGAGCATATCCGGCAATGCGTGTTTTACGACCTGCTCCTAGGCCGCTACTCGATGAAAGAGCTGTCAGAGAGCAACGATATCTGGGCGACGATTGCGCCCGGCAGTGCCGCGCGTGCACAGCGCTTCGTAACCCGGCAGGCGGATGATAGCGTCACGGCCACGATCATCACCTGCCGCGAAGCATACACTGCGCTCTCCAGCCAATGGGCCGGGCTTATCGATGAGATGACGCAGGTCGCCGGGCGCCAGCTCTACCCCCGGGAGACCGAAGCGCTCGCGACGGCCAAGCTCATTGCCGACCTGCCGATTGCCTATCAGTACCTCACAGGAGTCTCGAAGGATGCAAGCAGCATCTTCCGCCAGGTTCTGACCATCAACGCCATGAACCAGGCGATGCATGGCTTCGCCGGAGCAAGCGGCGCATCGAGCGTCGATGTGTTCGCGCAGACCCGCGCCGATATCCAGACCGAACGGACCTATTCCTCGATCGCGCATAACGCGATGAAGTGGGTCCCGATCCTCAATGTCGTCCTGACGGTCGTATTCTACGCGCTCTTTCCGGTGCTCTTCCCGCTGTTCCTGATGCCCAAGACCGGACCGATCGCACTCAGAGGATACGTCACGGGCTTCTTCTATCTGGCAGCCTGGGGGCCGCTGTTCGTCATCCTGCACATGATCCTGATGCTCAAGGGCGCGAGCGATGTGGCGGCAGCGGGCGGCGCAACCGGTCTCAGCCTCGCGACCTTCTCCGGCATGACCGACGTCAACAACGATATCGGGATCCTGGCCGGTTATCTCGTTGCATCGATACCGTTCCTTGCAGGCGGCGTCGCCAGGGGCGCGCTCGCAATATCGGGCCAGGCAACGAGCTACCTCAATCCGAGCCAGAACGCGGCAGAAGAGGCGGCGCGCGAAGCGAGCACCGGCAATGTTTCGCTCGGCAATTCCAGCCTTGAGAACTCGAACGTGTTTTCGCGCCAGTTTGCGCAAGCCAGCCTCGCGCCCAACATTGGCTACGGCGCCGCGCAGACGCGAGCCACGGGCGAAAACGGCACCCAGACCACCGGCTTCGCTCAAGCCGAATTCGCCACCGTGCCGACCTCGAGCTATCCGTTTACCCCGACACTCGGGCAGGACTTCTCGAGCCGGCTTGCGACCATGGCTAGCCAGAGCCGCGGCCAGAGCGAGACATTCTCGAACCTTGCCCAGCAATCAACGAGTTCGGCTGTCACCCGCTTCAGCGAGTTGCGCGATGCCTACACCCGCTCGCGCTCGAACGAGAGCGTCAGTGGCACGTCAACGAGCGACAGCATCGGCAGCGCCTTCAGCGAAGTCGACAACGCCTCGAAGACACTCCAGCAGCAATTCGGGCTTTCGCGCCGCGCGGCCGATGACATCACCGTATCCTGGTTCTTGAACGGGGATGGCGCTCTAGGACTGAAGGGAGAAAAAGGCGCTGGCTCGGCGAGCATAGGTGTTAAGGGAGGACGCAACCAGAGCTGGACCGATAGCGATATCGGGATCGCTTCAGAAGACCGCTCGCGCATCATGGGAGCGCTGCGCCAGATCTCGGACAGCCGTAGCTGGTCGAGCACGCGCGAGGGCTTCTTGCGTGAGACAAGCTCAAGCTCCGAAGCGCTGGTGTCCAGCAGCTCGGCGGGGATCTCGACTTCGATCACCGAAGCGCAGAGCTACACACGCGAAGCGCGCCGCGCCGAAGAGATCGCCAGCCGGCTCGAGAACCAGGCAAGCTGGTACGAAAGTGCCAATGCCGCAGGCACTCTCAACCTCAGCCAGGCCTATCGCGAATGGGGCATGGCGGAGATCGAGGCTAACCGGGACTACTACGGCCCGGTCCGCTTTGACGACATCGACTTCCAGATGAGCGCGCGGGGCCAGCAGCTCCAGGCACGGTTCGTCGAAGGCTATGCGGACCGGCTCAACGACGAGATCTCGGGCGACCTGGTTTTGCCGGCCTCTGCGTCCATCGCTCGGCCCTCAGTGAGCAGCGCCGAGAGCGTCCGGGGATCAGTGCGGCTTAGCGGTGTGCCGGGAAGCCTGAACGCCCCGTCCAGCGAACGTGAAGACATCGCCCGCGATGTCGATCGGGTGCAGCAACAGGGAGATCGACGGATCGGGACCGTGAAAGGCTACCTCGATGGCAAGACCCGCGATGCGAAGGGAGCCTCTGCCGAAGCGGCGGACGATGTGAAGGAATGGTAGGATGCTAAAGGATGACGTCGTGCACAATTACGAACACGACAAAAGCTGCCAATGCAGCAAAAATCACAATCAACTTGAGCCGTCCCCAAGGGTCAGCCCAAGTCTTTTTCCAGGTGTAGGAAGTGAGACGATTCTCGGCGATGGCCCGGTCGACTTCACGAAGACCTTCCCAGTCCTGCTTGCCACCAGTGGGATTCTTGTCTGGATCGCTCATGGCTCATTCTCCTTCGGGGGTAAATCGGCCCTCTCCCCTCTAAATCATCTCAACGCATCGCTGAGAAAATAGCCAAGAAGCATCTCGAAAGCGAGAACGCTGTCTTGGCCTGCAGACCCGAAAATTCATTGCGTCGAAGATCGATCAGCTAAGCCAGGCCGGCGAGCTCGACGGGGCAAAACTCTGGCAGGATGTTGCAGGTCGCTATTATCAGCTTGGCGAGCGCACTCACCCTCACTCTTGATGCAGTCGGGATCGGTACTCTCAACCGACTGTAGATACGCTTCCAGCCGCTCGAGGGTTCTGCGGCGCGGCTTACGCCCTTGCCTGAGGTCGAGTACGAATCGAGGATCACCGACTGCCCGCCTACCGAAGCGTGTCGCCGAAATATGACGATCTTTCAGATACTTTTCGATCCGTTCCAGCAAGGTCATGACCCTTTCGCTCCGACTCGCAAATCCCTTGTGTTCTTGTTATGTTCTTAGTAGGTTCATATCGGCGAGTCTAGGAAAATTCCTACGATTGAGATTCGAAGGACAGACAGATGGAACACGTCAGGGAAGAACTCGACCGGTTGATCCTCAAGGGTGGATATGGCTACGCTTCGATATCGCGGCTGCTCGGCCGCAACCCCGCTTATGTACAACAATTCATCAAGCGCGGCTCTCCGAGAAAGCTCGATGACGAAGACCGAAAGACACTCGCCTGCTTCTTCGGCGTAGATGAGCAAGTGCTCGGCGGTCCCGCCAACCCGGTCAATGATGGCATGGTAGAGATACCGGTTCTCGATGTCGAAGCATCTGCCGGCTTTGGCGCGGTCGCGTCTAGTGAGACCGCACACACACGGTTCGGGTTCGATGAGCGGTGGCTGCGGCACCTGACCTCGGCCAAGAGCGCCAGCCTGTCGATCGTCGGCGTAAAGGGTGACTCGATGGAACCCACGCTCAGCGATGGTGACGAGGTCCTGGTCGACGCGTCAGACCATGGCTCACGATTGCGCGATGGAATCTACGTCCTGCGGGCTGATGATGCGTTGGTCGTGAAGCGTATCGCCATCAAGCCGGGTGGCCGCCAGATTACCATTGCCAGCGATAATCCTGCTTACCCGACCTGGCACGACATGGATCGGTCGGAGGTTCACGTGGTGGGCCGGGTTATCTGGTTTGGCCGAGCCTTGTAGCGGCAGGACTTGGGCCGCAAGCGGTTAATCCGGTTTCGAGAAAACTGACGCGATAGCGGTCATCGGTCAGAGAACTTTCCCCTTCAGCAATTCTAACCAAGCCAAGAAGATCCAGGTGGTCGGCTTGTCATACGGTCAAAACTGTCCTCCTCGGTGTCGCTTCCATGCCCGCTCCAGGATGGAGCAGGGCCGAGATGCAACAGTGTGTAGATCGTGTCATAGCGCTCCGAAACAAAAGTCTCTTCGATGCACGGCTCGTTTAGCCATCCAAGAGCATCATGCTCAGCTTTACCCTTGCCGTTTTCCAACAGATGCGGTTGAGCGGCCAATGACCTACTTGGCACCTCGACTGGCGGCATGTTCGCGGTCTTAATGTAGGCTCCGGTGCGCAGCGCCTTTGGGCTTGAACGCGCCCACAAGATGTAACCATCTCGTGACACCACGAGCAGGGTCCGACGCTCACTGAACTGCAACCAACGCAAGGTCGCTGCCGAAAGCGAGACCCCATAACGATCTGCGCATGCGCCGAGGTCTTCAAAGGCAGGCTTGCTCTTCGGTGGAAGCTGCCTTGCGAAGTCGTCACGGGGCATTAGCAAGCTTGCTGCAAATTCGTTCGCTTCGTGCTCGATCTGGCCATAGGTGCTATCCCATTTCGCCATATCCTCTGCGCTGCATTGCAGGCCATCGGGAAACTGGTGCCTATGGACGAGATAATGGCCAAACTCGTGGGCGAGGGTGAAGTTGATTCGACCCGGGGACTTGATCTCCGAATTGTAGATGATGCCCCAGCCCTTCTTGCCTGCCGGGGCCTTGTAGAGCCCGCCTTCAAAACGATCGAGGCTGGCACCCTTGATAAGCGTGACCGGGTCATTCGGGAAAACCTGATGCGAATAGTCCTTCGCTAGAGACTTCACATCTACAGGAAAGCGATCGCCACCGTCACGAGCATTGAGAAGCAGGGTCAGGTCGATGGCCCAGCGTTGCGGCGACTTACCGTCCATTATTCGCTATCGTCCCACATGTCAGCGATCTTGCGGATTTTTTCGCGCGTCTCAGCGGGCATATTTCTGTATTTTCTATAGAATTGCGCATCGACTGCATCAGCTTCAGTAACCTTGTTTTCGTCGTCGAGCAGATATTCGATTGTCACTCCCAGCTGTTCGGCAATCTTCGACAGCTTTTCGGCTGATGGTCGCGGTGGATTTTTGTTCTCCAGTTCCCATATATAGCTCTTGCTCGAGCCGGTTAGCTCCGCGAGCTTGTCAAGCGTCAGCTTCTTCTCTTTCCGCAGGTCGCGAATCTTATCGCCCAAGATGTTGACCACAAGCGGCCCTCCTCAAAAAATTCGGTGTAGGCGCACATTAACTTCTTGACTTCCGATTTTCAAGCGATAGATATGATTTCCGGAGTAGGCGTATTTTCTTTGCGCCGAAGATGTTAAATCGCGAGGGATCCGTCAATGAGCAAAGGTCCGAAGAGCCACCACGTGGTCCCCAATCCGAGCGGGGGATGGGATGTAAAGAGGGGTGGCGCCAGCCGCGCCAGCACGCACCATGACACGAAACGCGAAGCGATTGACCGCGGCCGTGACATTAGCCGCAATCAGAACTCCGAATTTCGCATCCACAACCGGGATGGTAAGATTGCCCGTAGCGATAGCCACGGCAATGACCCCTGCCCACCGAAAGACAGGAAATAGCGACTGGAATAAAGCGCGAGGATGAAATCTGGTCGCTTGACCGGGTCATGGAGAAGGTTGAATGCCCAAAGTTACTTTCTTTCCAATCGGAAATGCCGATACCTGCCTCATCGAACTCGATAACGACCGTCGTACGCTCTTCGATTTCGCGGACATGCGCAATCCTGACGATAAAGACGACAAGCGCTGTGATCTTGAGGGAGAGATACGCGCCCAGCTCGATGGCGGCAACGAGATCGATGTGGTGGCTTTCACGCACCTCGACACGGATCACTGCAAACGCGCTAGCGAGGTCTTTTGGTTGAACCACGCGGAAAAGTACCAAGATGATGACCGTATCAAGATAAAGACGATGTGGGTCCCGGCAACGGCAATCCTTGAGGAGGGGGTCAAGGGCCAAGCACGAACGCTGCGCTCCGAGGCGCGGCACCGCTTCATCGAGGGCGAAGGCATACGAGTCTTTGGTCGTCCAGATGCGCTCAACGACTTCCTCAAGGAGCGTGGTATTGACCCCGCTAAGCGGCGTAACCTTATCAGCGACGCAGGCACTCTTGCCCCGGAGTTCAATCTTGCGGCTGACGGCATCGAATTCTTCGTACTGTCACCCTTCGCCGAGCATTGCGAGGATGACACCTACAAGCGCAACGACACCGCGATCTTTATGCAAGCGACCTTCGACGTCGACGAGCGCTTGACCCGGCTCCTGCTTTCGGCGGATGTTGGGCACGAGGTCATCGACGACATCATCCGGATCACGCGCAAGAAGAAGAATGACGATCGGCTGATCTGGGACATCAACAACGTCCCGCACCACACTAGTTACCTTTCGCTCGCTGCAGAGAAGGGCAAAGACGAAACTGAACCGGGCGAGCGTATCGCATGGCTCTATGAGGATCAGGGCACCAAAGGTGCGCTGCTGGTTTCGACTAGCTGCCCCATCCCTGGGAATGACGACAGCGATCAGCCTCCACATCGCCAAGCAGCGAACTACTACAAGCGGGTCGCCAAGGGGCACGACGGCGAATTTCTCGTCACCATGGATCATCCAAGCAGCACGAAGCCAAAGCCTCTCGAAATCGAGATCGGAAAGAAGGGCTTCAGCGTGACGAAGAGCGCGGGAGGTTCTGCCGCGCTGCTGACCGGTGCTGCGCCGCGGGCGGGCCGTGGCGGGCGCTGAGGCTGACACACCCCGATCGCAGCGAGCGCGGGATCTACTCTCTTATCTGGCACAGGATTCGGTTCCTGCCTTTGCCAGGCTTCAGGGTAGCGACTTCAGTGGTGCGTTCGACCAAGTCGACCTGGTCGTGCAGCCCGAGCTGGTGCAGGATAAGGCTGTCGACATTAGGCACAAGGAGCCGGTGCGCCTCCTGTTCTGGCCCGACGATGAATACCCGCCGAGCGTCTTTTCCCGACGAGACAACTTTCCAATCGATAATGTCCATACCAACTTCGCGGCAACCGGCGATGGTCTTAGCCTCTGTATCTGGGAGGAGAACTGGGCCGATCTAAAGCGCGGGCTGACGGCGCAGGCACTCGTCGAACGCATCCGCGACTGGTTCGCGCGCACCGCACGCGGCGAGCTCCACCAAGAAGGCCAGTCGCTCGAACCACTGATCCCTTCAACGGCTAACACACTCATCCTGCCATCCGGGGTTCCACCCGAGAAGTGTTACGTCCAAAAGGCCATCGAGAGCGCCGGTCGCTATACACTCCTGCTTGGGGCTTCCGAGACCAGGGATACTGGCTTCGTTGAGTTCTCTCTGTTTCAGGAGACAGTCGAACCTCAGGTGCACGGCGCGCTCCACGCGCGGCCGACGACACTCGGCGAGCTCCGGGATCTTCTAGAGCCAATGGGCACAGATATCTCCAAAAAGCTCGGCGATTGGATAGTCGGGCGGATGGCCGGCAATGACGCGATGGCTGTCCTGCTAATCACCATCCCAAAAAAGAGCTCGGCTGAGGCTGAGGTCGAAGCGTTCGAGGTCATAGCCTTCTCGCCAAACGTAAGACTGCATGAGCTCAGCGTGCTGATTGGGCGAGCCGAACGCACTCCAGAAGGTGCATTGGGCGTCCTCCTGGGCGGTGCCGAACCCGATTTGTCAGCGATCAAACTCCATGGCTGGCGAGTCGTCAATCGCATCGATCGCAGCCTCGCGCGACTCTATTCAGGAAACGCCGCCGAACGCGATTTTAAGCTCGTGGGGATTGGTGCAGGCGCGATCGGCTCGCATGTCATGGCGAATACCACCCGGGCCGGGCTTGGTACTTGGACTGTCGTCGACGACGACGTGTTGCTGCCGCACAATCTCGTGCGGCAGGTCCAAACCAACGATATGATAGGCTGGCCGAAAGCAGAGACTCAGCGCGCTTTGCTCGATGCCATCCTCGACGAAGACGGC
>NVWP01000093.1 GCA_002733705.1 Henriciella sp. | reverse complement strand
AACCGGCAAAGCCCGCGCCGCCGCCACAGGCCGGCGCGCCCGATGCCGCCAGCCGCAAACCTGCAGCATCGAAGCCGCCGCCGGAGATGGCGAAAGAACGCGTGCACCGCGTCGACACCCGGTCTGAAGAATATTACGCGACCAAGACGACCATCTTCAACGCGCTGATCGACACGATCGATCTCGGCCAGCTTGCCCAGCTCGATGCGGCCAGCGCGCGCGAGGAGATCCGCGACATCGTCGTCGAGATCATCTCGATCAAGAATGTCGTCATGTCGATTTCCGAACAGGAACACCTGCTCGACGACATCTGTAACGACGTGCTCGGCTATGGTCCGCTTGAGCCGCTTCTGGCGCGCGACGACATCGCCGACATCATGGTGAATGGCGCCGACACCACTTATATCGAAGTCAACGGCAAGATCGAGCGGACCAATATCCGCTTCCGCGACAATGCCCAGCTGATGAATATCTGTCAGCGCATCGTGTCCCAGGTCGGCCGCCGCGTCGATGAAAGCTCACCCATCTGTGACGCGCGTCTTCTTGACGGCTCGCGGGTCAACGTTATCGCGCCGCCGCTTGCGATTGACGGGCCGACGCTCACCATTCGTAAGTTCCGGAAGGACAAGCTGCGCCTCGCTGACCTTGTGAAGTTCGGCTCCATTTCCGAAGCGGGCGCGGAAATCCTCCGCATCATCGGCCATTCGCGCTGCAACGTCCTCATCTCGGGCGGGACCGGTTCGGGTAAGACGACGCTTCTCAACTGTCTGACCGGCTTCATTGATCCGACAGAGCGCGTCATCACCTGCGAAGACTCCGCCGAACTCCAGCTTCAGCAGCCGCATGTCGTGCGCCTCGAAACCCGCCCGCCCAATATCGAAGGGTCCGGCGAGGTCTCGATGCGCGATCTCGTCAAGAACTGTCTGCGGATGCGCCCGGAACGGATCATCGTGGGCGAGGTGCGCGGACCGGAGGCGTTCGACCTCCTGCAGGCCATGAACACCGGCCATGACGGCTCCATGGGCACGTTGCACGCCAACACCCCGCGCGAAGCCCTCAGCCGTGTGGAATCCATGATCACAATGGGCGGTTTCTCGCTGCCGGCAAAGACGATCCGCGAAATGATCGTGGGCTCCATCGATGTCGTGGTTCAGGCCTCGCGGCTGCGCGATGGTTCGCGCCGGATCATGCAGATCACTGAGGTGATGGGCCTCGAAGGCGACACGATCATCCTTCAGGACGTCCTCAAATTCGAGGTCGAGGGTGAGGATGAGAATGGGCGGGTAAAGGGCCGCCATCGCGGCACAGGCATCGGCCGGCCCCGCTTCTGGGAACGTGCGGCCTACTACAATATGGAGCGCGATCTCGCCAAGGCGATCGATGCGCTGGAAACCTGATGCTGGGCGGCGACCTCATGATATACCTTGTTGCCGGTCTCGCCTTCGTGGCGCTGGCAGGGATCGGCCTTGCGCTGACCGGCTCGGATGGCAACACGGCCACTAAGCGGGCCAGGCAGCTCAAGGATGGCAGGTCCGCCAACAAGTCCCGCCAGCCGCAGGACGCGGCCTCCCAGCGCCGCCGTCAGACCCAGCAGATGCTCAAGAAACTGCGTGAGCGTGATGAGGCCCGGCGCAAGTCGCTGCTGCCACAGGACATTCGCGGCAAGCTTCTCCAGGCCGGCCTCGACATGAAGCCCGAAACCTTCTGGATCGCCAGCGCCGTGCTCGGCCTCGTGCTCGCTGTCCTGACCTTCCTGTCGGGCGCAGAAGGCCCGCCGCCCATTGCGGGGATCGAGATCAAGTCACGTCCCGCCATGGTCGTTGCAGGGGCCATAGCAGGCTTTCTCGGTATTCCGCGCTGGCTGCTCGGCTTTCTGACCAAGCGCCGCTACAAGAAGATGACGGCCCAGTTTGCCGATGCCATCGACATCATCGTGCGCGGCGTCAAATCGGGTCTGCCGCTCACCGAATGTCTGCGCATCATTGCGCGCGAAAGCCCCGCGCCGCTTGGGGCTGAGTTCAAGACCCTGACGGACAATATCCAGATGGGCACGACGATCGAACGCGCGCTTCAGCAATTCTACAAGCGCGTGCCCCTGCCGGAGGTGAACTTCTTCGTCATCGTGCTCACTATCCAGTCCAAGTCGGGCGGTAACCTCTCCGAAGCGCTCGGCAACCTCTCCAAGGTCATCCGCGAGCGCAAGATGATGCGCGAGAAGATCAAGGCCATGTCCTCTGAAGCCAAGGCGTCTGCGGGCATTATCGCCGCGCTGCCCTTTGCGGTCGGCATCATGGTGTTCATGACCACCCCCAGCTACATGATGGAGCTTTTCTACAAGCCGACCGGTCACATGATCCTCTTCATGGGTGTGGGCCTGATGTTTACCGGCGTCACCGTGATGCGCCGCATGATCAATTTCGACATCTAGGGGCGGGGCATGAGAAACTTCATCACCTCCCTCTCCGACCCGGCCATGCTGGCCTCGCTGCTGGCCGCCGTGGCCATGTTCGCGACTATTGTCTCGCTCGGCCTGCCCCTGCTGAAAGGCGACCGGCTGGAAACCCGGCTCAAACAGGTCACGACACAGCGTGAGAAGCTTCGCCGCGCCAACCGCGCTGCGCTGGAGCGCCGGGGCCTGAAGAAAGACAATTCCGGCCGGATCAGCGAGATTACCGGCAAGCTCAACCTGCAGAAGATGCTCGAAGACCCCAATGTCGAGCACAAACTGGTCCAGGCGGGCCTGAGGGGGCCCCGCCCGCTCGCCATCTTCTATTTCTTCCGCTTCGTCCTGCCGCTTGCGATGGCCTTCCTCGCCTTCGTCTACATCTTTCTCATCAACGATCTTGGTCTCAATCCGCAGATGAAGATCGGCGCGGTCGTGTTTGGCGCCGCCGCGGGGTTCTACGCCCCGAACCTCTACGTCTCGAACCTGGCCCAGAAGCGCCAGAAATCCATCATGCAGGCCTTTCCGGACGCCCTCGACATGCTGCTGATCTGTGTCGAATCCGGCATGTCGATTGAGCTTGCCTTCGCCAAGGTCGGCGCGGAAATCGGCGCGGCATCCCCGGACCTTGCCGAAGAGTTCCAGCTGACCACCGCAGAGCTTGCCTATCTGCAGGAACGGCGCACCGCCTATGAAAACCTCGCCAAGCGGACCGGCCATGAGGGCGTCAAATCGGTCTGTCTGGCGCTGATGCAGGCCGAACGCTACGGCACGCCGCTCGGCGATGCGCTCCGCGTGATGGCCAAGGAAAACCGCGACATGCGCATGTCCGAAGCCGAGAAGAAGGCCGCAGCCCTTCCGGCCAAGCTCACCGTGCCGATGATCCTGTTCTTCCTGCCGGTCCTGTTCCTCGTCGTGCTCGGCCCGGCCTATATCAAGTATCAGGACATGCAGGCCCGCAACGCCGCGGTCAGCGCCGATCGCTAGACGGCGCCGCGCGCCAGGGGCTGCCTCTAACGGCTGAGAGAGCCGCGCAGCTGCGGCACGGCCCGGCGGTCCGGTTCTGCCTCTTCCGGGACTTGCTGGATTTGCGGGGCAGGGGCATCTGCCTCCTCGCGTTCCAGAGACTCATAGCTGCGGGCAGGCGCCAGCATGGCGCGGATGGCCGACAGGTTGGCCTCCACCGTGCGGTCGGGCGCATGAGGATCGACGGCACGCATGGCGTCGAACTCGCCCTGCAAGCCAAGGATGAGGGCAAGGTTCTGGCGCACCCGTGCATCGGCGCCCGGCAGGGCGTAAGCCGTCCGGATCTCACGCTCGGCCGCGTCGAGATCGCCCGAAAGTGCCAGCGAAAGGCCGTAATTGGTCAGCGTCGAAATGCGCTCCGGCTCCAGCTCTAGCGCGCGGACATAGGCGGTCTGCGCATCGCGGTGGCGCTCGAGCCGGTCCAGCGCGACGCCCAGGGCGGCATGCGCGGTCGCATTGCCGGGCGCGATCACGGTGGCCTGGTAGAAGGCTTCCGCTGCCTCGCCCGGCCGGTTCTCGCTCATCAGGGCGCGCCCCATGATAAGCTGCAGTGCATCAGAACGCGGATGGAGCGGTATTGTCTTGGTCAGCACATCTATGGCGCGCTCATGGCTGCCGATTTCCCGCAGCGCGCTCGTAAAGCGGATGGTCGTCTCCAGCTTGCTTGGATCCTTGCGGAACTCGGCGGCCCAGAAATTCGCGCGCGTCAGCGGATCGGCGCGTTCGATCTCGGCGATTTCCTCGGGCGTGGCCGGGGCCAGCTGTTCCTCATAGTCCGCGTCTGCAGACGCTTGCGCATTCAGCTCAGCGGCGTCGCCGCCCGCACCGGACGCGCAGGCCGAAGCAAGGGCGATGCAAAAAAAGGAAACCGAATAAAAAGACGCTCGTTTGAGTGACATCGTGCGACCTCTCGGGGAAACTGTTTCACCCGCCACCTTGCGCGTTCAAGCCTCAAGGATCAGTTAACTGAGGTGACGATAGCCTTAACCTCTTAGACCTTCGAAAGAGCCCTCTCCATGCACAAAGCGTTCACGGCCAGCGCCGAAACTCCCGCCCGCCTGCATCTTTTCCGCGCGGGCGAGTGGGACGACGCATCCGGCGATCTGCCCGCTGCGCTTCGTGCCCAGGCCAGGGCACAGGGCTTCAAGGCAGGCACCGGCGAAATGGTCATCCTCGCTGACAGCGAGGGGGAGATCGCAGATGTCCTCTTCGGGCTGGGAGACAGGCCCGATGCGCTCGCGGCAGCGGCGCTGTCTGCAAAACTGCCGGCTGGCGACTATGAGGTGGCCCGCGATGGCGGCCAGCCGCTCGCCAATATCGCGGCCGGCTGGGCCGATGGGGCCTACCGGTTTGATCGCTATCTGAAGACGAAAGCCAATCCGCCCCGCCTCGTTATCGGTGACGGCGAGGATGCCGACGCCCTCGACCGCGAAGCCGAAGCCATCTCGCTCCTGCGCGACCTTATCAATACACCGGCCCAGGATATGGGCCCCGCCGGTATAGAAACGGCTATACAGACGCTGGCCGAGGAGTTCAGCGCCGATCTCAGCGTCATCACGGGCGACGATCTTCTCAGCGAGAATTATCCGATGGTGCACGCGGTCGGCCGGGCTGCGGCCGAAGCCCCGCGCTTCATGGAGCTGTCCTGGGGCAATGACGACCACCCGGAACTCGCCCTTGTCGGCAAGGGCGTCGCCTTCGACACGGGCGGTCTTAATCTCAAGCCCGGCTCCGGCATGAAGCTCATGAAGAAGGATATGGGCGGCTCGGCCCATGTCATCGCGCTCGCCCGGCTGGTCATGAGCTCCAACCTCCCCGTGCGCCTCAAACTCTACGTCCCGGCTGTCGAGAATGCGATCGGGCGCGATGCTTTCCGCCCCAGCGACATCCTGCAGACCCGCAAGGGTCTCACGGTGGAGATCGACAATACAGACGCCGAAGGCCGCCTCATCCTTGGCGATGCGCTCGCCCGGGCCTGTGAAAGCGACCCCGACCTTCTCGTTGACTTTGCCACCCTGACAGGCGCGGCCCGCGTCGCTCTCGGACCCGATCTTGCGCCCTTCTACACAGATGACGGGGACCTTGCCGACGCGATAAGTGCCGCCGGCACCGTGTCGGGCGACCCTGTTTGGCGCATGCCGCTCTGGGACCCTTACAAGTCGATGCTGAAAAGCTCGGTGGCCGATCTGCAGAATTCCGGCGGACGCTTTGCCGGTTCGATTACGGCCGCCATTTTCCTCAAACAGTTCGTGGATGCGCGCCGCTGGGTCCATCTCGATGTCTGGGGCTGGCGCGAGGGCAAATATGGCCGGCCGGAAGGCGGCGCAGCCTGCGGTCTGCGGGCGATCTGGGCCATGTTGCGCACGCGCTATGCCTGAATTTGTAAGGCAGGAGGTCGAATTCGCCCTCTTGCCTTGCATCTGAACCAAAATCCTGCTCTTTAGCGAAAATCGATAAGAACAGGAGTTTCCCTAATGCGTGTCACGCTGTCTGCGACTGCCACAGCCCTTGCTCTCATTCTGGCCGCCTGCGGTGAGTCTGCCGCGCCCCAGCAGGACACCAGCGCCGAAACAGGCGCGGACTCCGCGCAGGCCGAAGCTGCAGACGACGCGGCAGAGGAAACGGAAACCGCGCGTCTCAACGCCTGGTTCGATGAGAAATATGAAGAGCTGGTGATGATGAGCCCCATCCAGCTCACCTTCCTTGGCCGCAAGGAACGCAATGACGAAATCGACGATATGTCCTATGAGGCCGCCCAGGAACAGGTCCAGTGGCGCCTCGACAGTGTCGCTGAGATGGAAGCCAATTTCGACTATGACGCCCTGACCCAGGAGGCGAAGAATTCCTGGGACGTCTGGAAATATCAGGCCGAGCGCGCCGAAGAGGGCCTCGATTATTTCTATAACGGCTTCACCTTCGACCAGATGAACGGCGCGCAGAGCTTCCTGCCCACCGTCCTTATCCAGTTCCACCGGGTCGACAATGAAAGCGACATGGAAGCCTATATCTCGCGGATCAGCGAGGGCGCGCGCGCTGGCGACCAGCTTCTGGACGTCGCCAAGGAAAGCGCCAGCCGCGGCGTCGAGACGCCTGACTTCGCCCTCGAAGGCGTGATCGATCAGGCTGAGAAAGTCATCACCGGAGCGCCGTTCACCGACGGGGAGCCGTCCGACCTCTGGGCCGACATCGAAATGGAAATCTCCAATCTCCAGGACGCCGGTGAGATTGATGAAGCCCGCGCCGAAGAGCTGACCGAGGCTGCCAGAACTGCGCTTCTGGAAGACTTCCAGCCTGCCTATCAGCGCCTCATCGACTGGGCCACGGAAGAGCTTGAAGACGCCCCGTCCAACCCGACGGGCCTTACCTCACAGCCGGGCGGAGAGGACTATTACAACTACCGCCTTCACGTCTCGACCACGACGGACCTGACCGCAGACGAAATCCACCAGATCGGCCTTGATGAAGTCGAGCGCCTGCAGGGCGAGATGGAAGCGGTGAAAGAAGAGTTCGGCTTTGACGGCACGCTGCAGGAATTCTTCGTCTATCTGCGTGAGAACACCGATGACCGTGAGCTTTATTACGAAGACAATGATGAAGGCGCAGACCAGTATATCGCTGACGCCTCGGCGGCCATCGACAATATCGAGACGCAGCTGCCGGACTATTTCGGCATTCTGCCAAAGGCTGACCTTGTCGTGAAACGGGTCGAGCCTTTCCGCGAACAGGACGGCGCTGCCCAGCACTACTATCCCGGTACGCCGGACGGGTCGCGTCCCGGCACCTATTACGCCCACCTGTCGGACATGACCGCCATGCCGAAGCGGGAACTGGAAGTGATCGCCTATCATGAGGGGCTTCCGGGCCACCACATGCAGATCTCCATTGCGCAGGAGCTGCAGGACATCCCGCAATTCCGCACGCAGGCCGGCTTCACCGCCTATTCCGAAGGCTGGGGCCTCTATGCAGAACGCCTCGCCAGCGAAATGCCGGGCACCTTCCAGACGCCGCAGTCCGAATTCGGCCGCCTCGGCTCTGAAATCTGGCGCGCCATCCGCCTCGTGGTGGACACCGGTCTGCACTCCAAGGGCTGGACCGAGCAGGAAGCATTTGAATACTTCACCGAAAACGCTGCCGTCACCGACGCGCAGGCCCGCTCGGAAATCCAGCGCTATATCGTGATGCCGGGTCAGGCCACCGCCTACAAGATCGGCATGATCAAGATCCTCGAACTGCGTGAACATGCCCGCGAGGAGCTTGGCGACGATTTCGATATCAAGGGCTTCCACGACACCATCCTCGGTGGCGGTGCCCTGCCGCTCGAAATCCTTGAGCGCCGCGTCGATACCTGGATCGAAGAGGTGAAGGCGGACAAGGCCGGGGCCGAAGCAGACGCCGGCGAGGCAGAGGAAATGGAAACCGAAGACTAGGTTTCACCCTCCGGCATGGGCCCCCGTGTGGACCCGTGCTCCCGGACGAAAACGAGAGCCCCGCAGCCCGCGCTGCGGGGCTTTTTTCTTTCTGAAGCACCGGCGGTCGTGCGCAAAAACCGCCCAGAGGTCCCAGTTTTGTGACCTAAGATGTCATTTTTTCCACAATTTTTATTGAGAGATATTCCAGCCTTTATTTCGCCTGCTCTCAGGCCTTCTTGCCAGTTCTGAATATTTCAAAATTTAAAACTTCAAGAATTTCAAGATACTCTGGCTGGGGCCTCTGGACCTCGGTGGTCACTGGGATTTTTCTATTCTGGGTGCGTTCAATAATTACCGGAAGCTCGGCCAAATTTCAGGGAAATTTCCGCTTTTCTGTAGAGCCGCCGTCAATTAGCGCCTCACACATTCGCCGCGTGAGTCTGAGCCGAGGGCGGCGCGCGGTGTGGGGTGATGGGGTTGCCGGCAGGCTTTCCCTCTCCCGTTGGGCCGGCCTCGCCTTTGCGGGATGTGTCAGGGATGGTTTTGGAATGGTTCAGTTGAGCGCCGGAGGGGGAAAGTCGGATGGCGATACCGGCCTCCGTCTGAATGAATACCGCCCTGCGGGCCCCGCCCCCGAAAGCGTCATCCAGTCGACGCTGAATTCGGCGCGCCGGCATCTCGGAATGAAGATGGCCTATATCTCCAGGGTTGATGGCGACAAGAGCCACCTGGTCTATGTCGATGCGCCCGGTTTTGAGGCGGCGATGCACCCCGGCAGCGTGCGCGACGTCAGTGAGGTCTACTGCCAGCATATTCTGGACGGCCGCGTTCCTCAGCTTCTTCCCGACGCGGCCTGCCATCCGGTTACCCGCGACATGCAGATCACCCATCTCCTGCCGGTCGGCGCCCATATCAGCGTGCCCATCCGCACGCGCGAAGGTGAATTCAGCTTCCTTTTCTGCTGCCTCGACACAGAGCCCAATTCCTCATTGAACGCCCGTGATATCGGCGTGGTGCGCCTCTTTGCGGAAATCGCCGGGGCCCAGATCGCCCAGCAGGAGGAACACGAGCACCAGACCCGCCAGACGCGCGAGCGCATCGAGACGCTTATCGCAAGGAAGCAGTTCTCCATCGCCTATCAGCCGCTCTGGAACATCACCAATGCGCGCATCCTCGGCTTTGAGTGCCTGGCGCGCTTTCCCACGGACCCTGAGCGTGATCCTTATAGCTGGTTCGAGGAGGCGGAGTCGGTCGGCCTTCTGGCCGAGCTTGAACTGGCCCTCATCGAAGCTGCGCTCACCAGCGCGAAGATCTTTCCTGAAGACGTCCGCCTGTCGATCAATGTCTCCGCCGGAACCATCCTCCACCCGCGGTTTGCCGACACGCTGCTGGCCTTCGATGTCAGCCGGCTCATCATAGAGCTGACAGAGCATGCCCAGATCAGCGACTATGGCGCGGTGCGGGCCGCGCTCGATCCGCTTCGCACCTTCGGTGTGCGGGTGGCGCTCGATGATGCCGGCTCTGGCTGCGCGGGCCTGCAGCATATCCTTGGCGTCAATGCCGACTTCATCAAGCTCGACCGGTCGCTGGTCGACAGCCTGCATGACAGCCCCGTCTCCCGCGCCATGATCGCCGCCCTCCGCTATTTCGCGCACCAGACAGACGCCGTCATCATTGCTGAAGGTGTTGAGACGCGAGAGGAATTCGATGCGCTCCGCGCGCTCGGCATAAAGTATGCGCAGGGCTTTTTTCTCGGCAAACCCGTCGGTTTCAAACTGTCCCGCGAGCTGCTGATGCGCGCCGGTGCCAACGGTATGGAGGTCTAGCCGGAGACCGGCGCTCAGGCGCCCGCCGCCTCGCTCAGCTGCTTCGCCTTCATCGCTTCGGCGATATGGTCGGCCAGCAGCCGCGCCTTGCCTTTCAGCTTGCCGCCGGACCACACCACGTTCAGCGGCAGGGCAGGGGCCTCCCACTCCGGCAGCAGCCGCGCCAGCTGACCCTCACGCACCTTCTCACAGACCAGCCAGTCCGGCGCCAGGATATAGCCGAGCGCGTCCTGCGCGCACTGGATCAGCATGTCGCCGGACGACGCCCTGAACCGGCCTGCCGCGCGCACACTGTCTGTCTCGCCGCTTTCGCCATGGGTGAGCGTCCAGACCGCAGCGCCCGATTGCTGGCGCAGCGACAGCGCCTCATCCGGGGTCAGCTCGCCGGGCCGGCTCACGCCTTTCAGCTGCGCGATATAGATGGGTGAGGCCCAGAGCTTTCGCGGGCTCAGCGCGATCCGCTTGGCCATCAGGCTGGAATCGGCCAGCTCGCCCAGCCGGAAGGCGAGATCGACGCCCTCCTGCACGATATCGGTATAGGAATCGTCGGAAATGACATCCAGAGACAGGTCCGGATAGCGCCGCATGAAGCTTGCCAGCGCCGGCGCGATCACCACGCGCGACAGCGAATGCGGCACGCTGATGCGCAGCTGGCCGACCGGCTCATTGTCGAGGCCGCGCACCTCCGCCTCTGCCGCTTCGAACGCCTCCAATATGCCGCGCGCCCGCGCATAGAAGCTCTGGCCCGCCTCGGTCAGGCTCAACGCGCGGGTCGTGCGCAGGAAAAGATCGGCGCCAAGCTGCGCCTCAAGGTCCTGTATCCGCCGCGAGACGGTGGGCTGGCCGATTTCCAGATCGGCGGCCGCCTTGGAGAAACTCCCCGTATCGGCCACCCGCAGGAAGAGCCGCATCGCATCCAGCCTGTCCATCCTTGTCGCTCCCCGTATTCAGCGCGTCTTTCCCATATAGAGGCGCGCGCCCCCTTCCGCGAGGGCAAAGCAGCGGCGGCCCTCACTCGCCCGGAAATCCCCGCAATGACGGGCGATCTGGCGGCGATTTCATCTTTTTCGCGTGACTGGTGAAAAAAATCTGCAACCGCCGGGAACCACTCCCGCGCAAGTTCATTGTTCAGACATAACACAGACCAGCCGGAGGTTCTGAAGTAACAAGGCAAAATCCCTCCTCCCCTCACCCCGCCTTGTCACTTCCGGCTTGAAGACCCTGCACTTCCCCCTCAGTGCAGGGTCTTCCTATATCTGGCGCCCGCATTTTCGCGGCAGCCCGCGCCCCTTACATCCCGCCCAGCACAAAAAGCCCGCGCCGGCGCAGGGCCGGGCGGGCTGAGCGTGTTCGCGGTGGCCTGAAGGCGGCGGCCTATCGGCGCGCGATGATCCAGATGGCGTGAACCAGGCCCGGAACATAGCCGAGCAGGGTCAGCAGGATATTCAGCCAGAATTGCAGGCCGAGCCCAACCTGAAGAAACACGCCGAGCGGCGGGATCAGGATCGACAGGATGATGCGGATAAGGTCCATCTTGAAGGGTGCTCCATGGGAAAGAAAGCCAAACGCCAGCCGGGGGCGGCGCGTTCCGCAGGCGGCGCAAAAGCCCCTCCGCCCTGCCGGGCACCTCACCTGTAAACGGGGAAGGGCGCCGCCTAATCCTCCCGTTCGGCCCATTCCTTCATGATGTGGTGCGCCACGGCAAAGGGCGGGGGCGCGAACATCTCTTCATGCTCCCCGGCCAGCACCCGCCTTATCTCGCCCCGCGAGAACCAGCGCGCGGTCTCCAGCTCTTCCTTGTCGACGGCGATCTCCTCACTCTCGGCCGGCAGGATGAGGCCGATCATCAGCGAGGATGGAAACGGCCAGGGCTGGCAGAACAGGTATTCGGTCTTTGCCGGGTCGCAGTGGATGCCCGCTTCCTCATGGATTTCGCGCGCCGCGCCCTGTTCCAGCGTCTCACCGGGCTCGATAAAACCGGCGAGGCAACTCCACATCCCCTTCGGCCACATCTTCTGTCGGCCCAGCAGGCACTGGTCGCCCTTCACGGCCAGCATGATGGCGACCGGGTCCGTCCTCGGAAAATGCTCTGCAAAACACTCGGTACAGGCCCGCTTCCACCCCGCCTCGACCCGCGCGCTCTCGGCCCCGCAGCGCGAGCAGAACCGGTGCGAGCGATGCCACTCAAACAGCGACCGCGCCGTGGAGGCGAGATTGGCCTCCATCTCGCTCATCAGGCCCATGGCCTGGCGGAAATCGGTAAACTCCCCCGTCCCGGCAATCAGGGAGGCCTCGACATCGAAATCGCCGGGCATCTCCACCGCGAAGACCGGCGTGCCATTCTTGTCGAGCCCCAGGAATAGCGGCTCGCTTTCGGGCGCCAGCTTCACCGCCTCCGGCCCCAGCCAGACAAGCCCGCCATCCTTGGCCAGCAGCGGCAGCCCGCCCTGCATCAGCAGGACAAGCACATCCTCGCGCTTATAGGCCTCGGCCAGCCAGTCAGGATCGGTGCGGTGATGGCCGGCGCGGTCAATCGGGCGCGCGCCCAGCGGAATGAAATCGGAATTGGTCGTATTAGCCATGACCAACACCTATCAGCATCCGCCCCCTTGTCACCCCGCTTTCAAAACGCGATATGGGGCCATAGGAGGCTGGCGGTGGACGAAGTCCTCGCCAACCGGGTCAGGTCGGGAACGAAGCAGCCCTAACGAGTTTCGCTTCGGGTCACTGTCCAGTCTCCGCTATTCACGAATTTGTAGCTAAGTGATCCTGTTCGCCTAGAACTTCAGTGAGATCGTCTGCGCACTCGTGTAGGATGTCGAGATAAGGTTTGAATGCAAATACCCTATTTCGTCTCCCGCTATTTGCTTGCACAAGGTAGCCTGCATCAACATAAGCATCGATTAAGTTGTTTGCGGTGGGCGGTGAGACTCCTAGGTTATTAGACACCAAATTTGCCGTGATGTACGATCGTTGGAATAAAAACTCACCAAACGCCACGGCACTTGGGCTTTTGGTGATCGCTTTGGATTCGCTAACCATACGTTCTCGGAGTGCCCGAATCTCTTTAGCCGCGTTTAGGGCAGAGCGAGAGGTGACGGTTATGCCGCGAAGAAAGAATATCACCCATTCTTCCCATTGACCTCTGTCGCGTACGTTTTGAAGTCGCTGATAATATTCTTCCCTATTGCTTTTAAAATATAAGCTCAGATAGAGAACTGGTAGCTCGAGAACTTCACGTTCGCAAAGTAGCAGTGTGATTAGCATCCGCCCGAGTCGCCCATTGCCGTCCCAAAATGGATGGATGGTTTCGAATTGGGCGTGAATTAACGCGCATTGGACCAGGTCGGGCAGACCGTCACGCGTGTTGATGTATTTCTCTAGCTCATAAAGAGCTTCCTTCATCAGCGGCACTGAAGGAGGTATGAACCGCGCCGGGTTTGCCGGAGGCCATTTTCATTGAGAGAGTGGTTTTATGACAGACAGGAAGCAGAGACATCCTTACTCGCCAGAGGTGCGTGAGC